>JBEKTS010000083.1:0-9880 GCA_049515775.1 Nitrososphaerales archaeon | reverse complement strand
GGACGCTGAGTTGGCACCATTGCGCCAAACCAGACGGCTGGTAGCGGTCGAGCCCGATTTCAGCGACATCGAGGCTCCGGCGAACGTGATGGACCCGAACCTCGCCATCAAGGCTTTCCAGATTGGAAAGCGGCAGGCGGCAGGCGAGGCCGCAGCAATCCAGGCCGCCTGGGATTTCTGAGAAGGCACTGGGCGTCCGCTGATTGGGCGTGAAACTACCGAGGGCACGGATGTGTCCAGGTCCCAGACGCATTTGTAGTCGGAAGAGTATGGAGTCCATATTCGAACTCATTCCCGATCCCGAATCTTGATCCCGGCGCGTCGCAACGTTCGCAGAAGTGGAGAGCGCATGGCAGCGCCAGGACACTGCCGGCCGCCGGCAAGTCCGGCTTCTGGAAGGGCTGAATGAAGAAGAGTGAGCAATCATGGCGCGTGGCATGAAGAGCATGCTGCAGAACCTCTCTCGCTGGCAAGAATAAGGCACTAATCGTGGGGGGGCGCTGCTGGGGCCTGGCTCAAGAGGCCACTGGGACTACGCGTTTGCATCATGAAGACGCGGATTTGAATAGTATACTTGGTGGGGCCTGTGAGCTTCGACCAGTATACTTCCGTTTCATGGATTTGAATTATTCATTAGGAAATCAGCCTAGAGTCCTCAAGGCACCGCCAATCCGCCAAGTGCATTGTCACAGAAATTGGTGTTTTAATCACAACATATACTTCGACATTTGGAATCGGCTATCGGTTCCTCCTGCTCCCGCATCAAGTTGGGCATAAATACTCTACACGAGTTCCAGCGAGTAACGGAGGGAACGAAAATGCGAAAGATCACCGCCAATCTGTACATGACCCTCGACGGACGCGGGGAGTTCCCCAAGTACCCGGGCTCCGATCTCCCCTCGGCTAATCGGGACGAACCGGACGAGTTCTTCCGGAAGATGTGGACCGACCGATACCCGGACGTCACGACGGTCGTTATGGGCCGTCGCTCGTTCACCGGCCACCGTCGCGTCCATTCGCTTAAGGGGCGGAATCCGAACGACCCCAAGTTCCTGTTCGATTACTCTCGCTTCCTCGACAAGGTGGACAAGGTCTGCCTCTCGCATCGATTGAAGAGGCTCGACTGGGAAAATTCGCGGATCTTAAAGGGCGACCTCGCGAAGATTATCGCAAAGCTCAAGGGCGAGAAGGGCGGGAACATCATCATCGAAGGGGGGCCCCGGCTCATCCACGAGGTCATCCGTCTCAATCTCGCTGACGACTACTGGTTCCTCGTCATGCCCGTCGTCTTCGGTCGAGGGCCCCGCTACTGGAACCCGATGAAGTCGCAAACTAACCTGAAGCTTCTCTCCGCCAGCAACATGCCGTACGGTGAGTTGGTCCTGCACTATGAAGCCGTTCGCGACAAGGCCGCATCCAAGAGTAAGTAGCAATTCGCGACACCACCATTCCAATTGACGTGAGAGCGGCCAATATCTTCGGTCGATGATGAGGTCAGTGGGCCGGCGAGCTTCGACAAGCATACTTTCGTTGGATGGATTTGAGGTTCTGGTAAGTTCGCTGGACATTAGACCCCCGCGCCTAGAGGGACGAGGAAAACCTTGATAGCGAGGAATCCGTCACTCTAATGGGTCGCATGCCGGAATCCAGCCGACGCGTTTTTGCCACACATCATGCCCGGGTCACGAAGACCATCGAGGCGCCGATCAAATACGTGTACGAATGGTGCACCGACTTTCGGAGTGACGACGGGAAATTGTCGAGCTCGAAGCCGCGTCACGAGGTGATTCATGTGGGGTCGGATCGCGTGGTCCGAATCATTTCGAGGGTCACTCCTATCGAGAGCCCCACGGTAGTCGTGGAACTCGTCCGATTGATTCCACCCGACGCCTGGCACAAAGAACAGATAGGCGCGACGGACCTTGACGCGGTGGATTACAAGCTTGCACGCCTCGGTCCAGGACGAACGCGAGTGACCCTATCTCTCACGGAACGGTGGATGACACGAAAGCATCCCACTCGGAGTCAGTGGGTCCGCGACGCGAACGAGTACTGGGATGATCTAGTGGCTGCCCTGGAAGAGGATTACCGGAAGGGGATGCCCCCCAAGGGCCAGTGACCCCGGCCCCAAGACCGTGTTGAGCGGTGAATCGCACAAGGCCCACATCAGGGAAGGTAAGTGCAGCATAAGTCCCCTATGAGTACAAATCAAGAAGCACTTGAACCCACTTGAAATTCAGTAATGATTTCTTAGTAGGTAGTATCTTCTAACTCGATACCCAGCCCCAAAGAGGGTACAGACCCCATCGGGCCCGCCTCCAACCAAAACCAGACCCCGCCGGAGGCGGGGCCGGCTCCTCTCGTCCTCCTAGCCGCACGTTACCTCTATCGAAGCGGTTGTGGGCTGCGTCACCACGGTCGCGTTGACGGGGGCGCCCACCAGGGCGATCGAGCCGCCGGCGGCCGTCAGGTAGTAGTCGTAGGCCACCGACCCGGCGGGGTAGTTCGAGCTCGTGGTGCGGGGGGATACCGTCATGCACGAGTAGCTGGCCGTGACCGCCGAGACGGTGGCGCCCTCGGCGCAGCTGATGAAGTACTGCGATCCGATGTGGTGCATCAGACCGGTGGTCGTCACATCCACGTCGCTCCCGCTGCGGGTGGCCGACAGGCACGCATACTGGAAGCCGTTCGAGGACGTGCTGGCGATCCCTACTCCCGTCCCGATGATCACGATGGCGAGCACGACGATGAGTATCACTGTCGAGGTCCTGGCCGCCGTCCACCCCGGCCCGGCCTGGGTCCCTCCTTCCGGTTTGGTCATCAGAGTCGCCCCGGTCCAGCACGGTTGGTATAAGCCTGCCGAACGCGGGGTCTCGGACGATCGTCATCCGGTCGGCGGTATGCCCAGAATACTCAAAATATGCACGCCGGGTATAAATACCCGGGGCGCCGCCGTGGTCCTGACATGTGGTTCATCACCCTCGTCAAGATGAGGAAGGCACCAGATCCTGCGGAGATGGAGGCCATGAACAAGATGATGATGGAGGCGGCGGAGAAGATGGGCGTGAAGATCCATCAGGGGTTCATGACGCTCGGCCAGTACGACTCCGTCTGGATCACCGAGGCTCCCGACATCAGCGGGCCGATGAGGATGTCGATGATGGGCGCCGACTCTGCATCGTCCGAAACGCTCGTCGCGACCTCCTACGAGGACGCGATGAAGTGGATGCACCCCTAGAGCACGGGAGCCACCCCCGATTTTTTCAGGGCGCCACCAACCGGCAGTGCGTCGGCCGCCACCGCTCCGATGGATAATAAGGCCGTGCGACCCTGGCCCTAGGGACGCAGCCTGACCGAACAGCAAGACCAGCCCCAACGCCCGAGGCCGAGGATAGAGTCCCTCTCGGACATGGTCTTCGGGCTCGCCCTCTCGGTCGGGGCGATAACCCTCGTGAGCAGCCCTCCGCTCGACGCCAAGTCGACCTACGTCGACCTGGGGACGTTCGGCTTCAGCTTCCTGATCCTGATCACGATCTGGCTGCGATACACGCGGATAATGTCGGTCCTGCCTCTTGCGTCCCAGAGGGTGGTCACGCTGAACACCATCCTGCTCTTCCTGGTCTCGGTCGAGCCGTTCCTCTTCAACATCGTGAAGAACATCCCCGCCGGCGTCACCGACGCGGCCGGATACGCCGACGCGACCTCGACCCTCTACGCGCTCGACCTGGGCGGGATGATGGTCATCCTCGCCTTCTTCACCTTCAGCGCCGCCGACGAAGAGAAGAGGCTCATCCCGAAGGACCTCGTCCGCCAGTTCCGGGGAGAGACCATCACCTGGCTGGTATCGGGCGCCCTCTACACGGTCACGGCCCTGCCGATCTTCTTCACCGTCCACCTCCACGGCCTCCCGCTGCGGTACTCCTTCTGGAGCGTCCCGACTGCGTTCATCCTGGCCGTGAGGGCCTACCGGAGGCTCTCGGCGCGCCGAGGCGAGGGTCCTAGCGGGTCCGCGCCGGCCTGACCTTCTCTTCCTTCTTCCTGAAGATCGGGGTGCCCTCCTCCGGCCTCGGGACGAGGTCCCTGAACTCTCCGTAGAGGGCCCTGGTGACCGGACCCGCCCCGCCCGCGCCGATCTTCTTCCCGCTCACCTCCCCCACCGCCGCCAGCCCGAGGAGCGTCCCCGTGAAGAACGCCTCGTCCGAGGTGTAGAGCTCGAAGGGGGTGACCTCGCGCTCCAGGACCTGGTACTTGAGTTCCCGGCACAGCCCGATGACCCGGGCCCTGGTGATCCCGTGGAGGATCCCTGAGGCCGAGGGCGGGGTCGATACCGTCCCGTCCTTCACTATGAAGATGTTCATCGTCGACCCCTCCGAGACGAACCCCCTGTGGTCCAGCATCACGGGGTAGTCGACCTGCGCCCGGTTCGCCTCGAGGACCGCCAGGACGCTGTTGAGGTAGTTGAGCGACTTTATCTCGTGGGTCGTGGAGTCGACGGGGTCCCTCCGGACCGAGGTGACGATCGTCCTGAGGACCCGGGGGTCGGCCGGGAGAGTCGCCGAGGTCGGCTCCGCTATCACGAAGACGCTGCTCTCCTTGCACAGGTTGGGGTTCACACCCATGTCCCCCACCCCCCTCGTCACGACGAGCCTGATGTAGGCGTTGGCGTAGCCGTTCCTCCGCAGGGTCTCGACGACCGTCTCGACCATCTGGTCCCTGTCGACGGGGATCTGCAGCTCGATGCAGGCGGCCGACTGGTAGAGCCTCTCGACGTGCTCCCTGAGCTTGAAGACGTAGCCGTCGAAAGCCCTGATGCCCTCGAAGACCCCGTCGCCGTAGAGCAGCCCGTGATCGAAGACTGAGATCTTGGCCTCCGACCTCGGTACGAAGGCCCCGTTCAGGTAGACCAGCGGTTCTCTTTGCACGTGCGGGAGAGGGGGCCCGCGATAGAAATGTCTTCCTGCGCGGCCTCCCGGTGCGGACGCTCGCTCGATAGAGTTATCATTCATCGGTCCGGGCCACGGCGGGACCGATGGCCCCCTCCACCCCTCCCGAGCCGCTCGAGAGCGTCCTCGGCGCCATAGGGAACACGCCGCTGGTCTCGCTCGAGCGCATCGGGGCCGCGGAGGGGGTGAGGGCGCGGGTCCTCGCCAAGCTCGAGTACTACAGCCCCGGCGGCTCCGTCAAGGACCGGGCCGCCCTGCGGATGCTCGAGGAGGCGGAGGGCGACGGCCGGCTGCGCCCCGGCCAGATGGTCGTCGAGCTCACCAGCGGGAACATGGGCATCGGCCTGGCCGTCGCCTGCGCGGTCAAGGGCTATCGGTTCACGGCCGTGATGAGCGAGGGCAACTCGAGGGAGCGGTGGAGGGTGATGAAGGCGCTGGGAGCGAAGGTGGTGCTCGTCCCTCAGGCGGAGGGGGGCGTCCCAGGCCAGGTGACGGGAGATGACCTGGCCCTCGTCGAGGAGGAGGCGCGGCGGCTCGTGCGGCGCCACGGCGCCTTTCGGGTCGACCAGTTCAGGAACCCCGCGAACCCCGCCGCGCACCTCCAGGGGACGGGAGAGGAGATATGGCGCCAGACGGGGGGAGACGTCGACGCCTTCGTCGCCATGGCGGGGACGGGCGGGACCTTCGTCGGGGTCTCCAGGGCGCTCAAGGGGCACGACCCACTGGTCAGGTGCCTCGTGGTCGAGCCGGAGGGGGCGCCCGTGCTGGCGGGCAGGCGGGTAACCTCGGCGAAGCACAAGATCCAGGGGACCGGCTACGCCCTCGTCCCGGAGATCTGGGACCCGTCGCTCTGCGACGGATACCTCACCGTGACCGACTCGAGGGCGATCAGGGTCGCCCGGGCCCTGGCCCGGAGGGAGGGCATCCTATCCGGCTTCAGCGGAGGGGCGAACGTCGCGGCGGCGCTGGAGGTGGCCCGGGGCCTCTCCGAGGGCGAGACGGTCGTCACCATCGTCCCCGACACCGGCCTGAAGTACCTCAGCACGGACCTCTTCCCCTAGGGCGACCCCTCGGACCCGCCGGGCCCCGTAGCTTTATTACCGCTCCCTCGGGCCGGCGACCCGTCTCAAGAGACATGGACGGCCATACCATAGGCGTCTTCGGAACCGACAGCGAACAGAAGGCGCGGTTCATGAGCTCGATCGCGAAGAAGAGCGAGGTGGAGGGCATGATCGTGTACCACAAGAACGAGGCGGGGAAGCGGTACTCCCTCCTCGACGACCCCCAGTTCCCCGACCGCATCCAGGGCTACTCGAGGATCGCCTCGATATGCGACTACGCCTACTATCTCCTCCCGAAGGGCGGGAGGCTCACGGCTCCCGACGGAGAGCTCGCCGTCCTGCTCGAGAGCTTCGCCCTCCCCGGGTCGCTCGCGGTCATCGACGGCTCGGCTACCGCCGAGGCCGCCCGTTCGTCGTTCAAGGGCCTCCGGCTCGCCCGGTACGCCGTCGACGAGAGGGCCGGCGACTCGTCGATCATCGACCTCTCGACGATCGGTCCCTCGCCCAACTCCCCGCGCTCGGGGACGCTCGTCTACGTCGATCGCGCGTTCAGCGTCAAGGGCGTCGGGACCGTGGTCCTGGGGTTCGTCCTGGGCGGCAAGGTCTCGGTCCACGACAAGCTCCGCGCCATCCCCTCGTCCCCGGAGAGGACGGTCGAGGTCAAGGGCATCCAGGTCAACGACGAGGACTACGAGAGCGCGGGCGAGGGGATCCGCGTCGGCCTATCGCTGAAGGGCGTCGACGCGAAGGACCTCGACAAGGCTTCGTGGCTCGACGACGGGTCGTTCAAGCTCACCGACAGGCCCAGCTTCGGGTTCGCCCGCAGCCCCTTCTACAAGCAGGAGATCGGAGACCGGGACCTCCACCTCCAGCTCCCGGGAGAGCTCGCGGTCGCCAGGGTGAGCGCGGTCGGCGCCGGAGTCTACGCGGCGGCCCTCCAGCACCCCGTCCCCGTCTGGGAGGGCATGCGCGCGGTCGTCGTCGACCTGAACGGAAAGGGCCTGAGGGTGGCGGGCGGCGGGGCCGTCGTCGTGCCCTAGGCCGCCTACTCCTGCCTGAGGGTCTCCTCGAGCTTCTTGAAGCCGATCTCGAGGGTGTTGATCCGCTTGTCGATCGAGTCCATCCTGACCGTGAGCCCCGTCTTCATGGTGTTGATGTCCGTCCTCATGGCGCTGAGCTCCGTCTTGAGGTTCGTGAACTTGGCGCTCTGGTCCTCCGCCATCTTGTCGGACCGCGAGTTGGACTCCGCCCGCGTGGTCCTTATGAGGTCCTCGACCTTCTTGACCTGAGACTGGGTCTCGGAGAGCTGGGCGTCCAGCTTCTCCAGCGCGGACTGTATCCTTGGAAGTGACATCCCCTTTTCGCTCGGCCGATTTCCGTATTTAACCTTCTTTCGGAGGCGCCGCTACTCCTCGAAGACCTCGATGTCGACCGATTTCTTCACGAAGTTCGAGAACTTGCCCTTGAACGTCGTGGCCCTGACGTGGGCGTCGTCGATGAAGTGGTAGCCGGTGTAGGGGGGCAGCTTCCTCGGCTTGTTCAGGATCAGCTGGTGATACCTCACCCCGTGCTCCTCGAGCCACTCCCTGGTCGCGGCCTCGTGCTCGTCGGTCCTGGCCGTGAAGAAGCAGATGTAGTTCCCGTCGTCGTGGAGCCTGTTGATCGCCTCGATCGAGTCGTCGAACGGGCGGGCCTGCTTCATCCTCTCCGGCCCGAGCTCGTTGGGGACGTTCTCGCAGATCGTGCCATCGATGTCTATGATGAATATCTTCTTGGTCATCGGCCCGGGTTCCACTGGCTCGTCGGTCGTTCGTTCGGCCCGTCCGTCCGCCCGCTCAGCGGACCTGCGCGTTCATCGGGGGGATCTGGAGGTTCTCGAAGACGACCTTCCTCATCATCTCGGCCATCTTCAGCGGCTCCTGGTGCTGCCAGACGTTCCTCCCCACGGCGATCCCGGTCGCGCCGGCGTCGATGGCGCCCCTCACCTGCGCGAGGAACGACTCGTCGGTGGGCGCCTTCGGCCCGCCGGACATGAAGACCTTCGTCTTCCCCGCGGCCTTCACGGCCCAGGCGAACGAGTGGCTGTCCCCGGTGTACTTTATCTTCGCAGCGTCGGCGCCGAGCTCCAGCGCGGTCCTCGCCGCGTAGGCGACGATCTCCTTCGACGTGTCGTTCTGGACCGCGGCGCCGCGGGGGTAGACCCAGGCGATCGCCGCCAGGCCCTCCTCGTGGGCCTGCTCCTGTATCACGCCGAACTCCTTGAACATCTCCCCCTCGAAGGCGCTCCCGAGGTAGATGGTGTAGCCCACGGCCTTGGCGCCCAGCGAGACGGCGTACTCGACGGAGCAGTTCTGCATCGCGTTGGGCTCTCCCTTGGAGAGGGCCGATTTGCCGTTCACCTTCACGATGAGGGGCACCTTCCCGTCGTAGTACCTCTCGGCCACGCCCTTCTGGAGCGCGATGCCGTTGAACGACCCCTTGGAGGAGATCTCGACGATGAAGGCCGGGTCGACGTTCCTGTTGTCAAAGTCGGCCGACGGCCCGTGCTCCAGTCCCTGGTCATAGGCGATTATCAGGCTCTTCCCCTCCTTGAGGAAGGCGTCCATGCGGTCATTTCTTCCCGTCATCACTCGTCACGCAAAGCTTTATCCCCGGCGGGGCGTATTTAAGGCTGCGGCGAGATACTGGATTGACGAAGCTCGATTCCTACCTCGAGGGGCGCGCCCCCCCTGAACTGGCGCGCCTGCTCGTCGGCATAGCGAACACCAGCGTGGAGGTGCGGCGCGCCCTCCCCTTCACGACCAAGCTGACCCGGGGGGTCAACCCGTCGGGCGAGCGGCAGACCGAGATCGACGTCTACGCCAACGAGCTCTTCGCCTCCTCCCTCCTGGCGACCGGGATCGTCTCGGAGGTCGCGTCGGAGGAGATGGCGGAGCCCCGGAGGGGCAGGGGACCGATCCACGTGGCCATGGACCCCCTGGACGGCTCCTCGAACATCTCGACGAACAACCCGCTGGGGTCGATCTTCGGGTTCTACTCCTCCCCTCTGCCCTGCTCGGGCGAGCACCTGGTCGGGGCCGCCTTTGTCACCTACGGCCCGATGCTGACCCTCACCTACACCGCCGGGGACGGGGTCAACACCTTCGCCCTGGCGGACGGGCCGGACGGAGAGCGGTTCGTGCTGCTGGAGGAGGGGACCAGGATGCCGGACGAGCCCCAGGTCTACGGCCTGGGGGGCGAGAGGAGGGAGTGGATAGAGCCCGTGGAGAGGTTCGTCTCCGGGCTGGAGGAGAGGGGCCTGAAGCTCCGGTACGGGGGTACGTTCGTCGGCGACTTCAACCAGGTCCTCCGCAGGGGCGGGATATTCGGATACCCGGCCCTGAGGGGCAAGCCCCGCGGGAAGCTCAGGGTGCTCTACGAGGCCGCCCCGATGGCGCTGATAGCGAAGCAGGCCGGCGGGAGCTCGTCGGACGGCGAGCGGGAAGTCCTCTCGCTGGCCCCGAAGGAGCTGGCCGAGACGACGCCGCTCTACGTCGGCTCGACCGTCCTGGTGCGTGAGGTCGAGGGCCTGATCCGGGCCCCTAGGGCCAGAGCCCCAGGGTCCTGACCGCGTCGGCGACCCGTCCGACGCCGACTATCAGCGCTCCCGTCCTCATCGAGACGCCGTTGGCCTTGGCCTCCTTGTGGACCGCCCTGAACGCGCCCGTTATCTTCTGCTCCAGCCTGGCGTTGACCTCGGCCTCGGTCCAGTAGAGCCTGTCGCGGTTCTGGACCCACTCCAGGTAGCTCACGATCACGCCGCCGGAGTTGGCCAGGATGTCCGGGATCAGGAAGACCCCCTTCTCGTCCAGGACCCTGTCCGCCTCGGGGGTCGTC
>JBEKTS010000082.1:0-19541 GCA_049515775.1 Nitrososphaerales archaeon | reverse complement strand
TGTACTCGCCTTCCATCTTCGACTTTACGAACTTGTAGCCCTTGGTGTAGACCGCGGTGTGCTTGAGGACGGCCTGGGTGTACCCCTTCATGTCGTCGAGGTGCTCTACCAGCAGCTCCGCGCACTGCATGCTGGGTATGATGCCCTCACCGAGCATCGGGAAGACCGTCCCGATGGACTCCCCGACTCCGACCACCTTGCCCTGATAGTATGGCTGGCAGTACTCGGGGGGCATGATCCGGACCGGCCTCCCTATCTTCCTGATGACCTCGCAGTCGTACTCCTTCATCAAGGCCTCCAGCTCGCCCTTGTAGGCGCCGTGGACCTCGCCCGCCCCCAGGTGCCCGACCCCGTCCCAGAGCGGGAAGTACCAGAGGTATCCGGTGAGGCCGTGGTACGGCTTGATGTAAAAGTCCTTCCAGGGGATCTTGTCCGACTTGACCTGGTACTCCAGGCACGGGACGATTATGTCGTCCTTCACCTTGGGCAGGAGCGCGCGCTGCATCCCCGTCGCGTCCACGACCAGGTCGAAGCCGTCGAACCTCCCGTCGAGCTGCTTCACCTGGGTCCCCCAGTGGACCTTGTGCCCCTTGAGCATGTCCTCGCAGAGGCGGTGCTTGTCGTAGCTGACCATCCCCTTGACGTTGAGGTCGAAGGTCCCGTGGCCGGTGTCGACGGTCATCTTCTTCCCGCGGTGGAGGACGTAGTCCTGGAAGTTGAACCCGGCCCTCTTGATCATCTCCGTGATGTAGGGCTCGCTCGTCCCCCAGGCGCAGACCGTGTACCACTTCTCCTGCGTCCTCATCTCGAAGCACTCGACCTCGTGTCCGTCGAGACGGTTCAGGAGGTACGAGCCGGCGACCCCTGCGCCCACGATCGCGATCTTCAAGATTCGAAGGCCGGACGACCTGATGCTTCTAAACCTTTTCTGGACGCCGGCAGAACGCGGGCGAGGGACCCCGGTCCGCCGAAGGAACCATCGACCTGAAAAGGGATAAATCCTGGCTCCGACCTGCGGTCGACACTTGTCGAAGGGTCTGGAAGACGTCGTCGCCGGCCCGAGCGCTATCACGTTCATAGATGGGGCCCGCGGGCGACTGTCATATCGTGGGTACGACATCGGGGACCTGGCCGCGCAATCCAACTACGAGGAGGTGGCCTACCTCCTCTGGAACGAGAGGCTCCCGAGCCCGGGTGAGTTCGAGCCGTTCGTCAAGGACCTAAGGTCGAGGCGCGCGCTCCCGGCGGGGGTCCGCCTCAGCCTGGACTCCCTCTCCCGCGACTGCGACACGATGGACGCGGTCGAGATGGCCGTCGCCGCGCTCGGGATCTACGACGGGCCATACATGTCCGTGGTCGAAAGGGCGGCCTCGGTAGCCTCGAAGCTCGGCTCGATAGTCGCCTACATCCACCAGCACAAGCACCTGCTGCCCCACCTCGAGCCGAGAGAGGACCTCGGCTTCGCGGCGAACCTCCTCTACATGCTGAACGGGGAGGAGCCCGACGGGGACTCGGTGAGGCTGATGGACATGATCCTCGTGCTGCACGCCGACCACGAGCTCAACGCCTCGACCTTCACGGCCCGCATCGTCGCCTCGACCCTCTCGGACATGTACTCGAGCGTCACGGCGGCGGTCGCTGCGCTAAAGGGGCCGCTTCACGGCGGGGCCAACGAGGAGGTCGTCGCGATGGTCGAGGAGGTCCGGACCCCCGAGCGCGCCGAACCCTACCTGCTGGACAAGCTGGCCCGCAAGGAGAAGGTGATGGGCTTCGGCCACCGCATCTACAAGGGCAACGATCCGCGCGCGGTGATCATCCGGGACTTCGCCGGCCGGATAGCCCGCACCGAGGAGCAGAAGAAGAACCTGGCGATCCTCGACGGGCTCGCGGCCGCGATGATCAGGGAGAGAGGGATCTATCCCAACCTCGACTTTTACTCGGGGTTCGTCCTGCACTATCTCCGGATCCCGACCTACCTGTTCACGCCGGTCTTCGCTGTGGGGAGAACGCCGGGGTGGCTGGCCCACGTCATGGAGCAGTACTCGAACAACAGGATAATCCGGCCGCTGGCGGAGTACGTGGGCCCCAGGGACGCGACCTACGTTCCCATCGGAGAGCGCGGCTCCCTCCGAGGTTAGTCCACCGGGCGGGTGGCGGATGCGCAGATGCAGGGGCGCACCCGAGTCACGCAGGCGGTCATGGGGCGATGGTCGTCGGCGTCGTGGCGCGGACCGGCGGAGCGAGGATGCTCGAGGCCGCGGGAGGCAAGAGCGAGCGTCCACCGGCGCCGGGTTGAGAGAATCTCTATCGGATCGGGCTCAAAAGTCTTCTTCGTCTGACCCTTCTTCCAGGTCATCGTCCAAGCTGTCGACCTCGTAGTCTGATTCGTAGACGTCGTCTTCGAGCTCAGATTGCTGCAGCGACATTCTCTCGCCAAACCGCGGCTTGGTCGCTTTCTTAAGCGTTGCTCGCCGGCCGGCCTGTCTGTCTGCCTCCATCCGCGCCGGAGGGACGGGGCCCGGGGACCGGCTCCTCGCCCGGCGGCCGTCCCCGTTCGTAGAATCGTCTAGGAAAAAGTCTCGAACTCTTAAATGAAAGACGGGGCGCAACGGGTCGATGACCAAGTCCCCCCTTCGCCTGGCACCCCTCGCTCTCCTCCTCCTGCTCCTCCTCGCCCCGATCCTCCTCCCCTTGGTGCGCGGCGCGTCTCCGGCGGTGGTCACGGTCGGCGGAGGCGCGTCGCCCTCCGGAGTCGCCTACGACTCGGGCAGGGGCGAGGTCTTTGTCTCCGACTACGATTCCAACAACGTCTCCGTCCTCTCGGACGCCACCAACAAGATCGTCGCGAACGTCTCGGTCGGGGTCTCGCCCATCGGGTTGGCCTACGACTCGGGCAGGGGCGAGGTCTTCGTGGCCGACAGCGGCTCGAACGCGGTCTCGGTGATATCCGACGGCAACGACTCGGTCGTGGCCACGGTGGGCGTCGGGAGCACGCCCATCGGCGTGGCCTACGACTCCGGTCTGGGCGAGGTCTTCGTCTCCAACAACGATCCCGACTCCGCTTCCGGGACGGTCTCGGTCATCTCCGACTCCACCGACGCCCTGGTCGCGAACATCTCGCTGGGGGCGGCTCCCTGGGGGATAGCCTACGACTCGGGGAAGGGCGAGGTCTTCGTCGCCAACTACGAATCGGGCAACGTCTCGATCATCTCCGACACGACCAACACTATAGTCCAGAACATCACCGTCGGCTCCCTGCCGGTGGGTATCGCCTACGACCCGGCCAAGGGTGACGTATTCGTCGCGGACTCCTCGTCCGGGACGATCTCGGTCATCTCCGACACGACGAACACCGTCATAGCCACCCCGGCTGCCGGGTCGAGCCCCTACGACCCGGTCTACGACCCGGCCAAGGGGGAGGTCTTCGTCACCGACGAGGGCGACGATACCGTCACCGCGATCTCGGACGCCACCGACCAGGTGGTCGGCACGGCCGTCGTGGGGGCGATGCCGGAGGCGCTGGCCTACGACTCGGGTAACGACGAGGTCTACGTGGGGGACGAGGCAGACAACACCATAGCAGTCCTCTCGGGGGTCACATCGACAGGGTCGATCTCCACCTCGACGACGACCACGCTCACCACGCAGTCCTCCACCTTCACGACTTCGAGCGCCTCGGCCGCCAGCCCCGGCAGCGCCTCCTCGGTGCGCTGGGACTACCTCGCCGCCGTGACCGCCGAGGTTGCGCTCGTCGCGACGCTGGCGTCTCTTCGGCCAAGGGTGGCCCGTCAGCCCGGCGCCCGCTGAGGCCCGTCAGCCCGTCGCGACGCCGGCCCTTCTGCAGACCCTCTCGACGTAGTCCTGGCAGACCGCCTTCGCCCGCTCGAGCACCCGCTCGTCGAGCCCGGGGACCCCGCACATCATGAGCAGGACGTCCCTGCTCTCCTCGGTGACCTTGCTGTCGTCCGAGTCTCGGTAGGGATAGACCGCAATCAGCCTGCGGGCGCTCCTGTCCTCGATCACGACCTCGGCGCCCTTCAGGACGATGGGGGCCGGCATTCCGATGCCGCGGAACGGCTCGCCTAACGTCGCGCGCCTCATCAGGAGCGATGTCGCGTCTACCCGCGACAGGTCGAACGCTGCGATGGCTACGTGCGTCTCCGCCGAGGCCAGGTTGTAGGCGTCGACGAACGTGTTTATCGTGGGGAGGCTTCCTCCCGCGAGTATCCTCCTGATGAGCGCCTCACCGGCAGGCCTCGTCTTCGTCGGATCGACCCCGACCCGCCAGAAGAAGTCCCTGTATGCCCTGAAGACCTGCAGGTCCTTGACCTCGCTCAGGGAGGCGGTCGTCGCCCTTATCCTGGCCTGCACCCCCTCCTTGAGGCGCTCCAGCGCCGGGTCCGTACTTCCGACCGAGAGACCCTCCATCCTCAGCTCGAGGACCCGGAGGCCGGGGAACGAGTCAGCCAGTTCCTTCTGGATCTCCAACGCGCGGTGGTTCCGGGGGCGGGCATATTTCCATCTTTGCCGGGGCCACGACTCCTCTCACGCGCTCGCTCGAGCGGACGATGGAAAGCAATTTCTGGACGCCCCTCGTGGGAGCAATCGGGAGAATCGTTGAGAAGGATCGAACTACCTTCGGAGGACCTCGCCGAGGAGCTACGGGGGCATCTGGAGGGCAAGAGATACAGGGACCTGACCTACGACAAGGCGCGAAGGGCGATCTACTTTCCGGACGACGTGGACCCTTCCCAGTGGTCGGGCGTCACGGCGACCGTGGAGAAATGGGCGAGGGGGAAGAACCTCGAGGTGGTGGCGTCGATGCGCCTCCAGTACCACAAGGGGGAGGGCGCCCCTCCCAGGACGGAATCCAAGGGCGAGCCCAGGGGGGAACCCAAAGGCGAGCAGAAGGCCGACGAGAGCGCGGCAGACCCCCGGGTGCTGGCGGCCGACGCGAAGAAGAAGGTCGACGGCCTGACGCCTGAGAAGGCCGAGGCGCGCTACCTCTACCTCTCGAGCAAACCGCTGGGCGAGCTCACCGACGCGGAATACCAGGAACGGATCACTCTGGCGCAGAGGTCGTTCGAGAAAAAGTCGCCCAAGAAGTGAGCCACTCGCGGGCCTCCCATCGTGAACCCGACGGCCCGGCGTCCCGAACGTTCGAGGACCGGCACCGGCGCGCACCCGACTAGAGCTGGGTCAGTACGACGAGGTTGTTCAGCACCGCCGCGGTGGCGCCCGTCAGCAGCGCGAGGGACATCACGAGGTATAGGTCGAAGATCAGCTCGTCCATCCTGTGCCACCACCTCCAAGCGACGATCGAGACGCCCGCGAAGAACAGGGAGACAAGGACCTTGCCGAACACGTACCCCCCGATGCCGAAATGCGCGATGAATGCGGCCGAGATCGAGTTGATCTCCCGACCACCATTCGCAAGACCGACCTCGGTGGTGTACGCATCGACCGCATTGAGGATGCAGAATACGGCTATCAGCGCAGACGCGAGCTTCACCCTCGTGCTCACGTCACTCGTCCGACCGCCTGTCCCGGGCCGCCCCTCCTCCTTCGCATCCCCCCTCGCCGAGCTCGCTCCCTCCTGGACCACGGCCTGATCCGGCGCTTCGCCGGCCGACGCAGCCGTCAGATCCACACGACGACCATCCGCGCCGCGCGGAGAGGGATGCGATGGCGTCGCCGCAGGCGTCCGTGAGCGGCGCGGGAGATGGGGGCCTCCCGCGCTCGGTCGGAATGACGAGAGCGACGGCCAACGATCGATGATGGAATGACGGAGCGAGTCCGTCCGCTGAACCATGCGCCCGCGCTCTAGACTTCCCCCGACCGTCGATGGGGTCAAAGCAATCGCAGATCCCGGCTGGTCTCGGTCTGGCGCTCGGCGATTTATGCGTTCGCGCCTGCAGCTTCCTCCCGTCGCCGTCGGCCGCGAGGGCGATCGAGTCCAGATGCGTCCGAACCGCCTTCCGATCGGCGACCCATCCCGGAGAACGACGGACCACCTGACATTGCATATGATTGCAAATCGCTGCAAATGAGACGTGCTCAATATATGTACGAAGTATGTTATATAATATTCGAATAGCCGTGCCCTTCTCGAACGGCGCTCCGAACGTCTCGGCAGAGGACATCCCGCTGATGATCATACTGAGCGCGCCGATGACGAGGGCGGTGATGACGGCGCTCTCCGACGAATTCTCGAGGAGGATCATCTCTTCGACCGTAGACCGGGGAAAGACCATCCAGGAGATCAGCCTCGAGCAGGCCGTCCCCCGCAGCACGTGCTACAGGAGGGCGAGCGACCTCGCGAACCACGGGCTGCTGGTCGTAGAGCGCATCATGGTCACCGACGACGGGAAGAGATACGCGGTCTACAGGAGCTCGTTCCGGAGCGTGCAGATGGCGTCGGAGCTGGGCGTCATCTCGGCGACCGCAACGCTCAACGTGGACGTCGCGGACAAGTTCCACCGGCTCTGGGCCAAGAGCGGACGCACGGACAACGACCCGTCTCCTGACCGCTGGCCGAGGTAGCTAGTTTAGCGAGCCTCTGCGACCCGCCGGGTCAGGCGTGCGTCGTGATCTCGACGACCACGGACCGGTCGCCGGTCGTTATCTTCGGCTCGCAGTCGATCAGCTTGAATGCGGCCGCGACGAAGTTGCCGATGAAGACCGACCACTTCGGACCGAGGTCCTGCGTGAGCACCACCACCCTGTTCCCCGATGAGCGTATCTCGCTGTAGCGTGCGAATCCGCTGAAATCGGCGAGCGCGGAGATCGTCTCCAGGAGCCCCTCGAGGGTCATCCCGGCTCCCCTCCCGAGCGTGACCGTCCTGATGGTCTCTCTACCCGAGCTGAGGCCGGCTTCGGTGAGGGCCTGGTCGCTCGTCCCCTCCAGTATCCGTCGGAAGGTGAGCTTGTTGACCCTCATGAAGTCGAGCTTCTCCAGGAAGAGCCGGTCGTTGACGTGGGCGTCGAAGACCTGATTCACGAGGGTGTTGAGGCTGGTGTCCTGCTTCTCCGCCTCGACCTGGAGGGCCCTGTAGGCCTTCTCGCTGACCCTGAAGGTCGCCGACGCCGTCCGCTTCGACCTGTCGTGTTCTACTTCGAACATGGCCCTGCATCGTCCTCGGAAAACCTCTCCTCTTGCACCCGTCCCATCCCTGGTCTTGGAACGGCCCTGGCAGAGATAATAAGGATGGCGTGCGTTTCTCAACATTGGGAATTGTAGAGCGGGGGCGATCAAGAGCAGGACCGGCGGGTCTTGAGCCCCTTCGGATCCGTAAGCCGTCCCGGGACGAAGGGAGGGCGCGGGTCTGACTGTGTTCCATGTGCGAGCGCGCGTCGCTCCGCCGGGCGCGCCCCTCCGGCGGACGCGTGTGCAACTCCATCCAGAATGGGTGCAGATGTTACGTCCGGCTTAACTAGAGACTCCATTGGGTTTGCGACCAGCGACTTCAATTGACTGAAGAGAAACTCGCTGACAAGAAGTTTTCGAGGCGACAGTTCATGGGAACCGCCGCCGCAGGAGCCGCGGCGCTAGGCGTCGTGGCGGGCGCGACCTCGCTCGTGCCGAGCGTGGCTGCCTCACCAGAGAAGCTCGAACCTCGTTTCAGAGGGCCGGTGCTCCCGAGCAACGAGCGCGGGCTTCCATCCCTCGCTCAGCCGACGGTCGGTCTCCCGTCTCAGTGGGACAAGTCCGTCGACGTGCTGATCGTCGGAGCCTCGGGCGCCGGGATGTCCGCCGCGATCGAGGCAGCGACGGCGGGGGCCAACACCCTCATAATAGAGAAGATGGACCACTACGGTGGCCTGTGGCTGGGAGCGGGCGGAGGCGCCACCATCGGCGGCAACAATCACGTACAGCAGAAGAACAAGATAACCGGCGATTCGATAAACCAGTGGTTGGCCGACGAGATGAAGGGCTGCGACTTCCGCGGCAACCTCGAGCTCTACCAGACCTACACCGGGCTGGGAGATGCCTGGCTCTCCTGGATGGAGAGCCTGGGAGCCGTCTGGGCGGCGCCGACGCAGGGCGTCGAAGCGACGACCACCGCGACCTCCCTCCCCGTGACAAACTACACCAGCGGTTCCACGAACATCACCACGACCCTCACTCCGGAGACGGTGCCCTTCCGAGGGGTGTCCCTGGCGGCGTCCTCGAACTACCCGACGACCAACGGGTTCTCGTGGGTGTACCTCTACGCCCAGCAGCTGGCGACGCTGAAGGTCCCGATCCAGCTGAACACCGCGATGACGGGCATCTATCGCGAGCCAGGAGGCAACGTCGTCGGAGTCGCGGCCATCACGCCGACCGGGCCCATCAACATCATGGCGAACAAGGCGGTAGTCATCGCCACCGGAGGGTGCGCCGACAACCTCCTGATGTGCTACTCCTTCGACCCGCGGATCAACGGTGACACGTACCACGACGGGATGGGTCCCCCGGGCACTCCGGACATGGTGCAGAACACGGGAGACGGGCACCTGGCCGCCGTGACCGTCGGAGCCGGACTCTCCGACATGTCGTACGTGATCTACCTGCCCATCAAGTGGGGCTCGCACCTCTACTGGGGCTGGCCCACGCAGAATCCGCGCAACTACTCCTCCGCGGCGGGCTACACCGCGAGCAGCGGCGGGCTCGGAATCACCGACCCCTCGCAGGTGATCTGCGTCAAGGGCGACGGCACGCGGTTCGTCAACGAGACGACGATGAACCTGGTCATCCCGACACAACTCGGTACCGACCCATACGCTCCTCTTCCGTACGGAGGGGCACAGAACAACGGCGAGTCCTCCGAGTGGCCCGAGCACCAGTTCGCAAGGGCGTGGCTCAACCTGCCGGACAGGCCGCGCAACTGCTGGGCCATCGCAGACGCCAACGGCGCAGCCGCCCTCAACTGGCCGGTCGCCACGATAGCGAGCCCGAACCCGATGGTGACGCCGTTCCTGTATCCGGACTCGTGCGCAACGGGAGCAACCCTCCAGGCCCTGGCCGTGGAGATGGGAGTCTCCCCCAGCGGTCTGGCCACGACCGTCGCCAACTACAACGGCTACGTCACCGCCGGCAAGGACCCCGACTTCGGGAGCATCCCCAAGCACCAGATAACGACGGCTCCCTTCTACGCCGTGAAGTGGACCATCGTCCGCCACACCCAGCGCAACGGGATACGCATCAACTCCAAGGCGCAGGTCATCGACGTACAGGCCTCGCAGTGGATGGCGAACCAGGAGACCAACCAGAACATCGTGTCCATCAACCAGGAACCGGTGATTCCTCACCTCTACGCGGCGGGCGAGTGCACGGGCGGGTGGGGCTACCGGCGGTACCACAACACCCTCGGCCTCTACTCCATCTACGGCCGCCTGGCCGGTCAGAACGGCGCCGCAGAGCCGAGCCTGGCGTAAAGAGGACGATGGTGACAGACCAAGGGGAGGGAGAGACAACCTCCCTCCCCCTTCCTTCTTTAGCACATGGTGTGGTCCAATTGACAATGAACAAGCGCAGCATGTACATCGTCACGCTTGCGGTATTGCTCCTCGGTGTCGTGACAGTGACGTCCGGCGTCTGGCTTGCGGGTAGCTTCTCACACGGCGACCCCAGCCTCGACGCAGGCTGCTACTGCCACAACAACGGCAAAGGCCGGGACTTCCTTCCACTTCTACATCAGCACCAACAACGTCCAGGCGACCGGCGTGGTCCCCGGACTCCAGCAATGGGAGTCCAACCAGACCGACAACGCCAAGTTCACCTTCAGCCCTGCCTCTGTGACCGACGGGTCCGCCCAGGACAAGTCGCCCACGGCGGGGAACATTACCACTCTCTACAAGATATCGATCCCAGCCAGCCTATCGGCGGGCATGTACACCCTCACCCTGTACGCCCAGGGTAGCCAGATGCAGCCCATCGTGGTACAGGTGACCGGCGCATCGACGACGACCTCGACGACGTCCTCGCACGATACCACGACCACTACCACCTCGACGACGAGCACCACATCGAGCACGACCTCGTCGACACAATCGACGTCGTCGACCACCTCGACCAACAGGTCGACCTCCACCACCTCGACGACGACCACATCGGCATCGACCAAGAAGTCGACCTCATCGAGCTCCACCAGCGGCCCGCTGTTCGCGATAAGCCTGGCGACGAACGCCGAGGACTACTCGGCGACCGTACCCCTGGTAATCAGCGGGACGGTCACGCCGGCTCCGACGGCCGGGACTGCGGTCGTGCTGCAGGTCACGAACCCCGACTACACGACCGTCTTCTACGACAACAACGTCACGCTGGCCTCGGACGGATCGTTCAGCGATACCATAAACATAGTCGCGAACAGTTCAGACTGGATCCTGGGCACCTACACCGTCACCGTCACCTCGCAGGAACCTGCGCCGATGACCGCGGTAACCCAGTTCTTCTACACCCCGCACGTCGTGAGCGTCACCAGCACGTCGTCGACCGTGGGCACCGTGACCATCTTCTCGACGAAGACGACCACCGTGGGTACCATGACGACCACCACCACGCAGATCACCACCACCACCGTCGGCACTGTGACTAGCTTCAAGACGACGACGGTATCCGGTCCCGCGCTGACGACCACCACGACCACGGCGTCGGGCCCGACGACGACCACCACAGAACCAGGCTCCACGGTCACGACCACCACCACGGCGTCGCCGTCCACGCTGACCACCACGGCGTCGCCGTCCACGCTGACCTCGACGCTGACGTCCACGGCGACCCAGATCTCCACCAGCACGGTGACGCAGACGAACTCCGTCATCCCCGGCTGGGCGTACGGCCTGATGGCCGTCCTGCTCGTGGCTGGCCTGGCGATAGGATATGTCCTCAAGAGACCGTCCGCTCCCCGATCGACCTAGTCTTGGGGAGGCCCTCGGCGAACTCCGCAGGTTCTCCGAGGCGCTCGGTCTCCCGGCCACCATCACTGAGGAGGCTGCGCGCATCTGCCGCATGGGCGTCACCGCGTTGAGGACCAGGAGGTCTCCCACCCATCTTGCCGCGGCCTCGCTCTACGCCGCCTGCCGGGAGCGGGCGCTCCCGACGACCCTTGACGATGTCGCGGCCGCCACGGGAGTCGACCGGAACGGCATCGCGAGGTGCTACCGGTCGCTCGTGACGAAGCTCGACTTCGAGGTCCCCCCGGTGGGGGCAGCCGAGTACATCGACCGCGTCGCAGCGAAGGCGGGGGCCGACCAGTACGTGAGGGCGACCGCTCTCGAGATACTCTCGAGGGCCGACAGGGTGGGTGTCGCCGGCGGCACGTACCCGATCGGGCTCACGGCCTCGGCGCTCTACATGGCAGCGGTGCTGGAGGGGAATAGGCTGACCCAGAGAGACGTCGCGGCGGCCGCCGGAGTGACCGAGGCCACCATCCAGAAGGAGTTCCAGCGGCTCCGGAAGATCCTCGACCCGTCCGAGCGCGTCCTCCCCGCGACCCCGCCCACCTCCGGCTGAACTCCTCGCACGCCGATGCCGGTTGCCGACCCACCACGCCAGCCGGCGCCTCGATCGGCCGAGGCGGCAGCGGGCTCGGGCTCAGGCACCCGGGCGCATCGGGGTGCCACGGGGGTCCAGTCGGAGTTCCCGTGCCCGCCGTCCGAACGCGGGGACCCGGTCCGCTAACAAGGTGCGAGCGCCGTGCTTTCGCGCGCCGGACCTCCGGCTGCCGATCACGAGGGATGCGACCTCGACGGCGACCGCAACACCCACCAGCACCACGGAGTCGCCGGCCGAAAGGCTGGAGCTCTGCGCGCTCGATGCCGACGAGCTCGAGGACGTCACCTGGGAGGGGGCGATCACGGAGACGGACGCCGAGTGGAAGTTCGCGACGTAGACCTCTCCGTCGTCGGGATCGAAGACGACCCCGAAGGGGTCCTTGCCGACCGTGACGTTGCCGACCACCGCATCCGTCTCGCCCGAGACCACGGAGACCACCGTGCCCTTGCCGTTGTTCAGGCTGATCGCCACGTAGATCTCCCCGTTCTGGGGGTCGACGGCCGCGGCGACGGGTCCGGTCCCCGTAGGGATGCTCGCGACGATGGCGTTGGACGAGCCGTCGATGACCGAGATCGTGGCCTGGACGTTGTTCAGGACGTAGACGTCGCCGTTGGCGGCGTCGAAGACCGCATAGACGGGGGTCCTCCCGACCAGGATCGTGGCGACGACCTCGTTCGACGACCCGTCTATGACCGAGACGCTGTTGGAACCCCCGTTCGCCACGTAGACGTCGCCGTTGGAAGAGTCGAACGCCGAGTAGACCGGATACTGGCCGACGGCCACGGTCGCGACCACCTCGTTGGAGGAGGCGTTTATGACCGAGACCGTGTCGGTGCCATCGTTCGCCACGTATACCTCGCCGTTGGCCGCGTCGAACGTGACACCGTTGGGGTATGTGCCGACGGCCACGGTACCGACCACCTCGTTCGTCGAAGCGTCGATGACCGCGACGGAGTTGGAGCCCGCGTCCGCCACGTAGAGCTCCCCGTTGGCCGGGTCGAAGGCGATGCCGAACGGACCGGGGCCGACGACCACCCCGCCGACCACCCCGTTTGTCGAGCCCGAGATTATGGTGACGTTCGAACCCGCCCCGTTGTGGCCGTAGTCCGTCACGTAGATGTCCCCGTTGGCCGAATCGAACGCGAAGAGGGTGGGATAGCCGCCGCCGATAGGCACGGTGGCGGCCACCGTGTCTGCGTGCGCCGAATGGACGCCCAGCACCAGCGTGGCCGTGGCTAGGAGGACCAGGCACGGCGCGATGCGCCGGAACAAACCGCCCCGCTTCAAGGGTTCCACGTTCGTGCTGCGGTCCCGACGGGAAACCGAATATAAGCGATTGGCGCTCGCTCCTGCCTCGATTCGGTACCCGGCGCCGACGGACCACGGTGGGTCCCTCCGCCCAACGCTTAACAATCGGGAGCGGCGCGTCGGGGCGGCCTTGAGGACGAACGCCAGGCGTGCTCTGTACTCGGTCCTCGTAGTGGTCGCGCTCGTCCTCGCCGCGGAGTTCACGTTGGTCGACGCCGCCGGCGGCGTGAGGATCTACGCCGTCGTCTCCGGCAGCATGTCCCCCACCCTCGGCGTGGGAGACCTCGTCGTGGCCAGGAGCGTGCCCTTCGGGGACATCCATGTGGGGGACGTCGTGGTCTTCAACAGCCCGACTCGCGCGGGGTCATGCAGCGACCTCATCGTCGTCCACAGGGTCGTCGGCGTCGCCAGCGATGGGGGCCTCATCACCCAGGGCGACAACCGCGCGACGAACCCGACGCCCGACGAGCCCACGTCCTGGCCATACGTCACGGCCGACTGCGTCAGGGGGGTGGCCGTGCTGTCGATACCCTACGTGGGAGGCGCCTCCACGCTTCTCCCGCCTCCCTACGACTACCTGCTGATTGCCGTGCTGGTCCTGCTCATCTTCCTCGTGGCGTACTTGGGCGACGAGGACGAGGCCGGCCCCGGGTCCGAGGGCTCGGCCCGTGCGACCCGGACGGCGCGGCGTTCTCCGGGCGGTCGGAAGGCCGTTCTCATTTTCGATAATCGCCCCGGCGCTTAATTAGAGCGTGGGGTTCGCGCCTCCACGGCGCTTGGCACGTGAACGCGAGAACGGACAGACGCGCCGTGACCTTCGTGGTCCTCCTCGCAGCGTTCACGCTCCTGCTCGTCTCGACGCTGGCCTACGTGACCGCGGCCCAGAACGACGCCGCGCTCAGCGTGACGCCGCAGAAGTTCCAGTCGATCCTTGACGGGTCGAACAAGGTCGCGGTCTTCTAC
Source organism: Nitrososphaerales archaeon (assembly GCA_049515775.1). Lineage (GTDB taxonomy): Archaea > Thermoproteota > Nitrososphaeria > Nitrososphaerales > Gagatemarchaeaceae > Gagatemarchaeum. The sequence goes on along the minus strand of JBEKTS010000082.1, from coordinate 5,734 downwards.
TCGGCCACCGGCTGCTCGGACTGCGACGCGATGCGTCCCCTCTGGCAGGCCCTCTCGACGCAGTACGGGGGCTCGATGACCTTCCTGGAGGTGCGGTACAGCGTCGTCACCTCTCCGCTCTTCGCGAAGTACAACGTCGCCGGGACTCCGACCTTCTACATCTTCGTGGGGGGCGTTGCGGTCGCGGAGCACCTAGGCACGTTCGCTTCCTCCGAGCAGATGAACCAGTTCCTCCAGGCGGACGCGCCCGCCTCGCAGGCGCAGGATCCTCCGTCCTCGACGCTGCTGCCGCAGCTCTCCTCCCTGGCCTCCGAGTCGCCCTCCCTTCTCATATCGGCGGTCCTGGGGGTGGGCGTCTTCGCATCGCCCTGCGTGCTCCCGCTGCTGCCCGGGTACGTGGGGTTCCTGGTCGGACGGGAGAACAGGTCGAAGAGGAGCATCGAGCTCTCCTCCCTCTCCTCGTTCGCAGCGGGCGCGGTGGGCATCCTGCTCATCGGCGGGGTCTTCATACTGGCCGGTGACCTCTTCTGGTCCGTCCTCCTCGGCGGCAAGGCCGTGATATCGTTCGCGCTGATGGCGCTCGGGCTCGCAGCCCTCGTCGGCATCAGTCTGTTTCCCGCGGGCGCCCGAATCCCAGGCATGTCGTCTGCGAGCCACCAGGTCCGAGGCGTGACGACCTACGCGCTGGTGTACGGCTTCCTCTCCCTGGGCTGCAGCCTCCCCTTCGTGATCGGAGGGATGCTGAACATCCTGGCGGGCGTCGGGACGTTCTCCATGGTCTCCCGTCTGCTGGTCTTCGCGTTCGGGTTTTCCACGCCGCTGGCCGCCCTGACCTACGCCACCCAGAAGGGGTCCCGCATCTCCGCTTCGCGGCTGGGAAGGAGCAGCCAGCTGCTGCAGAAGGTCGGCGGCGCCGCGATGGTGGGCGCCTCGCTGCTCATCCTGCTGACCATCTGACGCGGCCCGGCGTCCGGTGGCTTCGACCTCGGCGATGGTGCCAAGGCGCCTTCTCCCGAGCCGCCCCGTGTCGTCGCCTCGCTTGCAAATGGGCGCAATGGATTTCACAATGAACACACTAATTACGTGGAATATAATTACAGAATCGCCGCCTCGTCACCGACGAGCCAATTGGCAGACGAATCCACGGGCAAGGACGAATCCAAAGGTAAAATTTCCAGACGCAAATTCGTGGCCGGCACGGTGACCGGACTGGCGGTTGGGGCAGTGGTCGGCGCCGCCGGCGGATATCTGGGTGCGGGAACCAAGACGACCGAGACGCAGACCAACACCGCGACTCAGACTCAGACTCAGAACCAGACCGAGACGCAGACGCAGACGCAGACGCAGACTCAGACTCAGACCCAGACTCAGACGACGACGAGCGTCCAGACGCTGATTCAGGCCCCGCCCCCCGTGACGTTCACGGTCAACGGCGTCTCGACAACTCTGGACATCGGGACGGACACGAGCCAGGTAGCCCCGTGGGCCACGCTGGCCGACACGCTGAGGGAGAAGCTGGGGCTGACCGGGACCAAGGAGGGCTGCAGGGAGGGTGACTGCGGCGCCTGCACGGTGATCGCGGACGGGAAGCCGATCCTCTCGTGCATGACCCTCGCCTGCGAGTGCGATGGCAAGAACATAACGACCATAGAAGGGCTGGCCACGGGGAACACGCTCCACCCAATTCAACAGGCCTTCATCGAGAACCAGGGGTTGCAGTGCGGCTTCTGCACGCCAGGCATGATTCTGGAGGCCAAGGCGCTCCTGGATCAGAATCCGACGGCGAACGAAGCCGAGATTCGGACGGCCATCTCGGGCAACCTCTGCAGGTGTACGGGCTACATTAGCATAGTCAAGTCTATTCTAGCCGCTGAGAGCGTGATTGGAGGGACCTAGATGTCGTCCACTACCTCAACGACCTCCACTTCCACGACGACGACCCAGGCCCTGCAGATAGTGGGGACGAGCGTCCCGCGGGTGGACAGCACGATCAAGGTCACGGGGCAGAAGCTCTTCATCCAGGACATAGCCGCCGGCTTCCCCGACAGGCTCTACGCCAAGGTGCTCAGGAGCAACGTCGCGCACGCGAACATCACCGCCATAGACACGAGCGCCGCCGCGGCGGTCCCGGGCGTCGTGGCCGTCATCACGGGCCAGGAGTATCCGAAGGCCGTCGACGTGGACTACTACATGCTCTCCGGACCGGGTGCACCGAGCACGCCGACCGGCGTGATAGGGAGGGTGATGTCCTTCGGCGAACCCGTCGCCGCCGTAGCGGCCGTGACGCCCGAGATAGCCGAGGCTGCCTGCGACCTGATCAACGTCACCTACGACGTGCTCCCCGCGATCTTTGACCCGGCCACGGCCGCGGCGCCAACGGCCCCGACGACGTGCTGGACCGTCGGGACGGATGTCCCAAGCACCACGAGCTCCCCGCTGACCGTGACCCCGCGTCCGCCGAACGTCGTCGCGTACCAGTTCTACTCGAAGGGCAACGTCGCCCAGGCGATGGCCTCGGCCGACTACATCATCGAGAACACCTACAGCACGCCGGCCATGTTCCACATGGCGATGGAGGTCTTCGGCGCCGTGGTCGACCCCCACTCCGACGGCTCGGTCGAGGCCTGGATGACGACGGACAGCCTCTTCGCGCAGCAGAACCTGATTCACACCATGCTCGGAATCCCACTGGCTCAGATCAGGTGCTACGAAGCGGGGTCAGGAGGCTCATTCGGGTGCAAGCACTCAGTCATGGCGGACCAGGTCATAGCGGTCGCTCTCGCCCTCAAGACGGGCAGGCCGGTGGAGTACATCATGACCCGCGAGGAGTCGTCGCTGCTCAATCCCAGACCGGACTTCGTCGTCGTGGCCAAGGATGGAGTGATGAAGGACGGCACGATCGTGGCACGGCAGTACACCACCTACAACTGCGTCGGCGCTCACCACCTCTCGGACAACGTCGCCCAGACGCTCAAGGCGCACACGGAGTACTCCAACGCGATCCCGAACTACTTCGTGGAGGCCTACGCCGTCTACACCAACACGCCGATGAGGCAGGCCTTCCGTGGGTTCGGGACCCCCGAACAGCTGTGGGCCATCGAGCAACAGATGGACCTCATCGCCAAGAAGACGGGCGTCGACCCCGTGCAGCTGAGGCTGAAGTACATCTGCCAGCCCGGCGACCTGAGCATCGTCGGCGAGAACTCGATCCAGTCGAGCTGCGGAGCGACGCCGACACTCCAGCAGGCGGCCGCGGCCGTCGGATACGGCACAACGATCGCGCAGCCGGGCGCTCCGTGGGTCCGCGGCGTCGGCGTTGCCGCGGGGAACAAGTACAGCCCCGGCATCTGGGGTGCCAACGTCGAGGTGAAGGTACTCCCGGACGGAGGCATCCAGGTGAGGAGCTGTGTCAGTGACCACGGACAGGGCCACAACACCGTCGCAGCGATCATCGCCGCGCAGCAGTTCCAGGTGCCCGTCTCCAGCATCTCCACGGTCCTCATGAAGGACACGGCGACGCTCGGTAACTGCAGCGCTTCGGCGGGGAGCACCAAGACGCTCCAGGGCGGCTACTCCGTCATCCTCGCGTGCCAGAACGCCATCCAGCAGCTCCTCGCGCTCGCCGCCCCCAAGCTGAACGCAACGGCGGCCCAGCTCTCAACGGCGAACGGCTACGTCTACGTCACGGCCAACCCGTCCACGAAGATAGCCATCAGCTCCCTCCTGTCGGTCGGCGGGGAGGCGGAGATCGTGGGGACGGGATCCTACGCCATCACGGGCAGGTCCTCCGACAACTCCTACGTCTTCCTCGGGGCCGGCGCCGTCGTCGACGTAAACACTCAGACGGGCGAGGTGAGGCTGGTCCAGCTCGTGAACGCGTGCGACGCGACGCCCATCAACGTCCTGGCCTACAACGGCCAGTTCGAGTCGGCCCTCAGCCAGACCTGGGGAACCTCGATCATGGAGGAGGTGGTGATGGACAACCTGCAGCCGGGCCTCTCCTACGGGAGGCCGGTCAACACGCTCCTGAAGTTCCAGAAGGAGCCGACGTCGCTCGACAACGGGCTGTGCACGGTCGCGAACTACCAGACACTCATAATCCCGTTCCCCCACCCGGACGGCCCGTACGGGGCCAAGGGCATCGGAGAGGCGCTGCTCTCCGCAGCCTACCCCGCCGTGGCGAACGCCATAGCGAACGCCATAGGAGGACACATCCCGAACGCCCCGCTGACCGCCGACAAGATCCTGGCAGTGCTGGGCACGATAAAGCCCCAGCCATCCCAGAACGCGGTCAGCTACTCCAGCACCCCCACGACATTCGGCACGCAGTCGACCACCACCAGCACGACCACCACCAGCACGACCACCACCAGCAAAACGACTAGCGGGACGCCGACGGAATAGTTGAGGTGAAATAGAATGCAACCCTTCAAGCACGTGAACGTGACGACGGTAGCAGACGCGGTCGCAGCGATAACGGACCCAACCGTCCGTGTGATCGCGGGAGGAACGGATCTGCTGAACGCCCTCGAGGTGGGCATATACTCTTCCACCACCACGCCCCCGTACCCGGCGACGCTCGTCAACCTCAAGACGATCCCCAACATGGACCAGATTACCGTGGACAACGGGACCCTCAAGGTCGGGGCCCTCGCCAAGCTCGCCGACGTCGCCAGCTCCTCGGTCGTCCAGGGCAGCTACTCGATGCTCTCCCAGGCCGCCGCCTCGGTTGCGACCCCGAACGTCAGGAACATGGGGACGCTCGGCGGCAACCTCTGCCAGTCCGTCGAGTGCTGGTACTACAGGTTCCCGGACCGGCTCGGCGGGTACGTAGACTGCCACAGGAAGACCGCCGCCAACCCATGCTACGCCGCAGCGGGCATCAACACCTACCACTCGATCTTCGGCGCCCCGAAGGGCTGCTTCTCGGTCTACCCGTCCGACACCGCCACGGCGCTCCTCGCGCTCGACGCGAGCGTCGTGACGACCTCCAGGACGATACCCATAGCCAGCTTCTTCGACGCCCTCACCGGCACGGTGCTCAACACGGGCGAGATCGTCACCGAGATCGACGTCCCCACCCCAGCCGCAAACACGACCCAGACCTTCATCAAGAACGCCCAGAGGAAGGCGATCGACTTCGCCGTCGTCTCGGTCGCGGCGATGCTGACGATGAGCGGGAGCAAATGCACGGCCGCCAGGATAGTCCTGGGTGGCGTCGCACCGACCCCGCTCGAGTCGACCGCTGCCGAGAATGCGATCGTCGGCCAGACGGTCAACAGCACCACGGCGGCCGCAGCGGCGAGCGCCGCCGTGGCCTCTGCCACTCCCCTCACCTACAACACCTACAAGGTCCCGACACTCCAGTCGGTGCTGACCCAGGCGATCCTGGCCGCAGCTCCGTCCTAACGAGCGTGGCAATCATCGCCACGACGGAGGTCCCGTCCCGGCCCCGGTGAGCGGCCGGGATCGACCGCCTTTAGGATCCCGGGGCGAATCGGGCTCTCCGCGTCGCGTCCGGCGACCAGCGGGTCGAAGCGCCCTCAGCGCGGCTTCGGTCCGCCGTCCGGGGAGGGCGGTTGGCCATGAAGTAGACCAGCGCCGCGAACCCAGCGAAGAGCGGGACTAGGATCAGGTCGGGCGGCGAGAGGAAGGCCTCGGCGAACCAGAATGCCGAGAACGAGAGCAGGAGAGCCGAGACCGCGACCTTCGAGTCCGCCTGCTTGACCTTCCG
>JBEKTS010000081.1:0-9897 GCA_049515775.1 Nitrososphaerales archaeon | reverse complement strand
GCATGCGCGACGAGAGCTTCTCGTCGGCCAGGACCTGCGACCGGTCCCGCATCCTCACCGCCTCCCGGGCCAGGACGAACGGCCCGTGGGCGTAGGCCTTCCCCTGCTCAGGAACGACCGGGACGAGCCGGGAGAGCAGCTCGGCGAGCCCCGGGGTCGCCTCGCCTCGGCTCTCGATCTCGCGAACGGTCCTCGGGCCTATCTCCCTGTACCCGAACGAGAGAGGGGCGGACGCGGCGTAGCCGCGGAGGTCGGACTCGCTCCTGGACCCGACGACCAGGGGGGAGGGCTTGAAGATCGTGTCGATCTTGAGCTGCCAGGACTCTTCGGGCCCGGCGACCAGGGCGTCGTAGAAGCCGTGGGACCGGGACGGGGAGATGGTGAAGCTCCAGCCCGTCGGGTTCCGGGCGTACCGCTTGAAGACGAGCTCCGAGATGGCCGAACCGTCGAGGACCTCCAAGGGCTGGGCGGAGCACCATCGCACGTTAAAAGCCTAGACTAGACCCCGGGCGCCCCCGTTCAAGGCAGGAGGATCCTGCGCAGCGCCCTCCCGGACGACTCGACCGGTCCCGACCCGAAGTTCCAGGGCAGGCCCGCCCTCCCGAAGAGCTCCGGGAGCGGCTTCGAGCCCCCGAGCGCGAGCGCGGCCCGATAGTCCCGGACGGCCTCACCGGGGTCGGCCAGGTATCTCGACCAGACCCCGAGAGCCCCGAGCTGGGCGATGCCGTACTCGATGTAGTAGAAGGGCGTCTGGAAGAGGTGGAGCTGCCGATGCCAGAGGAACCGCTTCTCCTCGGCCAGGCCGTCCCAGGAGGTGCCCGGACTGAAACGGTCGTAGGTCTCCTCCCACGCGTCGCCGCGCTCCTCCCTGGTGTGGTCCGGGTGGGTGTAGATCCAGTGCTGGAAGGCGTCGATCGTGGCGATCCACGGCAGGAGGCTCGCGATGGAGAGGAAGTGTTCGTACCTCGACCTCGCCGCGTCCTCCTCGCCGTAGAAGGTCCCGACCAGGTGCTCGCCGCCCAGGAGCTCCATGCTCATCGAGGCGAGCTCGGCGATCTCGACCGGCGTGTTGTCGGACCTGTAGAGGTAGTGGAGGTCCCGGTCTCGCATCTCGAAGACGTGGAAAGCGTGGCCCGACTCGTGCATCAGCGTCCAGACGTCCTGGTCCCTCCCGACCGAGTTCATGAAGATGAAGGGCAGCCTGACGTCGAGCAGCTCGGTGTTGTAGCCTCCGGGGGCCTTCCCGGGGCGGCTCTCCAGGTCGAGGAGGTGCAGGTCCCTCATCTCCCTGAACCAACCCGAGAAGACCGGGTCGATCTTCGAGAAGACGAGCTCGCAGCGCCTCTCCAGCTCAGGGGTCCCCTCGAACGGCTGGAGCGGGGGCCTCCCCCTGGGGTCGACGATGGCGTCCCAGGGTCTGATCGAGTCGAGGCCCATCTCGTCCCGCCGCCTCCGCTGGACATCCCTGACGAGCGGCACGATCTGCTCCTCGACGGCCGCGTGGAACCTGAAGCAGTCCTCCGGCCCGTAGTCGAACCTCTCGCGGCTGGCGAAGCTGTAGTCGCGGTAGTTCTCGAACCCCGCGTTGCGGGAGATCGAGTCCCGCAGCCTCACCATCCCGTCGAAGATATCCTCGAGCCCCGCCCTGTCCCTGGCGAGGCGAGCCTGGGTGAGCCTCCAGGACTCCTCCCGCCTGGCGCGGTCGGGCATCTCGAGGTAGCGGCCCATCTCCGGGATCGTCCTCTCGCGGCCCTCGTAGAGGACCGACATCGAGCCCGTGACGGTCTGGTGCTTCTGCTCGAGCCTCTTCTCCTCGGTCTCGAGCGGGACGTTCTCGTCGCGGAAGATCCGGACGCTGTTCTCGATCCTCTTCTCCATCACGAGGTACCTCTCGGGAGGGAGGAGCCGGTGGAGGTCCGACCCGACGAACCTGCGGTTGAGGTTGAACTGGGCGACCTTGAGCCTGGGCTCGACCCTCTCCACGAAGGCGAGGTAGTCTTCGCTGTAGTCCTTCCGGTCCGTCTGCTCGGACATCCTCACGTAGCGGATCGTGCCCGCCTCGGACATGGCGACGAAGAGCTCCGAGTAGTCGTCGAGCCAGCGCTCCAGGCCCTCCAGCGACCTCAGCCCGCGGTCCTGCAGCTGGTCGAAGAACGGTCCGACCTGTGACCAGTCGGCCAGGTCGGTCTCCAGTGGTAGGAACCTTCGGGGGTACTCCCGGGGAAGCGAGTCGTACTCGAGCGCCATCGGCCCCGGGGAGGCGGGGCGATGGTCCTAAAACCTTGTGACGTCCTCCCGCGGAGCGCGGAGGCGGACGCACCCCGGCCCCGCTCGAAGTGGACGTCCAGAGAGCTCCACGGGCTCGCAAACGCATATATCGACTGGGTCCGCCGGAGGTCGGTCGATTTGCCCTCCTCGGCGGACGATCGGAAGAGAGCGGCGGAGGAACGGGTCAGAGATACGATGCTGAGCATCTACAGGGCCTTCGAGGACCTCGACGCCCAGGCCCTCGACGAGAACTTCTCCCACTCCGACGACCTGCTTGCGTTCGGGACCGACTGGGACGAGAAGTTCGCGGGATGGAAGCGATACAAGGACGTCCACGCGGTCCAGTTCCAGGCGCTCAGGTCGTTCCGCTTCGAGAGCAGGGAGCTGGAGGTCCACGTCGACGGGAAGGCGGCTTGGGCCGCAGACAGGCCTCGCTGGAGGATAGAGACGAAGGCCGGGGAGAAGGTGAAGACGGAGGTGAGGATCACGGCGGTGCTCCGCTGGGACGCCGCAGCCCGGCGCTGGCTCGTGGTCCAGTGGCACGTCTCCGAGGGCCTCAGGGAGAGGCTCCACGAGTACTGAGGAGCTGGGAGTGGTGACGACGACCGGTTGAGATCGACTTCCGATGGCTTCGGCAGGGCGGTCGGGAAGGCCGCGTCCCGGCCGCTGAGGGTCGACCACGTCTCGGTCGGCTGGTCGGACCTGAAGGAGGTCCAGGACGCGTTCGCGGCCGCGGGGATGGCGACCGAGTACGGAGGGCCGCACTCCAGCGGAAAGACCCACATGTCTCTCCTGGGGTTCAGCGACGGGTCCTACATCGAGCTGATATCGGGTCTGAAGGCAGGGGTCGAGCCCGACATCTGGTCCAGGCAGATAGAGGGCGACGGAGGACCCTGTGCCTGGTGCGTCGGCTCCGAGGACATCGCAGCGGACGTGGCGAGGGCGAGGTCCCTCGGGATCCCCGCGACGGGCCCCGACGACTACAACCGCAGGCGCCCAGACGGCGTCCTCGTGAAGTGGCAGCTTGGGTTCCTGGGAGACGGGGAGCCGGGCTCGGTCCTCCCCTTTCTCATCAGAGACGAGACGCCGAGGGAACTGCGCGCGAGGCCGTCCCCGTCGGTCTCGGCCACCGGCGCGCACCTCCTGGGCATCACGACGGTGGTCCTCGCGGTGAACGACCTGCCGGCTTCCACGTCGCTCTTCCGCGAGCTCTACGGGTGGGCGGAGCCGGAGACCGGGCGAGACCTGATCCAGGGGGCGGTCCTGGCCCGGTTCGAGGGGTCTCCCGTCGTGCTCGCGGAGCCTCGCGGAGAAGGCTGGCTGGGAGAGAGGCTCTCGGCCTACGGCCCCTCTCCCTGCGCGTTCCTTATCGGAACCGACGACCTCGACGCCGCAGGGATCAGGCACCCTCTCGGGGGTCTGGAGGAGTGGTTCGACGGGGAACGGGTGCGCTGGGTGCAGCCCCTGAAGGAGATGGGCATCCTGCTCGGCGTCTACGGGAGATAGCCGACGGAACGCCGGGAGGTGCGGACGGGCGGCGCGCGGCTTATCGGGTCCTGGCCGCGAGGACGGGGACCAGATGGTCCGAGACAGCCCGGCGGCTTCCGCACGCTGGTCGGACCCGACGGCGGCGCGAGGCCGGTCCGAGGGCTGCGATGCGACGCCGCGGCGCGCTCCGGCGAGGCTCCGAGGACCGCCGATAATCGATTTATAACCTGAGGCTCACCCTTGCCACCTCTTGGAAGCCCCGACCGCGGAGGAGAAGGGGAGGAAGAGGAGGCAGGGAGAGTTCACCGAGGAGTACCAGCTCCGGAAGGCACGCAGGGACTATCGGTCCGGCGTCGCGTCGATCAGGATCGACCCGAGGCGGTCCGCCCTGATCGTAGTCGACATGATCGATGAGTTCACCAAGCCGGGCTACGCCCCGTTCTGGGTGCCCGACGCGACGAAGATCCTCCCGCTCGTCGCGAGGCTGATCGGCGCCGCCAGGAGCTCGGGGACGCCGGTCGTCTACACCTGCTACGCCTTCAACCCCACCAACACCGACATGAACCCCTGGTTCAGGGAGGCCTGGGCGCCGATGGACAAGACCGACGACTACGACGGGCCGCCCCTGTTCACGAAGGAGAGCGTCGACGCCGCGATCAAGCCCGACTACTCGAGGGACGTCGTGGTCGCCAAGCCGAGCTATGGGGCGTTCACCAACACCCCCCTCGACTACATACTGAGGAACCTCGGGGTCGAGACGGTGATCGTCTGCGGGACGATGACGAACTACTGCTGCGGGACGACGGCGAGGGAGGCACACGCGCGGGGGTACAAGGTCGTATTCGGCTCGGACTGCAACGCCACGGACGACGCGTCGATACAGGAGGCCGAGCTCAAGACCCTCCGCAGGGGCTTCGCGCTCGTGGCCTCGACCGAGGAGATCGTGTCCGCGCTCGAGGGGAGAGGGGAGTTCGCGGCCGCGCCGGCGGGACCCCGCTCGGGCTAGTCGCGCGCACCGGGGCAGGGTGCAACGCCCCTGAAGAGTCCGCAGGCCGCGCCGGTGCCGCCGGTCCTCTCGGCGCCTTATGGGCCGCCTCCGCCGCCACCCGTCGGACCGGAGACCGGTAGCCGGGCGAGGCGCATGCGTACGGTCGCCGATACCGAGGCGAAGAGAGGCGCGGATGGGTGAAGAATACGGGCGATGGCACGTAGAAGAAACGATATAACGCCGGGCCCGGGGAGCCGGCTCGATGCCAAAGACAACATTCGGGATCGTCCTCCCGACGCGGGGCGTCCTCTTCTCCGGCGCCGATCCGAGGAAGGACGTCATAGAACTCAGCAAGCTAACCGAGGAGTACGGTTACGACGGTGTCTGGGCCGGCGACAGCATCCTCGCCAAGCCCAGGTTGGACTCCATCGCCGTTCTCTCGGCCGTGGCCGGCGCGACCGAGAAGCTGAAGCTGGGCACCTCCTGCTTCGCCAGCTTCCCCCTGCGCCACCCCATCCTTCTCGCCTACCAGTGGGCGACGCTCGACCAGCTCTCCGGCGGCAGGACGATACTCGTCGTCTGCCAGGGGACCCCGACGACCCACGGCAAGATATACAGGAACGAGTACGACGCGTTCGGCATCGCCCCGATCGAGAAGGTCGAGAGGGTCAACGAGGGGATCGAGATACTGAGGAAGGTCTGGAAGGAGGACAACGTCGCCTACGACGGGAAGATTTTCAAGTTCAAGGACGTCACCGTGCTGCCGAAGCCGGTCCAGAAGCCGTGCCCCATCTGGATCGCCTCGAACCCGCGCTCGACCGGCGAGCTCGAAGGGGCGCCCGGGAACATCGAGGGCAACTTCGAGCGCGTAGGGAAGTACGCCGACGGCTGGATGACGACCATGGTGACCCCCGAGGAGTACGGGGAGGACCTGGCCAAGGTCCTCAGCTACGCCAAGAAGTATGGCAAGAGCAAGTCGAAGTTCAAGGCCTCGCTCTACTACAACGTGAACATGGGTGAGAAGGCCAAGGCCGGCGCCGAGGCCGTGGACTTTTTGACAAAGTACTACAGGGAGGACGCGACGCACGTCCTCGACAAGTGGGTCGCCTTCGGGACCAAGGCCGACGTGATGAAGAAGCTCGAGGCGTTCGTCGACGCCGGCGTCGGCGACTTCAACATCCGGTTCGTGGCCTGGGACCAGATAAACCAGCTCAAGAGGTTCAGCAAGGAGATACTGCCGTCGTTCTAGGGGACGACGACGGGCCTACCAGTGGACCCTCTCGTACGGGGTGAGGCACTCCACCCCGTCCGAGGTCACGGCGAGGCAGTCCTCGATGACCGCGGTCCCAAAGTCGAGTATGTGCGCCATCGGCTCGAACGCGAAGGACATGTTCTTCCTGAGCTTGGTATCGGGAAGGCCGAGGGAGGGGATCTCGAAGAACGACGTCGCTATGGCGTGGTGGACGACGAGCCCGAGGTACATCCGGTCCCCGTACCTCGCCCTCAGCCCCGAGGCGTCGGCGAGCTCCCGGGCCTTCTCGACCAGCCTGGAGGTCCTGACCCCCGGGCGCATCATCGCGGTGAGCGCGTCGTAGGCGCCCTCGACCACGTCGAGGACATCCCTCTGCTCCCGGTCGGCCCCGCCCACGACAACCGTCCTCGACATGTCCCCCTGGTAGCCGAACTTCACCGCGCCCATGTCCAGGTAGACCATGTCCCCGCGGGCGATCCTCCTCGCCGTGGGGTAGCTGTGCTTCAGGCCCGACCTGGGACCCGAGTTGACGATCGTCGGGAACCCGCCTCCGTGGCCGCCCTCTCCCGCGAGCGCGCGGTTCGCCGCCGCGGCGATCTCGTTCTCGGTCCTCCCCGGGGAGATCGCGTCGACGGCGGCCTCCATGGCGCGCGCCGTTATCCGTCCCACCTCGCGCAGCAGCGCGATCTCCCTCTCGGACCGGATGCTCTTGACGGAGGTGTAGGGGAACCAAAAGTCGGTGCAGCGCGACCTGATCGAGGGACCGAGGGCGTCCCAGATCGGGGCCGGGAGGTTGTCCCACCCCACGAGGCCTATCCTAGCCGCGCCGGCCCCTCGGAGGGAGGACGCGATCGCGCCCGCAAAGTCCTTCGCGGAGTGTGGGACGGGCCGAAAGTCCCGGACCCACGTCGTCCAGGCGTAGGAGTTGATCGGCTCGCCGTGCAGCACGGCGTCGGTCACGATGCGGGGCGGGCCCGAGAGGGGGAGGACCAGGGCGGCCCTGCCGAAGGGCGTGAAGTTGGAGAGGTAGACGAGGTCGCCGGGGTCTCCCGAGTCTCCGAAGATCAGCAGCGCGTCGACCCCCGCCCGCTCCATCGCAGCCCTCACCCTGCGCGTCCTGGACTCGTACTCGGAGAGCGGGAAGGGGAGGTCGATGTACCTGCTCCTGGTCTCCCAGTCGTAGGGGACCTGCGACGGGTACCCTTGGGCCATCGCGGGACCGGAGGAGCGGGGCCTAGATGAGCGTTTCATGGGGCGCCGCCACGGCGAGGCCGGCGTCTGGTGCCACCTAGCCACCCCGGGGGACGACCGGGAGGACGACCCGCGAGGGACGGGAGCGGTCGTGGAAGACCGTCTGGTCGGCGACGAGCAGCTCCGAGTCCTGGCCGAACGGGTTGCCAGTGTTCGGGTTCCGGTCGTACTTGGGGAAGGAGCTCGATGAGACGTCGAGCCGTATGCGGTGGTCCCTGAGGAAGAGGTTGCTCGTCACCCAGAGGTCCACCGTGAACTCGTAGACCTCGCCCGGCCTGAGGAGCTCGGGCCTCTCGAGTGACCTCCTGTACCGGCCCCGGATGATCCCCTCGGTGAGGTGCATCGAGTAGCCGCTCGGGAAGACGTCGGTGAGCTGCGCCCAAAAGTCGGTGTCCCTGGCGGAGGTCGAGGCGAAGAGGGTCACGGCCACGGGCCCGCTCACCTCGGTCGGCCTGGCGAGGGGCGGGGTCGAGTAGACCAGGACGTCGTCCCTGCGCTCCACGGGTCGCTGGTCGAAGGGCCCCTCCGCCCCCTGCCCCATGTCGTCGATGTTGGGGGCCGGGTCGGCGGGGTCGTAGCGATACCGGTCGGCGGGGGAGCGCGAGCGCGGCAGCACGGTCGAGAGTAGGCCGTCGCCGAAGGAGCCGTTGGCCCCGCCTCCGCTCCGGAGGTAGTACGGGACGGCCCGCGCCCCCGCCGGCGGCCAGCGGTCGTGGCGCCGCCATTCGTTGGCCCCCATCGTGAATATCTCGACGGGCGGCTCTCGGTCGATGCCGTTCCTGACGCCCCTGAGCCAGCGGTCGAACCAGCGGAGCTTGGTCCCCCGCAGGTCTACGAGGGCCGACTCGCCGAAGTCGATCTCGCCCATCTTCCTCGAGGTGTTGACGTGGTGCGGCCACGGTCCTATGATGAGCCTCTGGCGTCTCCTCGTCGCGGCAGACCTGCCGGCCGAGGTCATCCCCACGAAGTTCGCGTGCGTCCCGATGATGTCGTCGTCGTACCATCCGGAGATGTGGAGCACGGGCAGGTCGACGCGGTCGAGCTTGTCCTGATAGAAGGCGCGGCGCCAGTAGCCGTCCGCCGAGGGGTGCTCGATCCACTCCCGCCAGATCCGGGAGCGCGGTCGTCCGAACCTCTCGTCCATAGTCCTGAGCGGCAAGTGTCTGTAGATCGTCTCGGTGTCGTAGAGCGAGGGCGTCGTGTTCCTCTTGCCCTCGATGAACGACATCCACTGGGCCATCCAGAGTACGAGCGCGCCGTTCTGGTAGGGGACGTTGAGCACCGGGTCCGGGAGAGAGACGGTGCAGACCATCGCCTTCAGCCCCGGTGGGCGAAGGGTCGCCGCGGTCCACTGGTTCCAGGCCGCGTAGGAGGCGCCGATGGTCCCCAGCGAGCCGTTCGACCAGGGCTGCCGTGCGCACCAGGCGAGCGTGTCGAAGCCGTCGCGGCCATCGTCGTCCTGGAAGGGGCGGTAGACCCCCTCGGAGTCGTTCTTGCCCCTGCAGTCCTGGATGACGTAGGCGTAGCCGCGCCTCGCGAAGAAGAGGGCTTCGTCGTTCTGCGCCTTCTGGTATCCCTCGACGGTCCTGTAAGGGGTCCTCGTAACTATGACCGGGAACCGGCCAGCGGCGTCGGGCCGGAAGACGTCGGACGACAGGCGCTTGCCGTCGCGCATCCTCACCTTCGTTCCGAGCTCGAGCTTCACCGGGTGCTCGGGGAGCGGCATTCGAGGGTGGCCTCCGGTTGCCCTTCTCCGTCGTGCCCCGTCCTACTCTGGCGGGATCTCCTTGGCGATGAGGTTCAGGTCGATGTTCTGGCTCCGCCTCGCCGCGTAGGCGATGACGTAGATGACGACCCCGAGGACGAAGGTGGGGATGATGCCCTCCTCGATCACCGAGCCGAAGGTGGGTCCGCCGATGGCGGGCGCGAGGAGCGCGTAGACCACGTAGGCCGAGATCACGAGCGAGAGGACGCCCAGTATCGTTATGAACGGCAGGCCTCCGAACTTCTTCTTCGCCATCTGGTCGGACGCGCTCTCGAAGAGGTCCTTCCTGCGGAACGGGTAGACGATCGCGGCGACCGCCACGAACATGAATGCGAGGAAGGTCCCCGCGGTCGAGTAGGAGAAGAGGACGCTTAGGAAACTGGTCTGGTAGATCGAGATGTAGAGGTAGACGAGGGAGCCTATCACCATGACGACGATGGCGTTCACCGGCGTCCTCGTCCTGTCGTTGACCGAGGCGAGGGCGTTGGGGAGGACGCGGTCGAAGGACCAGGCGAAGAGGTTCCTGCTGAGCACGAAGAGCTCCGAGACGAACATGGCTATGATCGTCCCGGCGAAGGCGAGGTTGAAGAGGACCACGAGCGCTGTGTTGTGCGTCCAGAACATCGAGAGTCCCGAGGAGAGCGGGATGGTGATGTACGGGTTGGCCCCGCCCGAGATCCAGAGGTTGGCTATGGCGTTTATGAACGCCGGTCCTTCGTTGAAGTAGGCGACCGCGAAGATTGCGGTGACGACCACCATGAAGATGATGCTGCCCCCGACCTGCGACAGGATCTGGGACCGCCTGTTCTGCTTGACCTCGCCAGCGAAGTACGCCGGATAGTAGAACCCGAGGTAGCCGAGCAGCCCGAGGGCGCCGGCGGCCAG
>JBEKTS010000080.1:0-9898 GCA_049515775.1 Nitrososphaerales archaeon | reverse complement strand
GTGCTCGTCATCGTGGTGGAGGTGGTGCCGGTGGTGGAGGAGCTGGTCGTGAGCGAAGAGCTGGTCGTGAGCGAAGAGCTGGTCGTGAGCGAAGAGCTGGTCGTGAGCGAAGAGCTGGTCGTGAGCGAAGAGCTGGTCGTGAGCGAAGAGCTGGTCGTGAGCGATGTGGTGAAGCTGCTCGTCGACGAGGAGGAGGTCGTCGTCGATGAACCGGCCGACGAGGACTGGACCACGTGCGAGAGTGCCGGATCGGTCGCGAAGATTCCTGCGACCACGATGAGCGCCGCGACGGCGACCGCGAGCACGATGAGACTGCGGCCTCGCCCGCGAGGTCCACCGCCTTGTTGCATGACAGCAGGTTCGAGCATCGTCATCCTTATCTGGCCTCTACAACTTTGCTCTGGGAGAATCCTCTATCCCGCAGGGACGGCTTCAGACGCCCGGCGGCGCGCCCGAGGCCGTCGTCGAACGTCTCGACCCCTCGCATCCGGAACAGCGGTACCGCCCGTCGGCCTCGCCGAGCGCGCCGTCCGTCCCGGGACGGGACGCGGTCGCTCTGCCCCACTGACCCGCGACCAGCGCCGCGAGAAGGCGTCGGCCCAGAGGGAACCGACGGGCCCACTGTGGCCTAGGCGGGCGACGCTCCGACGAAGTGCCCTATCAGGAACCCGGCGAGGCCCGCGGCCAGGCCTATCATGGCCATCTGGAGGCCGCTCTTCCAGAGAGACCCGATCGTCGTCCTCGCCTCGAAGTACCCTATGACGAACAGGAAGACCCCGCTCACCGCCACGGCGCCCATCGCGCCCAGCAGGAGGTCGTTCCCCACGAGGAGGTAGGGCACGAGCGGGATGAGCGAGCCGAAGACGGCGGAGCTGAGCACGACCAGGAAGCTCCTCCTGGGCTCGGAGGGGTCGACCGGCTGGAGCCGGAGCTCGTGCGACATCATGAACTCGAGCCACGCCTTGGGCTTGGACGCGATCAGGTCGGTCAGGCGTTCGAGCTCCTCGTCCTGGTAACCCCATCCCTCGAAGATGCTCCGCACCTCCTGCCGCTCGACCTGAGGCGCCTCCTTCATCTCCGCGGTCTCCCGGCTCAACTCGCTGAGGTACTGCTTCCGCCTGGCGAGGGTCGAGGTATAGGCCACCGCGCCCATCGAGATCGACTCTGCGCCGAGCGCCGCGAACCCCCCGACGAAGATCAAACGGACGTCGCTGGTCGCTGCCGTCAGCCCCAGCAGGATCCCCAGGACGTTGACGAGCCCGTCCTGGCAGCCCAGGATGAAGTTGGAGAGGAAGCTGGAGCGGGTGTGACCCTCGGGGGCCTCGGCCTTCAACGGGGGCAACTCCCGGCAAGGTCGCGACGGACGGACCCGTCCGGATGACATCGGATCCGAGGGTCCATCGATTCGCGCGTCCTCGGCCCGATGCTCCTGCACAGGAGCTTGATAAACGATAGCGGCTCGCGGTCGCCTGCGACCCGCTCTCTAGGTCACGAAGGTATAAGAATCGAGCCGCCAGGAAAACGCCGACTTGGAACTGAGACTCCGGAAAGACGAAGGGCCGAGGCTCGAACTCCTTCGCAGGGTCCCGATCCTCCACGGAATCGAGGCGAGGAGCCTGAGATCCCTCCTCGACGACGCCGGCGAGGAGACGTTCCCAGCCGGGCACGCGATCGTCAAGGACGGGTCGCTGCTGGCCAACCTGTACATCATCCTGGAGGGCGAGGTCGAGGTGAGGAAGAAGAAGACGGTCATCGCGAAGCTGGGCAAGGGGCAGTTCTTCGGGGAGATGGCATTCCTGAACGACCAGCCGACCGGGAGGTCCGCCGACATCGTGGCCACCGAGGAGACGAGGTGCCTGAGCATCGAGGGGCCTGCATGGTACGGCTTCCTAAGGAAGAACCCCGACGTGGCGATAGAGGTCATCGGAGCCCTGGCACGCAGGCTCCGGCAGAGCGGCTCTGCGCTGAGCGAGCTGCAGAACCTTCCGGCGTCCCCTCCGTAGCGGTGACGGGGCCCCTCTCTCACCCGGTCGCTCGCTCACCGCCCGCCCATCGGGTCAGCCGATAGTCCCTTTAAGGGGCGCCGGGGAGCGAGCCTTCCGTGCGCCTCGTCGTCGGGATCTCCGGAGCGAGCGGTGCCATCTACGGCATAAGGGCGCTGGAGGCGCTCAGGACCGCCGGGGTCGAGACTCACCTGGTCCTGACGGGCGCCGCCCGCGAGACGATCGAGATCGAGACCGACCGCGCCCTCGCCGATGTCGAGGCGCTCGCGACGAGGATCTATCGGATCGACGACACCTCGGCGGGCATCGCGAGCGGTTCGTTCCGCGCCGACGGGATGGTCGTGATCCCCTGCAGCATGAAGACGCTGGGCGGCCTCGCGAGCGGCTACGCCGAGAACCTCTTGCTCAGGGCGGGGGCGGTGACGCTGAAGGAGAGGCGGCCGCTCGTCCTGGTGGCGAGGGAGACCCCCCTTACCCTGATCGACCTGGAGAACATGTCCAGGCTCGCGCGGGCAGGGGCGACAATCCTGCCGGCCATGCCCGCCTTCCACAACAGGCCGAAGACCGTGGACGACCTCGTGAACCACGTCGTGGGGAAGGTCCTCGACGTGATGGGCGTCCCCAACGACCTCGTCCCCCGCTGGAACGGCCCCGCGGCGTCCCGGGACTGACCCCGGGGGGACAGGGCCTCGGCGATCCGCAGACCGAGCGCCCGACCCGCGGACCGCCTGCGCCCTCAGGAGAGGACCGTCGCGCCGGTCACCCGCAGCCTCGCGCCTCGCTCTATCCGGGAGATGTCGATCGTGTCGACGCAGGGGATCCCGGAGATTATCGCGCCCACGGCCACTATGGGCTCGCACCTCGCGTTGATCATGGCCGCCGGGGCCGCGCCGCACTTGCTCAGCCTGTACAGGATGTACGACCCCACGGTGGAGCCCTTGCCGTGCGGGAAGACCAGGACCCTGCCCCTGACGCACTCCCCCCTGAGCTCGTGGCCGCGCTCGATGACCTCGCCCGAACTCGGATCCACCCCGCCGTAGAAGGAGATGGGCTGGGAGGTGACGAGCGCCTCCCCCTCGGCCTCGCCGGCGTAGATCACCCTCCCCTTGAGCCTCACCCCGGCCTCGTCGCCTCCATGACGCACTGCTCGAGTCTCATGAACCGCACACGCAGCCCGGCGTTCCTGAGGTAGTGGCAGGCCTTGGCCGAGTTCGTCGCGACCACCCTGAACCCCATCGTCTCTATGGGGGCCACGACCATGCACGTGTCGCAGGCGAACTTCGCCCCGCTCTCCTCTATCGCCCTCGAGCAGCCCTCCTCGTCGCTCCGGCGCTTCACCTCCCGGCTGCAGCAGACCCAGAACTCCCGCGTCACCCTGCGCCCCCCGAGAAGCGCGGCGATCGTCCGCACCTCCTCCAGGGAGCAGTGGGGGCACCCGACCGAGACGAAGTCCGGGTCACCCTCGTCGTTCAGGCCGTCGATCGCCTCGGTGAGGTCGCGCCTCCCGAAGGAGATCGCCGCGGTGCCTCCGGGCGGACCCTCCGTCTCCGGGGTCACACCCTCCATCCTGAACATGGCGACGCCGCCCGAGCTCGCGAGGGCGGCGGAGAGCTCCTTGAGCGCCTCCAGGCTAGCACTCCTCCTCTCGACGCCGCGGAAGTGGGGGATCCCGGTCCCCGCCGCCCTGCCGACGGCGTAGCCCATCGCGGCGAAGTCCTCGGGCGAGGCGGGCGCGGCCGTCACGTCGACGACCAGCGTCGCCACCCGGTTCTCGTCGAGGTGGTACCCGTAGAGCGGGGTCCTCCCCGTGAGGCTGGCGGCCAGGGCGCTGGGTCCGCCCTCCCGGTTGGTCCTCGCCCCCAGCACGGAGTTGGCGTAGACGACCGCCGAGCTCTCGCCCCAGGCGATGTGGTCGCCGAGGCCCGGCTCGTTCCCGGCGAGGTACGGCGTGCAGGTGCAGGATATCTCCACCCCCAGCCTCCGGTAGGCGTCGATCACCTCGAGCTGCTTGGCGGCAAAGTCCGCGGCGATCCCCTGCCGCCTCCAGTCGGTGAGGTCCATCCCGGCCGGGTTGAGCGTGGTCTTGACCCGGGCCCTGCCGTCCTCTGCCATCTCCGTCAGGAACTCGATGCCCGCGTCGCCCAGGTTCTTGTAGGAGACCCCGGAGACCTGGACGCTGGAGACCGGGACCAGTCTCCTGGCGCCGTAGATCTCCCCCAGGGCGACGAGGATCTCCATGCTCTTCCGGCACGCGCGGCCCTGCGTCCCGGAGAGCATCTCCTTCTCCTCGGCGGTGAGTCGCACGGCTCCCTCGTCCCCGCTAGAGGTAGTCCTCGGTCCTGAGCCCGTCCTCGAGCGGGATCCGGGCCCTGACGAACGGGTCCCTGGAGGCCCCGGCGGGTATCGTCGCGTCCAGGCCGGCCTTGCAGGTCAGCCTGGTGACCTGGTCCGCCGACGGGTCCAGGGACGAGCCGTACTGCCCGGGCTTCAGCAGGAGGTCTCTGTCGAGCTGGGCCCTCGTGGAGATCGCCCACTCGACGGCGCCGGGCTCGTCCAGGTCGACGTCCTCGTCGACCACCACGGCGTGCTTGAGGCTCGGGTGGCCGCCGAAGGCGGCCTCGAGCGCGGCCCTCGGATCGTCCTCGCTCCGCTTCCGGATCTTGATGACGGCGTGGAGCCAGGAGGACCCGCCGGGCGTGAGACGTACGTCGAGGCAGGCGCAGACCCTGCTGACCTCGCGGAAGATGGTCGCCTCGCGCGGCATGCCCATCAGAATCCTGTGCTCGCTGGCCCCGGGCAGGACGGCCTGGTAGATCGGGTCCCTCCTGTGCGTGATGCGGTTGATCCTGATGACCCTCTGCTTCCTGACGATGTCGTAGGCCCCGGTGATGTCCGGGAACGGGCCCTCGTCGACGAGCTCGTCGGTGATCGTCCCCTCGAGCACGAGCTCGCAATCGGCCGGGACCATCGCGTCGTTCGTGGTGCACCTCACGAAGGCCATCCTCTTCAGCCCGTTGGCGATCTCCAGCTCGCTCTTCCCCAGCTCGCACGAGACGGCAGAGGCGAAGAGGAAGGCGGGGTCGTTGCCTATCGATATCCCGACCTCGCGGACGCCCCTCTTGATGAACTCGTCCAGGTGGCGGGGCAGGATCCTGGCGGCGACGCGGTCCCTTCCCAGCAGCATGAGCCGGTGGTAGCTGGCGTTGCACCCGAGCTCCCGGTCCCTGGCGACCGCTATGCCCGCCGTCACGTAGGGGCCTCCGTCGCGCTCGCAGTGGGTCAGGATCGGGACCCGGTAGAGGTCGACGCTCTCCTCGACCACCTCCTGGCAGGGGGCCCGGTCGACCGTGAGAAAAGGCTCGGGGCGCTCCACGGACTCGAGGACCCTCTCAAGGAGGCGGTCCTCGCTGACCCCGATGGACCTTGCGAGGAGGGCTCGGGTCCCGCAGACGCCGATCGCGACCCGGTATCCGGGGGCCTCCCTGACCTTCTCGAAGAGGAGCGGTGTCCCATCGAGCCGATGCGCGAGGGCGGCGATCTCGTACCTAGTCGAGACCTCGCGCTTCACGTGCCTCAGGTCGCCCGCCGCGTCGAGCTCGCCGAGGAATCCTCTCATGGTCGCTCGAACCTGGCCAAGGTTTGCCTCGCTTCCTTCCGTCGGGCGCGCCCCGGCCTCCCGCTTAAGAACCTTGCAGGGAGGGCGGCCCGTCCGATCGAGGGCGCCGACTAGCCTTCTCCGGTCGTGCTACCGAAGCGCTTGACCTTCCCAAAGTCGCCGACGTCGACCCCGAACTTCTTCGCCGCCGCGATGATCCGCCGTCTGGCCGTCGCCGGGTGGCAGAACTCGGACTCCACCTGGTCGAACCGGGCCATGGCGTTGCGGACGTGTGCCGCGTCGTTGATCGGGAGCTTCCGGTCTCGGGGGCAGGCGAACTGCTGGCTGCTCATCCCGGCCCTCTTCGACGTGCTGAGCTTGGTCATGGCCGTGGGACCGGCCCCGGAGCCATAGGCTTGATGGAGGAATCTTATGTTCCCGGCAGATGCCCGTCCGACCCCCTCTTTTCCTTCGGTCGGGACCATCGGCCCCCGCTACGAGTGTTAAGGAACTCTTCTCTGTCGCTGTGTTTCAGACCTGACTTAAGCGGCCGGAGGGACGACCCGATGGTGGGAATGCGGCGCTTGTCGGCGAGTCCTACGCGCACCCCTCATCTCTGCCGCTCCGGCGGCCGCGCTCTCTACGTCGGGCGGACATCGGCGGCCGTCGGCCCGCGCCTCGCTCTGGCGGGGCGGCCCCCAGGCGGACCGCTCCCCGAGGGGCACAAGGCCTTCGAGACCGATCTCCCGCACCTCGATGGGAAGGAGTGAAGCGACGTGCTGAGGATTGGCGTGATAATGTACCAGACGAGCATGAGCAAGGGGCAGGAGCTCGTCGCGCAGCGGATGGTGGGGGAGTTCAGGGCTCAGAACTACGACGCATTCCTGATAACGAGCCCGTACCACGACGGAGCGCCCGTCGTCTCGGAGGAGGAGATCGCGGCGCACGGCGGATTCGTCCACGTCTTCGACGAGCGGATGGGGATCCCGGTCATAAGGGTGGCCGGGGCGCCCCAGACCTGGCCGCCCAGGAGGATAGCGCTCCGCGACTTCATAACCACGCTCGGCCGGATCGTCGACGACCTCAAGCTCAACGTCCTCATAGTCCACTCGACGCTGTGGAACGGCCCCGAGGAGGTCCTCAAGTTCATCGAGTGGAGGAGGAACCTGGCCAGAGACGTGTTCCCGCAGCTGACCCCCGTCTTCTGCCACATGAGCCACTTCCAGGAGGCGAGCCCCGAGAGGTACGAGATGGCCGAGCGCACCTACAGGGAGGCGTGGAACGAGACGAGCCTCTCCCAGATCGTGAAGGGCGCCGACCTCGTCCTCGTCGTCTCGCCCGACGAGAAGCAGCTGATGAAGGAGATGGGGGCGGCCGAAGAGAGGTGCTTCCTCTTCCCCGGAGGGATCGACGAGATGAAGGGAGGGGAGGAGGGAGAGGAGGCCTTCCTGGCGAAGCACCAGATCCCGCCCGGGACCAAGCTCGTCACGTCCCTGGGGAGCGTCGAGGAGAGGAAGAACACCATGGCCGTCGTCGAGGTCGCCAGAAGGCTGGCCGGAAGGCCTGGAGTCCGCTTCGTCATCGCCGGCATGGAGCAGGGTGAGTACGGGAGGAGGGTCAGGGAGGAGGCCGGGAAGGTCCCGAACGTCCTGATGCTCGGCGCGATCTCCGAGGAGGAGAAGGCCTCGCTGATAAGGGCGAGCTCGATGAACATCATCATGAGCAGGTCCGAGGCGCTCGGCATCACCCAGCTGGAGTTCATGTCGAACGGCGTGCCGGTCGTCAGCTCCGGGGCCGGCGGGCAGCAATGGGTGGTGAGGGACCGGAGGGACGGGATCCTGCTCGACGGCCCCGACGACATCGCCGGCGCGGCGAGGGCCATCTCGAAGCTGCTCGACGACGGGCGCGAGCAGAGGAAGATGGGTAGGAGCGCCAGGCGCAGGGCCGAGTCCTACTCCATGAGCAGGCTCGTCCACAGCCTCGCCCACCGTCTCGAGAGGCTCACCCAGGAGCGGTCGGACGAGGAGAGCCTGAGGAGGGGGATCCCGCAGGAGGAGCGGGTCCTGGAGGCGATGGTGAGCGGCCCGATGAGGGTCGTCGTGACCAACAGGAGGCTGATCGTGAAGAAGGAGGAAGTGAACGAGGCGGAGCCCGTCTCCCTCCCGTTGGCCGAGATATACGGCGTGACCGCGAGGACCAGATATCCCTGGTACGTCCTGGCGGCGGGCGCGGCCGCCTCCGCCGGGCTGCTAGCGGCGGTCCTGGGCCTCTCCCCCCTGGACCGTCTCATCGCGCAGTTCGCCCCGTCCTCGCTGACCGCCGAGCTGGTCCGGTCCGTGCTGCCAATCGCCCCGCTCGCGGCCTCCCTGGCCCTGTTCTTCCGACTCAGGAGAAGAGGCTACTCTGTCCACGCGAACCACGACCTCCTCTTCCTGCCCGAGGAGTTCCTGAGGCTGCTCAAGCTCGTCGACAGGATCACGCCCAGGGAGCTCTTCGACGACGACGACGATTGAACGGCCGGCGGGCGGTGGCCTGTCCGAATCGCCGAGGAGGCGATCGCCGGTGTGACCGCGAAGGGAGGGCGAGACGGGACCGGGCCGCCGGGTCTGTCCGACCGGTCGCGCTGATCGGCTAGCTCTCTTCGAAGATCGCGATCAGCGTCATGTTCGAGTCGAGGACGACCGACCGGGCCGGGTCGGTGGACCCAGTGTCGCTCCAGCGGGCGAACTTCAAGTTCCCGAACTGTGGGGTCATCAGGACCGTGTAGTTGCCGCCGGTCGGGAGCACAAAGGGCAGTAGACTTCCGCCAGTGTAGGAGCCGGTGTAGGGCGTAAATGCGCCGGGAGGGGTGATGGTCACCCACAGGCCGGGCGTCTGCTCGGTGTAGCCTCCGTTCGTGACGGTCGTCCCTATCTGGGTCCCGTTCGGGAACTCTGCGATCACGCCCAGAGAGGAGGCCTGGGAGGACGGGACGTACTCGTAGATCGCGTCGAGCGCCACCGACTTGGTTCCGGTCGCGTTGAGCGTGACCGGCGCGTTGCGGTCGAGCTCACCGTCCGAGAAGTGCCTGAAGTAGTAGCCGTTGCCCCAGCCGGCGACGACCTGGTACTGCACCCCGGGCTCAAGGTCGTTGAAAGTGACAGGCGTGGTCCCGTTCTGGATCTCGTACCCCTGGACGACGAGCTCTATGGAGAACCCCGTGATGGACTGGCCCTGGAGGTCGTGGCTAGTGACCGTGATGTTGTAGTCCGTCGGAGGAGGCGACTGGGGGGTCGTCGTGAAGACGGCCGTGAGCACGATCCTCGACCCGTTCGATGCGACGGGCATCACCCGTGACGTGAAGCCGCCCGTCCAGTGGTTGAAGTAGAGGCCCGGAGAGTCGGAGACGATGACTGCGTAGCTCATGCCGCTCGAGGTCTGGAAGGAGGCCGGCGTGTAGGCGGTCGACGCCTCCTGGCCGTTCAGCGTGAGCTCGGTGTAGACCCCCGCGACGGTGCTACCGTTCGAGAGCTGGGAGTCCACCACTATCGAGGACGAGGCGGAGCTCGTGGTCGAGGAGGAGGAAGCGGTGGTTGTGGTCGTCGCCAGCGTCGAGCGGGTCGTGCTGGTCGTCGCGACCGTCCGCGACGACGATGCAGTGGTAGCGACGCTGGCGCTGCTGCTGGTGGTGGTGGTGGCCGCGCCGTTGTTCAGCACGCCGGAGCCCTCTACGAAGATGATCGATGCCGCCGCGACGACAAGCACTAGCACAACCACGGCGGCGGCCGTGGAGAGACCCGAAGATTCAGCCCTGCGCATCTGGGGAGAGGTCCGGGCCGGTGGCGGAAATACGGAACGCATCTTTCTGCCAGAAGAATCTTCTAGGGCGTCGTTCCCTCGTCCGAGCCTCCGCTGGCAGCCCCCGAAGGTGGGGGCGACCGGTCCTGCGCGACCAGGGGCAGCGTGAAGGTGAAGGTCGCCCCTCCGTCGGGGTTGTTCTCGGCCCAGATCCTCCCCCCCTGGGCCTCGACGTAGTTCTTCGAGATGTAGAGGCCCAGGCCGGTCCCGTTCTTGGTCGCGAACTTGGTGAAGAGCCGGGGGAAGACCGCCGGGTCGATCCCGGCGCCCTCGTCCCGTACGCCAATGACCGCGAATCCGTCCGATGGCTTGGAGGTCACGGTGATCCGCCCACCCTCCTTCGAGTGGGCGACCGCGTTCCTGATCAGGTTCGAGAGTATCTCGTAGATCTTCGTCCGATCGGCGCGGACGCGGAGCGGCCCGCCGGACGGTTCGTAGACCATGCGGTAGTCCGAGTATCGCC
>JBEKTS010000079.1:0-9943 GCA_049515775.1 Nitrososphaerales archaeon | reverse complement strand
GCTCGCCGTGGCCTGTTATAAGGCGATACCCCAACAGGTTCGGGTATTCGGAAATATACGCCGCACTCTGCCAACCCGACGGAGAGAGATTCCCGATTGAATCCGTCCTGGCTTCTTCAGACGGCAGTGACGGGGAACAGCAGCGGCACCGCGCAGAGCCTTCCGCCAACCGCGGTGAGACTCTCGTCCGAGTGGGCGGCGGCGATAATCCTGTTTTTCGTGGCGATCTTCGCGATCCACTTCGTGAGGCGCGCCTACCGGCAGCCGACCAGGGTCGGGGGGGCTCCGGTGGATGTCCCCGGGAACACGGTCAAGACCTTCGACCTGGTCGAGAGGGCGTTCCACTGGTCTCTCTTCATCATCCTGGGGCTCGTCGCGCTCACCGGGGTGGCGATCTTCTCGGCGGGGACCTTCGCCATCCTCCTCCAGGCCTTCGGGGTCTCCGGGACGACGGCCGCGGTGACCGCCTCGAACGTCGCCTTGCACACCGACATGCTCTGGCTCCTTCTCGGGCTGATCGTCATCCACGTCGTCTGGGACGTCGCCGTGGTCAGGTCGGGCAGGACCGTCGTGCCGGGCCGCGCGGACATTCACGACACGCTGACCCGCCTCAAGGGCTTCCTCGGAATGGGCCGATCGGTGCAGCCGAGGCACGGGAAGTACGACGCGTTCATGAAGCTCTTCCACTGGGGCCTCGCGCTCTGCCTCGTCGTGCTCGGGGTGACCGGGCTCTACCTCTGGAACCCGTACGCGCTGATGCCCACGATGTCGCCGGGTTTCGAGAACACGCTCCGGATCCTCCACGACATCTTCGCGTTCCTGCTCATCGGGCTCATCTTCGGGCACATCTACTTCGGGGTCCTCCCCATCAACTGGCCGGTGCTCAGGGCGATCTTCACCGGGACGATATCGGGCGACGCCTTCAACCACGACTACGACAGCACCCGGTGGGCACCGAAGGGGGTCGCCCCTCCGGTGACCCCTGCGGCCGCGCCGACGGCGAACCCCCCGACGACGGGCGAGCCGCCCGGGGTGGCGCCGGCGGGCCGCGAGGGCCAGACGATGGCCCTCCCTCCGACCGGTGACGAGGACGCGAGGGACGAGGCGGAGGTCGGGTCGCCATGAAGGCGACCGTTCGGATCGAGATGGGGATAATGGCCGGGGTCATCGCCTCCGTGGTCATGACCCTCGCCATCATCGCGCTGACTGCCGTCTCGTCCGCCTCTGACGGGTTCTTCCCGATACAGTGGTTCTCCTGGGTCGGCGCCGTCTTCGGGACCTCGGGGATCCCCTACCAGGTGGCCGAGGCCGGGGTCGCCTGGTTCGTCGCGCTCGGGATAGTCGCCGGCCTCGTCTACGCGTTCGCCTTCCGGATACACACGGTCTACGGGGGGCTCGGCATGGGCCTCATAGCCTGGTTCATAGTCGCCCTCTACTTGACCTTCGAGACCGCCCCGCAGCTCTCGGGATCGCTCGGCTCACTGGGGATTGCCGCCTCGATCGAGCTCCTGCTGCCGCTCGCGGTCTGCTTCGGGCTATGGGGGCTGGCGATGGGATACGTTGGCGCAAAGTACCTGCCCCAGGGCGCCGGCTGAAGCCGCCGTCACCGCCCGACGGAGGGGACGGAGGTCGCCACCCGCCTCGAGACCGGTCCGGCGGGCATCGTCGGGTCGCCGTCGCCCCGTCACCCTAGGCCGGTCCATCGGAACACGTAAAGAGCCTTCCGGAAGCGATGCGTGGAGCCCACAGAGATGAAAAAGAAGACCGCAGCAAACTTCGTCTCGATCATAGTCCTCGCGGCAGGCTTCTCGAAGAGGTTCGGGCGGAACAAGCTGCTCGAGCCCGTAGGGTCGACCCCGATCATAGAGCACGTCGTCTCTGAGTGCCTGAGGTCGAGCGTGGACCAGGTCATCGTGGTCGTCGGGCACGACCGCGGGATGGTCGAGGAGGCGCTCGAGGGCCACCGCTGCGAGATCGTCTTCAACGAGGATTTCGCCAAGGGCCAGAGTTTCTCGGTCCGGAAGGGTCTCTCGATGGTGGACGAGACCGCCGACGCGGTGATGGTCCTGCCGGGGGACGTCGCCCTGATCGACCGGGTGATCATCGACGCCGTCGTCGACGAGTACGCCAGCTCCTACGCGCCCATCGTGACCGCGGCGTACCGAGGCCGCCCCGGCCACCCGATCCTCTTCGACAGGAACCTCCTGGGGGAGCTCAGGGGCATCGACGAGGAGACGAGGGGGCTCAAGAAGGTGGTCTCGAACCACAAGCAGCACATCCGGCTCGTCGAGACCTCGGAGCGAGCCTTGCTCGACGTCGACGACGAGGACGACCTGCGCAGGCTCTCGGAGATCGTCTCCACGCCCGCCCGTTGAGGAGCGGGGGCCTGGCTCATCCGGCGGGCGGGGGCCTCTGCCTGGCGACCAGGAACCTGTAGCCGTCGCCCTCCTGCGTCGCGACGACGTCGCAGTCGTCCCCGACGACGTCCCTGAGGACGCTGGAGACCGCCAGGGTCCTGAGCCCGCCCCTCGTTATCCTCCTCTCCCGGAAGATCGGTTCGAAGGTCACATCGACCCTCGTCCCCTCTTCGCCCGGCGTCAGCAGCCAGAGCTCCGAGGGGTTCATCGCCCTGGCCCTCTCCAGGTAGGAGCTCGTCAGCTCGGCCGCGGGCGTCCCGGCGGGGACGAACTTGAGGTAGATGCTCCGATCCGAGAGCCTGAACTCGCCGTCGAGGTCGGCGACCTGGCGATGGGGGGGTGCGCGTCTCAGCCCCGCGGTCATGCCCGCCTCCGACCTGGCGAAGGACCTCCTGAGGCGGGCCTCGACGAGGTCGAGCGCCGTCGCCCTGTCGATGTGAACCACGAGCCTCCCGCCCTCGAACTTCGCGTCGAGGTCCGTGACCCTGGCGAGCATCTCCCTCGCCTCCTCCTCGGGGTCGGCTGCGGCGCTCCCGCCATCGCGGTCGAGCGCCTGCTTCACGAGCCCCGCGGGGCTCAGGACCCTCTGCGCCTCCAGGTATGCGCCGAGGGCGAAGGGAAGGACCGACCGCAGGAACTTCCTCCGTCCCTCCTCGGAAGCGGGCATCTCTCTAGCCCTCGACCGGCCCCTCTCAATATAAGGCGATACCCCAACAGGTTCGGGTAACTCGAAATATAACCGGCAGAGTCCACGCGCGCCGGTTGTGGCTTCGTTGACAGCGAGAAGAGACGGACGACGCAGGCCTCGCGGCGGTCCCTCGGCCAAGGCGACGGGTCCGGTCTCCGGACGGTCGACCGGCGGAGGCGCCAAGTCGGGACCGGCGGAAGGGCCACTGGACGCCAGGGTCAGCAAGCGGACGTTCCTGAAGGGGTCCCTGGCGGTCGGGTTCGTGGCGGGGGCCTCGACGCTCGCGCTCGCAGGGGCGGGCCAGCTCCAGGTCGGCACCACGACCCAGCAGACGACGACCGAGCAGTCGACGACCTCCGACCCGTTCGCCTCGCAGCTGGTCACGCTGAACGTCAACGGCGAGAGCTATCAGGTCTCGGTCGAGCCGAGGGACATGCTCGTCAACGTCATCCGGGAGGACCTCGGCCTCATCGGGACGAAGAGGCCCTGCAACAGGATGGAGTGCGGCGGGTGCACGGTCCTCGTCGACGGGAGGGCCCAATACTCCTGCACCTACCCGGCGATCAGGCTAGGGAACGGCCAGCAGATCCTGACGGTCGAGGGGGGCGTCGGGGCGAAGAGCCCGGACCCCGTGGTCAGCGCGCTCCAGGAGGCGTGGGTCCAGGAGGACGCCGGGCAGTGCGCCTACTGCGCCCCCGGTCAGATCATGCAGGCAGCGGGCCTCCTGAAGGCGAACCCCACCCCCGCGGTCGCGGACATCAAGAAGGCGCTGAGCGGGAACATCTGCCGGTGCGGCGCGTACCTCGCGATCATCGCGGCGGTGCAGGCTGCGGCGAGCAGCCTGCAGGGATCGGGGTGAAGTGAGATGAGCCAGACCCCCAGCCCGTTCGTGGTCAACCACCCGCTCAACCTCGTCGGTAACGCGAGCATCAGGAGGCGAACGATGATGGCCAGGATCACTGGCCAGGCGGTCTACACGGCCGACATACTCCCAGACCACCTCGGAGTGACCGACATGGTCTACATGGGCCTGGTGAGGTGCCCCTACCCTCGCGCCAAGGTCACCAGCATCGACGTCAGCAAGGCCGTCGCAGCCGGGTACGTGACCCTGGAGCCGAGCGAGATACCGCCCTACGGCATGTACGGCCTCGGGAGACCATACTCGCCCCTCCCCATAAACGGGGTGACGATGTACCCCGGGCAGCCGGTCGTCGCCGTGGGGGCGCCCTCCCCCAACGAGGTGAGGGACGCGCTCGACCTCATAAGCGTGACCTACGAGCCGCTCCCCTACGTCTTCGACGCAGAGGAGGCGCTGCAGCCGGGCGCGCCCCAGCTCTACGAGGGCGGGAACTCCCCCGCGACGTCCGTGGTCTTCCACTACACCCCGGTGACCTCGACGCAGCACATCGAGTTCGGCGACGCGGCGACGGCCATCGCCCAGGCCGACGTCACGGTCTCCCTGACCGCCGAGACCGGGATCATACAGCACTTCGAGATGGAGCCGGTCTCCGCCGTCGCCTGGTGGACGGAGGGAGGGCTATTCCTGTACGGCAAGGACACGTGGGTCCACTCGACCCAGTCGTCCTTCGCGAACTACTTCGGGCTCCCGCTGGCCGACGTCACCGTGAGGACGTCGCTCGGCGGGACCGAGACGGGCATGACGACCGGAGGCGTCTTCGGCAACGCCGTGACGGCGGACCAGTACGTCCTCGTCTCCCTGCTCTCTAAGAAGGCGGGCGCGCCGGTGAAGTACACCGCGACGCGCTCCGACAACTCGCTGACGACGACGGCGCGCTACCCCGTCAGGGGCTACATCACCCTGGGGGCGAACAACGACGGGGCGATCACCGGGATGCAGGTCAGGCTCTACGAGAACGCGGGGGCCCGGGGCGGGTACGTCGGAGACGTCACCGACGACTTCTACGACGGCTACAACGTCCCGAACGTCACGGTCGACTGCTACACCGCCAACACCAACGCCTACAACAACGGAGCGTACCAGCGGGACGTCGGGGAGAGCCAGGCCCACTTCATCCTCGAGTCGGCGATCGACGTGCTCGCCCAGAAGCTCAACATCGACCCCGTCCAGTTCCGGCTGCAGAACATGAGGGCCATCTCGTCGACCGGGGCCCTCCCGGTCGACCCGGTCAGCGGGCTGACCTACACGGGCTACGGCAACCCGGCCGCGATGAACCAGGGAGCCGCCGCCTTCGGCTGGTCCTCTCTCTGGAAGGGGTGGGGGACGGCGAGCGCGGTCAACGGCTCGGTCAGGACGGGCGTCGGCGTCTCGTCGATCAGCTCTAACAAGGGGTCCGCTTTCCCTCCCACCTCCGCCCAGATCCAGGTCGCCCCCGACGGCACGGTCACCGTCTTCACGGGCCACACCGACCACGGCGCGGGGACCTCGACGACCCTACCGATCATGGCGGCCGAGGCCCTCGGGCTGACCTCCCTGCAGAACGTCGTGCTCGTCGCCTCGGACACGTCCCTGACGACCGACAGCTCGGTCACCGCGGGGAGCCAGTCGACGCGGAACTGCGGGCCCGCCCTGATCGCCGCCGCCCAGGACCTCGGGACCCAGTGGTTCCCCGTCGTGGCCGCGAAGCTTGCGCCGGGGACCCAGGCGGCCAACCTCGCCTTCCAGAACGACACGATCTACGACACGACCAACCCCTCGAACTCCATGTCGTTCACCGACGCCGCCGGCCTCCTCACGGCCCCCCTCACCGGGAACGGGACGTGGAACATCTTCGGGCTCTTCGCGTTCGCGACGCGGGTCGGAGGCGCCAAGTTCGTGGAGCTGACCGTCGACACGAACACGGGGGACGTCCACATCACCAACTTCGTCGGTGCCCTGGGCCTGGGCAAGGTCATCTTCCCCAGGGGCGCCCAGAGCCAGGCCGAGGGGGCCTTCGTCGGGATGGGCCAGGGGGAGGCCCTCTACGAGGAGCTCCTGAACGACCCCTCGGTCGGCCTGAACCTCTCGGGGAGCCACCTCAACCCGAGCCTGCTCAACTACAAGGTCCCGACGATAATGGAGTGCCCGGACAACGTCACACCGGTCTGGATAGAGTACAACGACCCCATGGGCCCCTTCGGGGCGACGGGCATAGGCGAGCCGTGCCTGATCGGGTCGAGCGTCGCGATAGTGAACGCGCTCTCGAACGCGCTGGGCGGCTACAGGTTCACGAGGCTCCCCGTGAGGCGCGAGGACATCATCGCCGCGGTGAACTGGATGAAGTCGACGGGGAAGCTATAGGATGGATGGAGATTGAGCAACAACGAGATACCCGCCTTCGGGTACATACAGGCCAAGTCGGTCGCCGACGCGGTCTCGACCCTCACCAGCTATCAGGGGCGGGCCAGGGTGATCGCCGGGGGGACCGACCTCCTCTCCCAGATGAAGGACAACATAGACCTGCACGTGCCGGAGGTGGTCGTCGACATCACCAACCTGGGCCTCGACTACGTCACCTTCACGCAGAGCGACGGGCTCAGGATCGGCGCGACCACGAACGTGAGCACGGTCGAGACCGACACGAACGTCAACCAGTACTTCACGGCGCTCTCCGAGGCCGCCACGGGCCATCCGCCGGGGATAGCGAACCAGGCGACGGTCGGCGGAGACGTCCTCCAGGAGGTCTGGTGCTGGTACCTCCGGAACAACTACGACTGCTGGCGCAACGGCGGGAACGTCTGCTACGCCGCCCAGGGGGACAACAGGTACTACCAGAGCATCTTCGGCGGGAACCTCTGCTACGCCGTGAGCCCGGGGGACCTGCCTCCCGCCCTCCTCGCGCTCGGCGCGGAGGTGACGATCCAGGGCCCGGGAGGGTCGACGAGGACCGCCACGATCGACCAGCTGATGCCCGGCGTCTCGATAGTCGAGGGACGTGTGACCGAGATAGACATGCACTACAACGAGGTCCTGACCGAGGTCCACATACCGACCCCGCCGTCGGGGACGCAGAGCACCTTCTACAAGCTCGCCGACCGGGGAGGGATCGACTTCGCCCTGGCCTCGGTCGCGGTCGTCGTGACCACGAACGGCTCGACCATCTCGAGCGCCACCGTGGCTCTGGGGGGCGTCGCGAACAAGCCGCTCCGGGCCCGCTCGGCCGAGTCGGCGCTCGTCGGGGAGACGCTCCCGCTCTCGAGCTCGGCGATCGCCAAGGCGGCCCAGAACGCCGTCTCGGGCGCGACGCCCCTGACCAGCGGCATAGGGAACGGGTTCAAGGTGCAGCAGGTGATCGGGGCCGTGACGAACGCCCTGGGCGACCTGACCTAGGGGAGAGAGGGAGAGACGTGAGCGCAGGGACCGCCGCGGGGCCAGCGGAGAAGAAGGAGGGGGAGACGCTCTCGCTGTCCGAGATCCTCGCCAGGTACAAGGGGAGGTGGGTCGCGATGGTCGTCGTCGAGCGCGACGCCAACCTCCAGCCGCTGAGCGGCAGGGTCGTGGCCGAGGACGCCGACCGATACAGGCTCAGGGAGCACCTGTCGGGCTACGCTGACGTCTGCATACTCTACGCTGGTGCATCGCCTTACCCGCTGCTGCTTTGACCGAGATCACCTTCGGCAGGTTCCCCAGCCTCTTCGGGCGGGTCAAGGGGCAGAACGGCGCGGTGAGAGAGTACCTCGCGCTGCTGGACGCCGGGAGCGAGTACTGCGTCCTCCCGAAGGTCGACGCGTTCAGGCTGGGCTACCCGGACGTGGCGCAGCTGGACGCGGTGGTGCGGGCCCCCAACACGACCACCTTCGTCACCCACAGCGGCTACGACAAGGCTCCGCTCATCAGGATGGCCGAGGTCGAGGTCGCCCGGCTCAGCTTCAAGGACGTCGGGTTCCTCGCCTACGACCTCCCCCAGACCTGCGGGTTCGACGCCATCTTCGGGCGGAGCCTGCTGCAGTTCCTGAGGCTCGAGAT
Organism: Nitrososphaerales archaeon; assembly: GCA_049515775.1. Lineage (GTDB taxonomy): Archaea > Thermoproteota > Nitrososphaeria > Nitrososphaerales > Gagatemarchaeaceae > Gagatemarchaeum. The sequence continues at coordinate 1,914 of JBEKTS010000079.1, read as the reverse complement.
CGACTACCCAGCGGGGACGATCCGGGTCGGGAGAGAGGGGAGCTAGGCCGATGGCCCGCTCGCTGCGCCTCCCGCTCAAGACTCCGATGTTCCTCATGGCCAGGGTCGAGGGACCGGCCGGGATCAAGAGGGAGCTGACCACCGTCCTGGACCCCAACTTCGCCTACTCGGTGATATTCTCGAGGGACGCCATAGACCTCGGCTACCCGGAGGCGGCGATGCGCCCGAGGGAGCTCGAGAAGTCCCACCCGGAGCGCGTCCCGTACATCCTCGAGTTCCGGGGGATAGAGCGCTCGGTCCTGGTCAGGCTCGCGAAGGTCTCCATCGGCCCCGTCGTCGCCAGGGACGTCGAGGCCCTGGTGATCGAGCTCGACCTGGCGAGGCCGCTGCCCGTCGACCTCATCCTGGGGCGCACCTTCCTCAAGGACTTCAGGCTGACCGTCGACGGGAAGAAGGGCTATCTCTCGCTGGCCTAGGCCGCGGCGGGAGCCGGCCCAGGCGGACGCCCCCGGGCTCATTCCCAAGACTGAGACTCGTCTGCGGTCCTTAAGTAGAGGAGAGGGACTCTACCCGAATAGGTTCGGGTCCAAGAGATGCCAAGAGCGATCCTCCTCTTCCGTCGCCGCCGCGGCCGCCCGATGGCCACCCCGAGGGTCGACGGCGGATCTCGGGCCGCCCGCGGGGCGCGGCCAGGGAGGTCGTGCCGGCCTTGAAGGAGCTGACGATCGAGACGGCGAACGAGGCAGGGGCCTGGACCTCGCCCCTCCTCAACGACCCTGGCACCATCATAAAGACGGTCAACTGCAGGCCGCACGGACCGAAGAGGATCGTCGCCTACATCGAGATAAGCAGCATCTCGCACATCAAGGACGTCCTCCGCGCGATAAGCTCGGAGCCGGACGTCTCCTACAGCACCTTCAACGTCTTCGACGGGTACAGGGCCTCGGGCATAGTGGTCAGGAAGAGCTTCCCCGTCTGCAGGGCCGTCTTCGCCTCGATGGGGTTCTGCAGGCAGTGCCCGCTCTCGAGGCGCTCCGGGGACGAGAAGTCTGGAAGGTGGCAGGTCCTGTTCTCGGGGAAGACCGCCTCGAGGAAGTTCCTGGCGGAGCTCAAGCGCGAGGGCGTGGAAGCCACCCTGACGGAGTTCGGCACCCCCACCAACAACGGGATACTGACCTTCGAGCAGGAGAGCGCCCTCAGGCTCGCCCACGCGAACGGCTACTTCGTCTTCCCCAGGCGGACGAGCCTCAAGGCCCTCTCGTCGGTCCTGGGAATATCCCCCTCGACCCTCGACGAGATACTGAGGCGCGCCGAGGGAAAGGTCGTCGAAGAGTACGTCGGCAAGCCCCGCGAGAGGGCGGCCCGCGGATCCGACCGGCGCTCCCCTACCTAGGGGCGGCCTCCTCTCTCCGCCCTCAGGGGTCAGCCGGAGGGTGCCGCCGAGGCCCGAGCCCCTTCCTGGGGCCGTCTCCGCGAGAGGCGAAGGCCCTCCCCACGCGGGCTCCGATCTCCTCGAACCTCTCCTCCTCTCCCTCCTCCAGCGACGCGCCGCCCGGGATCCCTTCCACCAGGTAGACCTTCGCCGACTCGCGGTGGGCGACGATCTCGGCACCGGCTCGCTCGAGCGCGCTCTCGATCGCCTCGGCCGCGCTCCCCGACAGCCTCCTGGGGAGCTTCGTCTCGAAGGCGAAGCCGCACCGTCCGGCCAGGTCGAGCCCGCCCAGGTCGCGCAGGAACGCCTTCATCCGCTTGGACGAGGAGTGCCACTCGGTAGGGCCGCCGACGCATATCAGGTCGAACTCCGCGAGCGACTCGACGGGCGAGTCCCTGGTCCTGAGAGAGACGGTCTCGACGCCCGCCCTCCTGAGCCCCCGCTCGAAGGCCCTCGCGACCCGCTCGGTGTTCCCGTACCGC
>JBEKTS010000078.1:0-10035 GCA_049515775.1 Nitrososphaerales archaeon | reverse complement strand
GCGCATCTCGGGCAACAACGCCGCTGCCGAAGCCCCCTGGGCCTAGGCAAGCGAGCTAGCGGACGCTCCGGAGCGGGAGAGCGAGCAACGCTCTCCCCCTCCTCTTCTTTCTTCTCTTTCTTCTTCCTCTTCTGGTCGTTCTCGATTCTTCCGAAACATCGTTAGCCCTCCCAAGGTCTCCCTTCGACGGCCCCGAGGTGGACCAGAGCACGATCGACGTCAGCGGTGACCCAATGATTCGCCCTAGGGCACAGGTCCTCGACCAGAAGGCTGACGCAGCTCCGGGTCTCCACACCGCGGGGAGCGACGCGGCTTCACCCTTCGAGGCGGCCTATCCGGCGGGGAAGGCGCTTCTTTAGCGCCCGACACCCTCGACGCGTCCTGTCGCCAGTTGATTCCCGATGTTACTCCCGATGTTACCGCACGGACCGGGGAAGCAACTGGATGCCTCGACCATGCGATCATGGCGCGAGGGATGAGAATGCCTTGGATCCGAACGGGGTTGGCATTTCTCGTCGGCACGGTCGAGCGGAAGGCTGCGGCCGGCGGCAGATGTCGAGACCGGTCCGGCGTGTGGATGCCGGACGAGCTCACCACGGCCTGGACTCTTCTGTCGGGACCGGCTGCTCGAGTCCGTCCACCGGGATGTTCCGCCCGTTGATCCAGTTCGCCCGGGGCGAAGCCACGAAGACGATCACGTCCGCGACCTCCTCGGGTTTGCCTAGGCGCCCCATCGGGAAGCCGTCGCGGACGTACGCTGCGAAAGAGTCCGGGTGCTCCCTCCTGAAGTTGTCCCAGCCGCCTCCCTCCTCGGCCCAGATGATGGAACCCGGAGAGACGGTGTTCACTCGGATCTTGTAGCGGGCGAGTTCGAGCGCGAGGCGCTCGGCCAGGAAGATGAGGGCCGCCTTTGACGACCCATACTGGCCGGTCGCGGCGAGCTGCGGCTCCCAGCCCGAGATCGAGGAGACGTTCACGACGGACCCTCCCCCGCGCATCTGCATGTGAGGGACGGCGAGGCGGATCATCCGGACGGCTTGAAAGAGGTTGACGCCGAACGTCTTCTCCCAGTGCTCGTCGGTGCTCTCCATGAGGCCGCCTCCCAAGCTCGCGCCGACGTTGTTCACGAGGATGTCGACGCCTCCGAGCTCGGCCGCGCATCGGTCGACGAACCGCGAAGCGTCCTCCGGCACGCAGACATCGGCTCGAACCGCCGTCACGGGATGGCCGCCGGCCCGCAGCTCTTCGGACGCGCGCTCGAGGTCGCCCCCGTCCCGGCCGCAGATGCCTATCCTGCAACCCTCCCGGGCGAAGGCCCTCGCCGAACGCAGCCCTATCCCTCTGCTCCCTCCGGTTATCAGCACGACCTTGTCTCTCAGTCCGAGGTCCACGTCTGGCCACACCGTCGTCGGCCTATATCTGGCTTGGTCCGATGGTCGACCACGTGCGGTGCATCAACGAGCAACGCGAGGCCCGAAGAGGAGATGCGCGCCGTGACCATAGGCCGCTTTGGCGGTCCCGAGGCCCTCTCGGTCGGGACCGTCCCGACGCCGGAGCCCGGGCCGGGCGGTGCGACTCGATCGGGCGACCCGGCAGCGGATTGGATGGGGCCGATGAGCTTCGACGAGCGCGTCTTCGTCGCGTGGGCTCGTCCGATGGCGCGGAGATGGGTCAGCCTCTTTCCGGCCCGTCACCCGCATTGCACCACGGGCGGGCTCCGTTTCGCGGGCGGCAAGACTCTCGCCCGTCGCATACGTTATATCGGCGGGCCGCGTTTGCCGCGCTCACAACTCGCTTGAGCGGCTCCAGCGGATTCACACACTTCGATAGAAAGGACGTAGACGCCGTGACGGGGGTCCGCGCGGCGGCCTTCGCCCTCACGCCGTTGATCCTGGGACTAGTCGCGGGGCAGGTCGGCGCGGGCGCGATCGCCACCCTGGGCACGCTGAACGAGGACGTGCTCCCGACCCTCGGCGCGATCAACCTCACGGTCACGGAGGGCGGACCGTCGTCTCTCCTCAGGCGGGTCGGTCCTCTGGTGGTCGGCTGCTTCCTCAACGCCTTCGCGTTCAGCATGGGGACCCTCGTGGGCCTGGCCGGCTGGCTGGCGGTACCCCTGGTGGCCGCAGGAGTCTCGGCGTGCCTGATCGTACGCCTGCGACCCGACCTGTTCCAAGTCGGGGTGGTGACCGCGGTCGTGTTCGTGGTGGGCGTCGGTCTGCCCGGCGGTTCGGAGGCTGCGGCGTACTCGAGGTTCTGGCTGATCCTGGCGGGCGGGCTGTGGGCTCTCCTCGGCGCCATCCTCCAGTGGCTCGCCCAGCGGCGTGGGTCGGGGGCCGCGCCAGCCTCGGGCGCCCCGTCCCCGGCACCCTCTCCGTCCGAGATAGGATACCACTCGCTCGTGGTCGCGATGGCGGTCGCCGCCGGCCTTGCGATCTCGGACTACGCGGGCCTGGTGAGGGACTACTGGGTGATGCTCACCGTCATATCTTGCGTGCGGATGAAGCCCACGCTCACGCGGTCGTTCACGGTGATGCGCGTGCTCGGGACCATCGCCGGCGCCGTGCTGGGGTTCGCGACGACGGTCCTCATCGGGGGAAGCGCTCTGGCGATAGTGGTGCCCATGTTCGCCCTCGCCGTGGGGATGTTCTCGACCCGCAACGCCAACTACTTCGTCTTTACCCTCTTCCTCACGGCGTTCATCATCCTTCTTCTCAACGTCGCTTACCCCGGCGACCAACTGCTCGCGCTCACACGAATCCTCGACACGTGCATAGGGGGAGCGCTCGCGCTGGCAGCGGGACGCCTCCTGTGGCAGCTGTCCGGGAGACCGAAGCAACGGTGAGAGGGCCCGGAATGGCCTGTAGGAGCCCGCCCGCGATCAGGGAGCCGAGGCGCAGGCCGGGCACCGCGGCCCCGACCCGCGGGCGATCGTCCCGACCGCGGGCGCGGCGAACCTTATAATGCTGCGAGGGCCCTCTCCCCGACGTCGTGCCGGAACTCGTCCTGATCCGCGAATGGTTTGCGTACAACGCAGGGGCTCGCCGAGGATACCTCGAGGCGTTCTCGAAGCTGCCGCCGGGGGAGCTCGCGAGGGACCGCGGCGCGTCCCATCCCAGCCTGTTGGACATCCTCGAGCACACGCTCGGGGCTTACTACTTTTGGTTCTCGAGCCTTTCGAAGGGAGACGGCGACCTGCCCCGGTTCGGACCCGTCCGGGACGAGATCGAGAATCCTCCGCTCGACGAGATAGCCGAGAAGGAGAATCCCTCGCTGGAGGAGGTAGCCCGTTTCGAGCGCGCGTTCCAGGCTCAGGTGGACCTGTTCCTCGGCGGGCTCGTCGAGGGGGACCTGCAGCGGACGATCCCCATCCCGAAGGCGGTGGCTTCGTCCTACGGCAGCCCCACGGTCACCGTTCGGGACGCGCTGTGGCACCTCGTGGAGGAGGAGCTGCAGCACAGGGGGGAGCTGAACGCCCTGCTCTGGCAGATGGACGTCGAGGCGCCGATACTCAGCTGGATCGGCTGGGCCGAGCTTCACGGGTCCCAGGAAGCCTAGAAGCGGGGGCGCAGCCGCGCACCCTATGACTCCGAGGGAGGCCCGGCCCTGGCAGGCGGTGCATCGGATGGATCCCGCGTGGCGTTCAGCCCGCTGAACGTAGCCGGCTCGACGAGCGGGTCGGATGGGGCCGGCGAGCTTCGACCGGCACGCCTCCGGTCCCGGTAGCTTCTCCGGAGGCGACGCCCGGTCGCCGTCCCCCGCCAGGCTGGCGGTGCCCCGCGGACCGGCCTCCGGAGGGAGCAAGTTGGACCGGAGCGACGGCGCCGCGTCGTGCCTCCTCTTGGCCGCCGCTTTGTCAGGCGCCCTCTCCCGGAGTACGAGCCAAGTGCCGCGCGGAGACCAAGTGGGTCTGGGGCGTGGTTCACTTGCTCGCGTGCCGCCTCACCCGGACGAGGCCCAAGCCTCCCGAATCCGCACCAGCGAGCCTCGTCACGGTCTCCTCGCGACGCGATTCCGAAAGGCATATTTCTGTCACTCCGACGGGGCGAGCGATGCGCGTCCTCGCCGTTCTGATAAGGACCAACGCAGACCATGAGATCGGCGGGTCCGAGCGTTCCTTTGTGGAGCTGGGGAATCACCTGGTGGAGCAGGGGATGGAGGTCGACGTCCTGGAGGTCGCCCCACCGCTCTCCTCCAGGATGGCCTCGATGCTCAATCACTACGTCGTGGACGCTTCGGGGAAGCTCCCGTTCCGTTTCCTCCGGCACACGCTCTGCGCGTTGAGAATCGCCAGGAGCAGGGGTTGCGGAGTGATCTTCGCCCCCGCCGTCTACTGGCCGGAGACCGTATTCGTCGCGCTCATGGCCAGCGTGGCCACCGGGAAGCCGCTGTTCATCGGCATCCCGGGCCCGTTCCAGGAGGAGGAGGACCGGATGTCGTTCTTCGAGGTGGTCATGCTGAGGCTGAACGGACAGCGCGCCTACAAGACGATGTTCGCCACGTTCTTGAGGAAGATCGCGTTGCGCTCAGCGGACGGGCTCCTCTTCGCCACGGGCGAGATGGCCGAGGATTACAAGCACAGATACGGGCTGAAGAACGCCGTCGCCATCGGGAGGGGCGTGGACGACCTGTGGTATCGGGCCGAGGATCTGCCCGCGGCGAAGGACTACGACGCGATCTACGTAGGCCGGCTCGACCGGGGCAAGGGGGTCGAGACCCTCATTCGTGCGTGGGCGTCCGTCGGAGCTTCGATCCCGGGTTCGCGATTGCTGATCGTGGGTGCGGGTTCACGGGCGGGCGAGTACAGGCGGTTGGCCGAGGAATGCAAGGTCGGCGGGCTGGTGAGGTTCGAAGGTTTCGTGAAGAGCCCGCTCGAGGTGAGGAGGAGGCTGCGATCGTCGAAGCTCTTCGTGCTGCCCAGTGAGGAGGAGGGTTTCGCGAGGGCCGTCTCGGAAGCCATGGCGTCCGGAACGCCGTGCGTCGTCTCGGACATCCCAGCCATGAGAGAGCTCTACGGAGGCGCCGCGGTCCTCGTCCCGCCCGGGGACCCCGCCAAGCTCGCAGAGTCGTTGGTCTCTCTCCTCTTGGACGAAGACGCGCGGAGCGACCTGAGCAGGTTGGGCGTGGCGCGTGCGAAGCGGTTCACCTGGAAGGAGACCGCAGATTTGACGCGTCGAGCCTTCGAACGAGCGAGCGTCTCCGACCCGGGCGAACGGACCCCCTCGACGGCGACGCCAGAGGTGAGAAGGGAGGCTACTGCAGGACTTGGATGACCACGGCGAGGCGCCGACGATCTCGTCGGAGGCGGAATCCGGTCCCCACCGCGGGAGGCCGTCGAGCTCCGGCGGTGCGGATTCCGCGGCGACCATCCTCATATCGCCCCATGCGGACGACATCGCGTACTCGCTCGGGGGAGCGATCTTGGTGGAGTTCTTCCGACGACCCCTGCTGATGGTGACGCCCTTCACGCGGAGCATCAGCGCCCAGTTCTTCGACGGGGCGCACGATGTCGAGACGATCTCCAGATTGAGAGGGGCGGAGGAGCTCGCATTCTGCGACTGCGTCGGCTGCCGGCTCATCGGGCTCGGGCTGCCGGAGGCCTCGCTCAGCAGCGAGAGCGGCCGATACTATCATCCCCTCGTCCATCTGGCTTCCCTGACCTGCGGCTGGCCCGCCCCGAAGGATAGACTGGCGAGAAGGGCGTACGGGGTGGCGGGTCTGACCCCTCGATCGGCCCGATCCTTCCTGCTGCAGAAGGTCGCCAGGGTCGATCCGCTCTACGCCGCCCTCAGGGCGGAGATCCTGTCGATACTCTCCAGCCACCCCGATGCGGTCCTCGTCTCTCCGCTGGGCTTGGGGAATCACCCCAACCACGTGATCCTGTCGCGGGTCTGCAGGAGCCTGAAGGGTTCGGCAGCCAAGCTCTACTTCTACGAGGACCTCCCCTACGCCTCGTCGTACAGCCCGCGAACGATCGAGAGGTACGTCCGCCTCTTCGACGGCCGTCTGCGGCCGATCTCGCTCGACATTGGAGCCGTGATGGACAGGAAGGTTCGAAACCTGTTTCTCTATCGGTCGCAGGTGAACTCCAGGAACGCCGAGCGCGTCCTCAGGCACGCCAGGGCGCTCTCCACCGATGGAGGACTACGAGAGAGGATGTGGACGTACGAGCCATGATGGACCGGCTGCGCAACGGGCCGAGGTACAGCATCTGCATCACTCACTTCAACAACGGGCCGACCGTCAGGCGCTCCATCGAGAGCATCCTGAGCCAGATCGACGACAGCTTCGAGATCGTCGTCGTGGACAACGAGAGCACGGACGGCTCGTACGAGATACTGAGGGAGTTCTCAGAGCTGGGCGAGATCAAGCTGATCCGCGCCCGCTGCTCGCGGGGAAGGGGGAGGCAGATCGCGTTCGAGAACTCGACGGGGGATTACGTGATCGCCAACATGGACATGGACGACGTCTTCAGACCGCGCCTCCTGGAGCTCCTGAAGCGATACCACGAGGTCGCCGAAGGGAAGCTCCTGTGGGCCTACTCCAGGATGAGGGGCCAGGGGTTCTGGGGAGGCGAGGCGTTCACCATCGCGAGCCGCGAGCTCATAAACGACCTGGGTGGCTGGAGGGACCTTCAGGTCTTCGAAGATCGAGAGCTCTGCTGCCGAGCGGCCCGCATGGGTGATTTTCGCACGGCCACGTTCTCGCTGCTCGAGTCGACGAACATGCACACGGAGAGGACTCGGACCCTCGTCGGCAGGCTGGGGTGGAAGTATCTGCGATACCGCGAGATCCTTCGCTGCGGGTTTCCGCTGCAGCTTTGGAACAGGCGAGAAACCTGGAAACAGAAGGTGATAAGGGTGGGCATGCGCGCGTTCGTCCTACCGTTCTACGAGACCTACGTGGACCCGTTCAACTATGATTTTGACTCCGACGACCCAAGGTACTCTGTCGGAGACCTGGACGCCTCGGAGACCGGAGGATCGGGCCGGGGGAGGGATGAAGACACAGCCCCACGAGATGACCGAGACAAGCCGTTGCTGGACCTGAGGCACGACCGTCAGTGAAGCGCCCCCGGAATCCAACATCGGCCGGCCCTCGACTCCCTGCGTGTCCGTGTCCGCGTGTCTCCGCAGGATCGCGCCCCCTGGGAACCGTCGAGGGGACGTCTCGGATGTGGGACGGCCGGGCCTCTTCCCGGCCTCAAGGAGGGGGGTCCGTCGTTCGGTCCGGTCGCAGCAGCCTTGGCTGCCGACGCGAAGAACGTCCCGCGGCCGGTCGCAGCGTCCGGAGCCGGCTGCCCCGGATAGGTTTGCCGTCGGGTCGTTCCGGCTCGACTCGGGCGCTCGCTACCCGAACGTGAACGAGAAGGCCTCGACGCCGGTATCGAGGAATTCGATCTCAAAGGTCCTGTCCGTCACCCGGCCCTCTCGCCGTATCAGCTGGTAGAGGCGGGGCTCTCCGATCTCGCCGGTCCCGTCCGAGGCCGAGTCGGTTCCGCGGTTGTTCCTGGGTGCCATGCCGTCCAAGCTGACCCTGAAGCGGACCGGGCCGCCCGTCCTCGCCGGACCCAACACCATGTGCAGGTCGCGGCTGTGGAACCTGTACACGATCTTGCCGGTGTCCCCCAGGAGCTCTGCGCTCTCGCCGCCGACGTTCCACGATCCGCCCAACCCCCACCGGTTCAGCGCCGGCCGGCCGGGCGGGCGATAGTCCTTCGGTGAGTCCGGGGCGAGCCTCTCGGGCAGAGCCAGGCGCTCCGCCCGTCGGTATCCGACCCACGTCTCCGGGGAGCGCACGTCTCGGCCGGGCGCGGCCTCGACTCCCTCACCGGGCGCGGCTCCCGGGCCGCCGTCCAAGCCCACCGCCCCGTTTTCCTTCAGCAGTTCCCGTATGATGCGCTCGCACTCCTCATAGTCTCCCTCTCAAGTGATGATGGCGGATCCGCCCTCTTCCGTCGATGTAGTAGTCGGCCGGCCAGTGTTCGTTCTCGAACGCCCGCCAGATCTCGTGGTGGCTGTCGATGGCGACCGGATAGGCGACCTTCAGGTCGCGCACCGCCGCCTCGACGTTGCCCCGCTCCCTTTCAAAGTCGAACTCCGGCGAGTGCACCCCGATGACGACCAGCCCCGCATCCCTGTATCTCGCCGCCCAGCCCTTCGCGTACGGGAGCTGTCGCAGGCTGTTGATGCAGGAGCAGGTCCGGATGTCGACGAGCACGACCTTCCCGCGCAGCGACCCGCTCTGCACGGGATGCGAGTTGAGCCAGCCGATCGCGCCTGCGAGCTCGGGCATGCCCCCTTCGTCGGAGGGAGCGGGCCCGGGGCCGGCGGCGCTCAAGGCCGGTCGGCGTCGAGGACGGCCTCGGCGAAGGCCTGCGGGGATTCCTGGGGCAGGTTGTGCCCGACGCCGCCGCTCACGGTCCGGTGCTCATATCTGCCCGAGAACTTATTGGCATAGGCCCCCGGGTCCGAGTGCGGCGCGCCGTTGGCGTCGCCCTCGAGGGTGATGGTCGGTACGGTGATCGCCGGACCCTCGGCCAATCTCCGTTCCAGCTCGTCGTACTGCCGCTCGCCGTCGGCCAGGCTCAGCCGCCAGCGGTAGCTGTGGATGACGATGTCGACGTGGTCCGGGTTGTCGAAGGACGCCGCGGTGCGGTCGAACGTGGCGTCGTCGAAGGCCCACTTCGGCGAGGCGATCTTCCAGATGAGCTTGTTGAACTCCCGACGGTTCTGGCCGTAGCCGAGCCTGCCCCGCTCGGTGGCGAAGTAGTACTGGTACCACCAGTCCAGCTCGGCCTTCGGCGGCAGCGGTTGCAGGTTCGCCTTGCGGTTGACGATCAGGTAGCCGCTCACGGAGACGAGAGCCCTGAACCGCTCAGGCCAGAGCGCCGCGGCGGCGCAGGCCGTCCGCCCTCCCCAGTCAAAGCCGGCGATGGTCGCCCGTTCGATCTTCAACGCGTCCATGAGGGCGATGGTATCGCGGGCTTGGGCCGACTGCTGGGCGTTGCGGGGGGTCGCGGAGGAGAGGAAGCGCGTGGTGCCGAAGCCGCGACAGTAGGGCACGATCACCCTGTAGCCCGATGCGGCCAGTATGGGTGAGACGTCGACGTAGCTGAAGATGTCGTAGGGCCAGCCTTGCAGCAGGATCACCGCAGGGCCGTCGGGGGGACCGGCTTCTGCGTACCCGACGCTCAGGGCGCCGGCGTCGACCTGCTTCAACGGTCCGAACGACTGGTTTGTCATCGCCAAGATCTCCCATCAGCGAAGCGACCCGAACGCCGCCCTCAGCTCCTCGGAGAAGAGCTTGGGCTGCTCCCACGCCGCAAAGTGGCCGCCCTTCTCCAATCGGTGATAGTAGATGAGCTTGGGATAGGCCTTCTGCGTCCAGCTCTTCGGGGCCGCGTAGATCTCATCGGGGAAGACGCTGACGGCGGTCGGGACGGGGACGCCCTTCGGGGCGAAGAAGTCCAGCTTGCTCTCCCAATAGAGGCGGGCCGAGGAGACCGCCGTGCCGGTCAGCCAGTACAGCGTGGCGTTCTCGAGGATGTCGTCCCGCGTCAGGCCCTCGGATAGGCCGTCGAAGACCCGCGCGATGAGCGCCAGGCTCGCCGCGTCGTGGTCGAGCATCCAGCCGGCCAGGCCGACCGGTGAATCGGCGATGCCGTAGAGCGTCTGCGGACGGTTCGCCATCTCCGTGGCGTAGCCCACGCCGTGCTTGTAGAAGGAGTCCAGCTGGTCCCACGCGCCCCTCTCCTCGGCCGAGAGGCCGGACGGCGCCGGTTCGCCGAATCTGAGGGCCCGCGCGACGTCTGCAGGGACGGTCGCCGCCATGTTGGTGTGGATGCCGATGAGCTCTGGAGGCTTCTGCAGGGCCATCTGCTCCGTGACGGCGTTTCCCCAGTCGCCGCCCTGGGCGACGAACCGCGCGTATCCGAGGCGCTTCATCAGCACGATCCAGGCGCGCGCGATGCGGATGGGGTCCCAGCCGGTCTTGGTCGGCTTCCCTGAGAACCCGTGGCCCGGCAGCGAAGGG
>JBEKTS010000077.1:0-10056 GCA_049515775.1 Nitrososphaerales archaeon | reverse complement strand
TGGGCCGGATAGGGGGAGACGGGCGGTCGGAGCGACGAGCACCGCCTCCGAGTAGAAAGGAAATGAGGCCCGTTCAGGGCCGACTTGGGAGAACGGATGGGGCCCCTTCCCGAGGGAAGGGGTCGCCTCGCCTACTGTCCGTTCACGAACTGGACCGTGTTGAAGATGGCGGCGTCGGACTGCCCGCTGAAGACCGGGTCACCCAGGAAGCTCTTCACGACCTGGTTGTTGTAGACTATCGAGCCGCCGCCGAAGAACAGCTTCACGCTGCCCAACCAGATGTACGGCGCGTCGTGGGAGACCTGAGCCTGCGCTGCTGTGCAGGCCGTGACCAGGGCCGCCTCTGGCGTCCCGTTGGTGAGGTCGTTGACGCAGATCTGGACCGTCGGGTTGGAGTAGATGGCGAAGTTGTTCGCCGAAGTCAGGTCGCTCACCCACGTCAGCCACGAGTCAGCCGGGGTCGGCTCGTCCGGTGCGAAGGTGCCCGTCCCGAACCAAGTTATCTGTGCGATAGTCTGGGACTCGTTCACCTCCTGCGGGTACGTCCCTGCCCCTGCCACGAGCGGAGGAGCGTATTGCGACGAAGGCGTCACCTCGACGTTGACGGGGATCCCGACCGCAGCGAGGTCGTTCTGGACGACCTGGGCCGTGGTGAGGCAGGTGCCGCATCCCTGGATGACGCGGAACTCCAGGGGCTGGAGCGTCGCCGTGTTCACGCCGCTGGCCGCAATGTCAGCCTTGGCGAGACTCACGTTGTACGAGTATGGGGGTATGTTCCCCAGGTCGTACAGCTGCGGGTAGGCCGGATAGCCGGGCCCCATCATCGGGGTGAGGCCGCCGCCCTCGGTGCCCAAGAAGGCCTCGTCCGAGACCGCCGTGTAGTTGATCGCGGCCGCTATCGCCTGGCGGAAGTCGGTGTTGTTCGTCGGGTACCGCAGCGTGTTCAGGGCGATGCCGACGATGTTCGCGGCGTCGCTCGGCTGGGTGAAGTACGAGAACTTGGCGTTGTTCACGATGTTCGACCAGTCAGCCTGGAGTATGGGCGCGATGTAGGCTCCGCCCGTGGTGAGGTCGGTGTACCTCGATATGTCGTCGCCCTTGACCGTGATCACCACGTTCTTGACGTGCCCTGGGTCCATGTACGGGTTAGCGGCTATCTGCGCCGCCGACCAGTCTTTCGCCCAGTAGGTCGGGTTCTGGGTGAACTGCACGTACGAGTTCATGGACACGCCGGTGACCGTGTACGGCCCGGTCCCCGGGATCGGCACCGAGTTGAAGGCCGGGTTGAAGGCGACCGGCGTACCGAAGCCCCCGTTGTTAAGCACGTACTGGGTGTCGAACATCAGGCCGGTGAACTGCACCCACATCTGGGGGAAGTACGGGAACGGCCCGACGAGGTTGAACCCGATCTCGTTCTGGTTCACCACGAAGATGGGCCAGCTCTTGTTCGTCATGATGCTCATCAGCTGTGCGTTGGGGTTGACGAGCCCGCTCTGGGTCATGAGGGCGATGGTGCTCGGCCCGAAGTTGCTGTCGTTCATGTTGAAGACGGAGTAGCCCACGGCCCATCCGGAGCTGTTCCCGGAGAGGTAGTAGTCACCGTAGAGCTCTCCCCAGACCTGGTAGGCGTTGAAGGGGTCCCCGTTGGAGAAGGTCACGCCCTTCTGGAGCATGAACGTCCACTGGTCGCCGCTCGCGGAGGAGTTCCAGCTCGACGCGAGCATCGGGAGCAGCTTGAGCGTGCCGTTAGAGTAGATGATGTTCCCGTTGGCCGTCACGAGAGACTGGTAGACAGTGTAGTCCTGCCAGTTCGGGTACGGGATGGCACCTATCGAGTAGAGCTGGTTGAGGTTACCGTTCGGCCAGGTCTCGTCGTCGATCGTGAGGGTGCTGATCGTCCCGCCGGTCGCGGAGGAGGTAGAGGTGTTCGACCCGCTCGAAGAGCTCGACGTGGTTGTGGAGGTGCTCTTGTTGCTGCTGAAGGCGTAGATCGCCCCCGCGGCAGCGACTATCAGTACCACAACGACAATAGCTACTATAACCGTCCTACCAATTCCCGTCCTCCTCTCGGATGCTACAAGCATCAAGGCGGCACAGTATGACCGGCGTTATATAATCCTACCGCCAATTGTGCATTCTCTGAAATAACCCCCGATTATTGCAACATAGAGGACGGAGACGCCAAGTTCTGCGGGGACCGCCGGACCGGACGGCGGTATCGCCCGTTCTGCGAAGTAGAACGGCCGTTCTCTAGCTCAGCATTAAGGAGCCCGCCCCCCATAGGTCTGGCAGCGATGAGCAAGATGATGACAACAACGAGAACGATGAATCAGCACGGAAGGTCCAGCATGAGGCGGACGACGGCGGCACTGGTGGTGGGGCTAGCCCTCGTCGCGGTGCTCCTGATGGGCGCGCCGCCGGGCAGGGCAGCGGCCGTCGCCCCGGCGACCTACAACGACGTCCAGGTCGTGATCACGACGACCAACGCCACCTTCACGGGGACGTACACCGTGACCGCGTACAACTCCACGGGGTACGCCGTCATATCGTACTCGACCCCCTACCCCGCCGCTGCGTTCGAGCTGCCGTCCGCGAGCTACATCTTCACGGTGAGCGCGGACTCGCAGTACTCGGGGACGTGCATAGCGCCCGAGCCGGTCTACGCCACGGGCACCTCGAGCGAGACAGCGCCTGGGGTGGCCGTAGGCGCCTCTTCCTCGCCGGCCTCCTCGGGGGGCGGCAACGCGAGCACGATGATCGTGGCACCGTGCCTCCCGGGCTATCCGGAGTCTGAGTACGGCTTCTCTGCGCAGAAGGTCTCCGGCCCGACGACCATCGACATCGCCACGACGCCGGTGCAGGACCTCAAGACGACCACGGTCACCCTGCACGTGACCTACGCCAACGGCACGGCGGCCGCGGGTGCGAGCGTCTACGCCTCTGTCCTCGGCGGGGAGTACTACGGCGGCTACGTCGGCCTCTCGTCGGCCGGGTCGAGCGTGGTCAACATGTCGGGAACCGTCGGGAGCGACGGGATCGCGACCCTGATCGTCCCGGCGGTGCCCGTGGAGGTCTCCGCCTGGAACTGGGTCCCGGTGAACGTGCCCGCCTCTCCGGGCTCGACGACGGTGACCGTCGGCGGCCAGAAGGTGAACGTCAGCCTCTACTGGGAGCCCTCGGAGGTCGGCATGGCCGGGTCGGCGCTGATGGTCCCGCCGCAGACGAGCGCGTCGATCGTCCTTCAGGTGCAGCAGGCGGACTACTGGGCGACCCCCGGCGGCTTCGAGTCGGTCTCCTCCGGGAGCGCCGGAGCGGCGGCCTCGAGCGGGCCCGCCTCGGTCCCAGCGACCGTAGCCTCTGAGCAGGCGGCGACCACCGAGAGCGCCGCGACCGCGGCGGCCTCGACGGTCGTCCGGACCTCGACCGTCGTCGTGGTCGACCAGCCCCAGTCCTCGGGGACGGCGGCGACCGTGCCCGCGGCGACCAGCTACAGCACCGTGCTCCTCACGGTCGTCGGAGCGCTGGCTCTGGGGATCGCCTCGGCGAGCCTGATCATCGTCAGGCGAAAGCCCGCGATCTAGGGCGGCGGCATGGGTAGGTAGGGAGGGAGGGAGGGAGCCCGGCGGCCTTGGCCGTCGATCCTCCCCCTACCGCTTCTGGTCCCTGAAGTACGGGAGGACCTTCTTGGCGAAGAGATCGATCGCCTTGTCGTCGTCGAAGCTGTTCAGCTGGACGTAGACGTGGTCGAAGCCGCATCCGAAGTAGCGCTCTATCCGCTTGATGAACTCGTGCTCGTCGGTGGCGACGGGGAAGACCTCGGCGAGCTGCGCGTCGGTGATCTCCTGGCCCCGCTTCTCGATCTCCCGTGGGTCCGAGATGTCGGTCGTGAACATCTCGGTCATCAGGGTGGCGGCCCACTTCCTGACCGACTTGATGGCCGTGTCGTAGTCCTTGTCGTAGGCCATGTCTATCTCGACGACCTTGAGCATGTCGTCGAAGGACTTGCCCGCCTCCCTCGCCCCCTCCTTGACGTTCGGGAAGATCACCTCGTTGATGTACTCGGGCGTCTTGGCCGCGGTTATCACGCCGTCGCCGTACCTCCCCACGATCCGCGACATCTTCGGCCCGAGCGCGGACATGATTATGGGGACGTTGGCCTTCATGTAGAGGTTGGCGCCCTTGAGGTGGTAGTGCTCGCCCTCGAAGTTCACAAAGTCGCCCTTCCAGAGCGCCCTCATCATCCTGATCGACTCGATCAGCCGGTCGCGCCGCTCGGCGTACTTGGGCCACCGGAACCCCAGCGGGACCTCGTTCATCGCCTCGCCCGTGCCGACGCCCAGCAGGACGCGGTGCCCGAAGAGCGCCTCCATCGTGGCGAAGGCCTGGGCGGTGATCGCGGGGTGGTACCTCAGCGTCGGCGCGGTCACCGAGGTCCCGAAGGGCAGCTTGACCTGCTGCATCGCGGCCGCCATCCAGACCCAGGTGTTGTACTCGGTCGCACCGGTGTGGAACCAGGGATGGAAGTGGTCGCTGACCCAGATCGCCTCGAACCCGGCCTTCTCGGCGAGCCGACACTCCTCCAGCATCCTGTTGGCCTCGACCATGTCCGGGCAGGCGTTGAACCCTATCGAACCCTTCCTGATGATTGGGAGCGGCATCGGGGAGGAAATCGTCCGACCAGGGTAGATAAGTCTGCGCCGCGCCCGGCCGGCCCGCCTCCCCGGAGCGGCGAGAGAGAGAGAGAGAGAGAGAAAGACGGGAGGGAGGAGGGGTCGCGGCCCCGCGACCCGCTCCCACCGCATACCCCGCTAAGTACTAATCTCTCCGGGTAGGGGGGCGGTCCCCGATGGCGCGCCCAAGGTTCGACCCGTTCGAGACCCTCCCGGCGAGGGTCTACAACAAGATAACGGACATCAGGGTCGACGACCCCGACGTCCCCAAGCGCGAGGCACGGCGGAGGATCAGGAGGGACGCGCTCACGGGTGACGGGAAGCTGGTCCTCCTGGCGGCCGACCACCCCGGGCGCATGACCATCACCATAAGGGACGACCCTCTGAGGATGGGGCGCAGGCACGAGCTCCTCTCAAGGATCGTGAGGGTCCTGGCGGACTCGCCCTTCGACGGCCTGCTCGGGACCGCCGACATCATAGACGAGCTGCTGATGATATCGCACGTCTCGGCCCGGGCCGCCCCCGCCCACTTCCTCAACAAGAAGGTCGTGATCGGGTCGGTGAACAGGGGCGGGCTCTCAGGGTCGGCCTTCGAGCTCGACGACCAGCCGACGGGCTACGACGTCGACGGGATAGTCTCGATGAACCTCGACGGCGCCAAGTTCCTCCTGAGGATCGACCTCGCCGACAGGGACTCGGCCGAGACGCTCGCCTACTGCGTCCAGACCGTCGCCGAGTGCAACAGGCAGAGCCTCCCGGTCTTCGTCGAGCCGCTCCCGGTCGTCGTCCAGGACCGGAGGAGGAAGGTCGATCCGGACCCCCAGAAGCTGATCAGGCTCGTGGGGGCCGCCTCGGCGCTGGGCAGCTCCTCGACGCGCATCTGGCTCAAGCTCCCGTACACGGAGAGGTTCGACGAGGTCGCGGCGGCCACGACCCTCCCGATCCTGATACTCGGCGGGGAGGCCTCGAACGACACGGCCCAGCTCCTCCGCGAGGTCGCGGGCGCGATGAAGGCGGGGCCGAACGTCAGGGGCGTGCTCCTGGGGAGGAACGTGCTCTATCCCCCCGAGGACGACCCCCTCCCGGTCGCGCTGGCGGTCCACGCCATCGTCCACGACGGCCTGAGCGCGGACGAGGCGGAGTCCAGCCTCGGCCGCTGGGAGAGGATGGTCGCCCGGCCTCCCCGCGCCAACGACTAAAATACCCTCAGGGACGTCGCCGGGGGCGATTAATCGAAATGGCGTCCGAGAGCCGGACGGGAGCGCAATACGTCGTCGAGTCCCTGAAGAAGGCCGGAGTGAAGTACATCTTCGGGATACCGGGGCACGGCAACGTCTCGATCTTCGACGCGGCCAGGGACCTGGCCCCGGAGGTGAACGTGGTGCAGATGAAGCACGAGCAGTGGGGCGGCCACATGGCCGACGGGTACTTCCGGGCGAACAGGCGGGTCCCCGCTGCCGTGACCACCTCGGTGGGCCCCGGGGCCACGAACCTGGCGACGGCGCTGGCGACGGCCTACGTCGACTCGTCCACCTTCGTGGCGATCACCGGGCAGATCCAGACCTACCTCTTCGGCATGGGGATATTCCAGGAGATAGACAGGCAGCACTGGGTCGACTACTGGAACTCCATGGACCACCTGACCAAGGGGTCCTGGCAGGTGACGACGGGCGAGCAGCTCCCCAAGGTCATGGCGAACGCCCTCAGGACGGCGCTGGTGGGGCGGCCCGGGCCCGTGCTCATCGACCTGCCCATGGACATCCAGGTCCAGAGGACCGAGCTCGCCCTGCCGGAGTTCTCCATGGGGACGACCGGAGGCAGGGTGAGGCCGGACGCCGGGTCGGTGCGGGCTGCCGCCGAGCTGCTCCTCTCGGCCCAGAGGCCGGTCATCCTCATCGGCGGCGGCGTCGTGATGTCCGGCGCCACCGAGGCGCTCGTCGCCCTCGCCGAGTTCCTGGGCGCGCCCGTCGTCTGCACCTTCAGGGGGGACTCCAAGGGAGGGTTCCCCGAGGACCACGAGCTCTACGCGTTCCATCCGGGGAACGTCGGAACCGCGGTCTCGAACGAGATAACCAAGAGCGCCGACGTCCTGCTCGCCGTAGGGACGACCTTCAGCGACGAGACGACCAGCTCCTACGTGCCCGGGGTGACGTTCAACATACCGCCGACGAAGCTCATTCACGTGGACATCGACCCCCACGAGATAGGCAAGAACTACCCCACCGCCGTGGGGATGGTCGCCGACGCGCGGGCGGCCATGGAGGACCTGCTCTCTGCGGCGAGGACGCTCGGCCAGAGGGGGAGCTACCGGGACTCGCCCTGGTTCGGCCGCCTCAAGGAGCTCAGGGCCGGGTGGGCGGAGGAGCTCAGGGCGATGCGGGAGGAGGTGCCCATGGGCATCCCCAACGTGGTCCGCATCATGAGGGAGAGGCTCCCGAGGGAGACGATAATCACGCTGAGCGCGGGGCTCCCCCAGGAGATCCTGTCGCAGCAGTGGGTCGCCTACCGCCCGGGGACCTTCATCAGCTCCGGCGGCTTCTCGACGATGGGGTTCGCCCTGCCCGCCGCCATAGGGGCGAAGCTCGCCAGGCCGGACGCGCCGGTCGTGGCCGTGGAGGGAGACGGCTCGTTCATGATGAACAACGTCGAGCTCTCGACCGCCGTCCAGCTGCAGATGCCGCTCGTCGTCGTGGTCCTCAACAACAGGGGGTGGGTCTCGATAAGGGACCTCCAGGTGCGCTCGTTCAGGAAGAGGCTGATCGCGACCGAGTTCTCCAAGGCCGACGGGTCGGAGTACTCGATCGACTTTGAGAAGCTCACGCGCGCCTACGGGGCGGAGCACCTGCTCGCCCGGGACCCGGCCGGCCTCGGTTCTGCCCTGGAGACCGCCATGGGCATGGAGGTCCCCGTGGTCGTCGAGGTGGCGGTCGAGCGCGAGTTCCCCAGGAGCGGGACCAAGTCATACGGCTTCTGGGACATCCCGTCCCCCTACAACCGGTGAGCGGCGTGTACGACATCGTCGCCCTGGGCCGCGTCGGGGTCGACCTATACTCGCTCGACTACGGGGTGCCCTTCAGCGAGATCAAGAGGTTCGCCAAGTACGTCGGCGGGACCTCGGCGAACGTGATGGTCGGCGCGTCCAGGCTCGGGCTCAGGTGCGCGCTCGTCTCGAGGGTCTCCCAGGACGTCCTGGGCGACTACGTCATCGGGTTCCTCAGGTCGGAGGGGGTCGAGACCAGGTACGTCAGGCAGGAGAAGGAGGGGAAGACGGGCATCGTCTTCGCGGAGATCTACCCAGGCAAGGACTCGATGTTCATCTTCTACCGAGAGAACGTCGCCGACCTCCACATCAAGCGGTCGGACGTCGACAGGAGGATGATCGAGGAGACCCGCTCGGTGATAGTCACGGGGACCGGGCTCTCCAGGGAGCCGTCCTACGGGACGACCCTCTACGCCGCCCGGCTGGGGCGGAGGCTCGGCAAGGCCGTCGTCTTCAACCTCGACTGGAGGCCCTCGCTGTGGAGAGCATCCCGGGCTGTGAGGACATCCCGCTACAGGTCGGTCCTCGCCGAGTCCTCGGTCGTGATCGGGAACGAGGGGGAGTACCTGGCGGCGACCGGCGCGGAGGGGCTCGAGGAGGCCGTCGGCTCGATCCCCGGCCACGAGGGGAAGGTCCTGGTGGTGACCCACGGCGGGGAGGGCGTCACGGTGATCGACGGGGGGGCGGGCGGAGGGGGCAAGAGGACCGAGGTTCCGGGGATACCCGTGAGCGTGGTGAAGGGGCTGGGGGGAGGCGACGGGTTCCTCTCGGGGTTCATGTTCGGGTACCTGAAGGGCTGGGACCCCGCCGTCGCCGCGAGGCTCGGCAACGCGGTCGGCGCGATGGTCGTGACCGGCCACGCCTGCTCCGAGTCGATGCCGCGGCCGGCGGAGCTCGAGAAGTTCCTGAAGGAGAGGGGGCTCTCGTTCGACCTGGGGCCGCGGGAGGCGGCCGGAGGGCGCGGACAAACAGATAAATCGAGAACCCCCGCCCCGCGGGCAGCCCAATGAGCAAACGAGACCCTATCTCGATGCACAGGAGCGAAGGCAGGATCGACGAGTTCGAGGTCCTCTGCTCGATCCCCGAGCTCACGGTGAGGCTCGAGAGGATGCGGAAGACGACCGAGATCAAGGGTCTGGAGACAGGCCAGACCGAGTCGCTGCTGATCCCGCTGAGCGGCCGGGTGAAGGTCAGGGTCGCCGGGGCCAGGAGCTCGGTCTTCCTCGGCGAGAAGGACACGTGCTACCTCCCGGTCCAGACCGAGTTCTCGGTCATGGCCGAGGAGCCGGCTGACCTGATATGGGCCCAGGCGCCGGCCGGCAAGCGCCACCCCGCCTACGCCAAGAGGTTCGCCAGGACCAAGGTCATCGAGTCCGGGACCGGGCCCTACACCAGGCGCGTGATCACGACCATCGGGGAGAGGGACCCGGCCGAGAGGTTCATCGCGGGGTTCGTCGAGGGAGAGGAGGGCAACTGGACGAGCTTCCCGCCGCACAGGCACGACGGCAAGCCGGAGGTCTACATCTTCTTCGGGATGGGGAAGCGGTTCGGGGTGCAGGTCGTGGGCGCCGCTGGGGAGGAGCGCGCCTTCGTCGTCAGGGACGGAGACGCGGTCACCTTCGAGCGCGGGTACCACCCCAACGTGGCGACGCCCGGCGTGGGCATGAGCTTCCTCTGGATAATCAGCGCCGACCCCAGCTCCAGGAACCTCTCGGTCGAGTTCCACCCCGACTACAAGGACATGCCGGTCGGGAAGACCCACCTCTCGCTCAAGTAGCGGCGCGGCCCGGACGGCGCCGGGAGGAGGAGGCGCCGCGGCCCAGCTCGACAAGAGTTTTATGGTCGGGCCTAGTCCAGTCGGCCCGTATCATCCACTTGGCCAACAAGTCTTCACTGGCAGTGAACGGCGGAAAGCCCGTAAGGGAAGGACCTCTCCCCATAATGCACCCCGGAGCGGGGCACATCGGGCAGGAGGAGATCGACGCGGTCACGGCCGTGCTCAAGGCCAAGTCGATGTACCGCTTCTACGGCCCCAACTTCCTGAACATCACGGGCCAGTTCGAGGACGAGCTCAAGGCCTACATCGGGAGGAAGTACGCCCTGGGCGTGACCTCCGGGACCGCGGCGCTGCACACGGCGCTCGTGGCGATGGGGATCGGGAAGGGCGACGAGGTCATCATCCCGACCTACGCCTGGGTCGCCTGCCCCGACGCGGTCGTCGCGGCGGGCGCGACGCCGGTGCTCGCCGACGTCGACGACAGCCTCACCCTGGACCCGGCCGACGTCGAGAGGAGGATAACCAACAGGACCAAGGCGATCATGGCGGTCCACATCAGGGGGACGCCC
>JBEKTS010000076.1:0-10068 GCA_049515775.1 Nitrososphaerales archaeon | reverse complement strand
GTGATAGCCGACGCGCTCATCGGCCGGGACACCCTGGGCGACCCGCGGAAGATAGGGTCGATGGTGCGGAGCGCGCTCGGTTCCGAGGAGGCCGTGAGGGGGATCGCGAAGCTCTTCAGCGACAGGCACGACTTTTACTTCATCGCCCGCGGTCACCACTACCCGGTCGCCCAGGAGGGAGCGCTGAAGCTCAAGGAGCTCTCCTACCTGCACGCCGAGGGGATGCCGGCCTCGGAGCTGAAGCACGGGACGCTGGCGCTGATCGAGAGGGGGACTCCCGTCGTGGTCATAGCCCCGTCGGGCGAGGGGTTCAACAGCACCATCTCGAACGCCCTCGAGCTCCAGGCGAGGGGGGCCGAGATAATCGCGGTCTCCGACGCGCAGCACCCGGTCTTCAGGCACCTCATCCCGATACCCAAGGCGAACGAGTCGATAGGGCCCGTGCTCGAGGCCATCCCGCTCCAGCTGCTGGCCTACTACATGGCGACCGAGAGGAAGAACGACCCGGACTACCCGCGGAACCTCGCCAAGTCGGTCACGGTAAGGTGAGCCCGGAGAGGAGCCGGACGGCTGGCGGCGAGCCCCTCCAGCCGGGCCCCCGCTTCTAGCCGGCAGAACGATTAATATCGGCCTGCGCGACGGTCGGTCATGCAAGACCGGAAGAGGTATCTCACCGCGCCCGAGAAATCGATCGAGGTCGGAAAGAAGTCCATATCGCAGCTGCTCGACGAGATGGCCCAGACGGGTTTCCAGGGCAAGAGGCTCGGCGAGGCGGCCAGGATCTGGGCGGAGATGACCCAGCAGAAGGGGCTCACGATCTTCATGGGGTACTCGGGTTCCATGTCCACGACGGGGCAGTGGAAGCTGGTCAGGTGGCTCATCGAGAACAGGTACATCGACGTCCTGGTCAGCACGGGCGCGAACATCTCCGAGGACATACTCGAGGCGATGGGGTACAGCTACTATCAGGGGACCTGGCTGGCCAACGACGAGGAGCTCCTGGAGGCGAAGATCGACAGGTTCTACGACATCTACGCCGACGAGTACGAGTACAGGGAGCTCGAGGGGCTGATCCGCAAGTTCGCCTCGACCCTGGACACCGGTCGCTCCTACTCGACGAGGGAGTTCCTGAACCGGTTCGGGGAGTACCAGTGGAAGAAGGGGGTGAAGTCCATAACGGCGACCGCGTGGAAGTACGGCGTCCCGGTCTACTCCCCGGGGCTCATCGACTCCGGATACGGGGTCGCCCTGAGCCTCCTCAAGAGGGAGGAGGGCAAGCTCGTCAGGCTGGACCAGACCCAGGACATGGAGGAGCTGGGCCAGATCGCGGACAGGACGAAGCGCACCTCGGTCGTCTACGTGGGAGGCGGGGTCCCGAAGGACACCATCCAGCTGGCCACGATAATCAAGTCGCTCTCCAAGGGAGGCGAGGAGTCCACTCCTCACGAGTACGCGATACAGATCACGACCGACAGCCCCCAGTGGGGCGGGCTCTCGGGCTGCACCCTCGAGGAGGCGATAAGCTGGGGCAAGATAGCGCCCGACTCGACGAGGTCGGTGGTCTACTGCGACGCGACGATCGCGCTGCCCCTGATCGCCCACTCGCTGAGCGAGAAGGTGACCAAGAGGAAGGACATCCCCGACCTCAGCTGGGTATTCAAGGACAGGCAAAAGGATTAATCGGACCCGCTCCAATCGTGACGAGAAGATGCCATGTCCGAGGCTCATCCAGGCGTCGAGATCAGGGACTCCGGACCGCACGTCAGCAAGCCGCGCATCGTAGTCGGCGTCCCCGAGGCGGGGCTGGTCGGCACGATCGCCTGCTCCTACCTCATCGAGGAGCTGAAGATGGTCAGGCGCGGTTTCGTCGACTCGGAGCTCCTCCCGCAGGTGATGCTCGTCCACGACTCTGCCGCCACCTACCCGATCCACATCTTCGGCAAGGACGACCTTCTCGTAGTCCTCTCCGAGATCCCTCTGCCGCCGTTCGCATCGGCGGAGGTGGCCAAGGCGCTCGCCTCGTGGGCGAGGTCGCTCAGGGCCGAGCTGGTCATCGGGGTCACCGGCGCGCCGTCCAAGTCCCGGGACGAGTCCCAGGGGGAGGGCAAACCCACGGTCGTCGGGGTCGGCAACTCCGAGGCGGCCCTCGCCGTGCTAAAGTCGTCCGGGGCGGCCTCCTTCGAGGACGGCATCATAACGGGGTTCTACGCCAGCCTGGTGAAGCACTGCAACGCCATCGGCCAGAACAGCGTGACTCTGCTCGCCGAGTCGCTCTCCCAGTTCCCGGACCCGGCCGCAGCCGTCTCGGCCATCGACGTCCTCGGGAAGGTCCTCTCGCTGCAGCTGGACACCCAGGCGCTCATGAAGGAGTCGGAGGAGATAAGGCTCAGGTCGAGGGAGCTCATGCAGCAGACGCAGCAGGCCTCCCAGCCGGGCGGCCAGCAGCCCACGGCGTATAGATAGATGGTGAGAGTGGTGGAGTTCAAGATTGTCGAGCGATGACGATGGGGAGGCGGGGGGCGGGTTCGGGTCGGGCATCGACAGCCTCTTCACGGAGGCGTTCAGGATGATCGAGGGGTCGCTCTTCGACGTAGCCTCGAAGAGCCTCAGGCCGCTCTTCAACCTGGAGGTCACCGACGACCTCGTGACCGCGACCTTCGACCTTCCGGGCGTCGGGAGGGACGAGGTCTCGATCACCTGCACCGAGGACGCGATAAGCCTCGACGCAGAGATGACCAGGCCCGTGCGCTTCCGGGTCTCGAGCGGTGGCGGCGAGGGGGAGGAGTTCGCCAGGTACTCGAGGAAGGTCCTGCTCCCGGTGAGGGTCGACCCGGACAAGGCGACCGCCAGGTTCAGGAACGGGATCGTCACGGTGAAGCTCCCCAGGCGCCGCGAGGGCAGGTCCGTCCGCATCGACGCCGACGAGGACGTCGAGAGGCTCGGATAGCCGAGCGGGGGTCGCGCGGGTCAGACAGATAAATACTGGTCGACCCTGAACCAGGGGAATCCCAAGATGACCCTACGTGTCTACGTGACCAGCAACGAGGTCCCCGAAGAGGCGCTCGAGATAGTCAGGAGGGTGGCCGATGTCAAGGTGAACGACCGCTACGGTACGCCCGCCAGGGACGTCCTCCTCAGGGAGGTCGCCGAGGTCGACGGGCTCTACTGCAACATAACGGAGCGGATAGACGCGGAGCTCATCGCGGCCGCCAAGAACCTCAAGGTCGTCGCGAGCATGTCGGTCGGGTTCGACCACATCGACCTGGAGGCGGCGACCCGGAGGGGGATCATGGCGACGCACACGCCGGGGGTGCTCACCGAGGCGGTCGCCGACGAGACCTTCGGGCTGATGCTCGCGCTGGCGAGGAGGCTGGTAGAGGCCGACGGGTACGTGCGCGCCGGCTCCTGGAAGCTAAAGTGGTCCCCCATGCTCCTCGTCGGCAGGGACGTATACGCCAAGACCCTCGGGATCTACGGGCTCGGGAGGATCGGGATCGCGGTCGCCAAGCGTGCCAAGGGGTTCGGGATGAGGGTCATCTACTACGACGCGTTCAGGAACACGGATGCGGAGGCCGCGCAGGGAATCGAGTTCAGGTCGAAGGACGAGGTCGTCCGCGAGTCGGACTTCCTCTCGGTCCACGTCCCGCTCACGCCCGAGACCAGGAACAGCATAGGGGAGAGGGAGTTCGGGATGATGAAGAGGACGGCCTACGTGGTGAACACGGCGAGGGGAGGGGTCGTGGACGAGAAGGCCCTGATCCAGGCGCTCCGCGCCGGGACGATCGCCGGGGCCGCGCTCGACGTCTTCGAAAAGGAGCCGGTGGAGCCCGACAACCCTCTGCTGGGGATGAAGAACGTCATCCTGGCGCCGCACCTGGCGAGCGGCTCCATCGAGAGCAGGACCGCCATGGCCGTCCTCGCCGCGGAGAACCTGGTGGCCGGCCTGACCGGGGGCGTCCCGGCCAACCTCGTCAACAGGCAGGTCCTGGAGAAGCGGGGGAGCTGACGGCGTGCACTACGAAGGGACGTTCGAGGTCGCGGCCCCGAAGGAGAGGGTATACGACTTTGTCACCGACCCGAACGGCGTCACGTCCATCTTCCCTGACGTCCAGTCCGTGAAGGTCATCGACGCGAACAACTTCACGCTCAAGGCCAAGGTCGGGATGTCGTTCATCAAGGGGACGATGGACGTCAAGCTCGCGCTCGTGGACAACAGGAGGCCGACCTACTCGAAGCTCAAGGCGAGGGGGACCGGGATGAACAGCTCGGTCGACCTGGAGAGCACATTCGCAATCGAGGACGTGCCGGGCGGCGGGTCCCGCGTGAGTTGGGCGGCCGACGCCAAGATCAGCGGGATGATGGCTTCGGTCGGCTCGAGGCTCATCGACTCGGCCGCCGACAAGTACGTGAAGCAGATCATCGGGTCGCTGCAGGAGAAGCTCTCCTCGCCCGGCCCCTCGGGGACCGGCGGCGGCGCCGTCGCTACCGCTGCTTCTTCTTCGCCGCCGACGCCGCCGCCATCAGCGACCTGATGTAGTCCGGCCTGACCGGCATCTTCTCGACCACGACGCCGTACTCGGAGAGCGCGTCCTCGACCGCGTTGACGACCGCCGGGGTCGCGGCGATGCACCCGGCCTCCCCGATCCCCTTGACCCCGAGCGGGTTCGCGTAGGTGGGCGTCTCGGTCCTCGCCCAGACCAGCTCGGGCATGGTGTCGGGTGACGGGATCATGTAGTCCGCGAGGGTCGAGGTGAGTAGCTGGCCGTTCTCGTCGTAGACGATCTCCTCGAGGAGAGCCTGGCCGACCCCCTGGGCGACCCCTCCCTGGACCTGCCCCTCCACGAGCATCGGGTTCAGGAGCTTCCCGCAGTCGTCGACCCCGAAGTACTTCTGAAGCTTCACGACGCCGGTCTCCCGGTCGACCTCGACGACCGCGATGTGCGTCCCGAAGGGGAAGGTGTAGTTCGGGGGAGCGTAGGCGCTGTAGGCGAAGAGGGTCGGCTCCATTCCCTCGGGGATCTTCTCGGCGTCATAGGCCATGTCCGCGACCTCCTCGAACGACAGCGACCGGGATCCGTCGCCCTCCGGGTAGATCCTGCCGTCCCGGAAGACCATCCTCCGGTCGACCGTCGTCCCGAGGGCGTGGGCGGCTATGCGGGCCATCTTATCCCGGACCTTCCTCGCCGAGAGCAGGGTCGCCGTGCCCGTGAGGGCGCCCGAGCGGCTCCCCGCGGTCATCGACGACCAGGGCAGCATGTCCGTGTCCCCGTGTCGGACGGCGAACCGTCCCACGCCGACCCCGAGCTCGTCGGCCGCTACCTGGATCATCGAGATGGCGTGCCCCTGGCCGTGGGGGTGCCCTCCCATCGTGATCATGACGCGGCCCCCCTTGTCGACGCTCAGGGATGCGGTCTGGGCCAGGCCCGGCCCGAAGCCGCAGATCTCCGTCCAGGTCACGACCCCTATCCCGACGAGCCGCCCCGCCTCCCTGGCGGCCCTCCGCTCCTCGACGAGCCTCGCGTACCCGGCCACCTCGAGGGCCTTGGCCATGTTGGCCTCGTAGTCGGCGCTGTCGTAGGTGTAGCCGCCGGGGGTCTTGAACGGGAACTTGTCCTTGCTGATGTAGTTCAGCCTGCGGACCTTCACCGGGTCCAGCTTGAGCTGCGACGCCAGGACGTTGATCGTCCGCTCGATGAGGTAGGCGGCCTCTGGCCGCCCCGCTCCCCGGTAGGCCCCGTGCGGGACCTTGTTGGTGAAGACCGAGTAGACGTCCGCTTCGTAGGCGGGTATGTCGTAGACGCCGGTGCCCATCTTGGCGGTCAGCTCCGGGAGGCCCGTCGTGGCGCCGTCCGAGTACGCCCCGCCGTCCAGGACGATCTTGATCTTGTAGCCCAGGATCTTCCCGTCCTTGCGGACCGCGACCTCGGCCCACTGGTGCTGCCCTCGACCGTGGGTCATCGTGAGCATGTGCTCGCGACGGGTCTCCTCCCACTTGACGGGACGCCGGAGGAGCCTCGCGGCGAAGCAGACGACGACGTCCTCCTGATAGGGGGCGGACTTGCCGCCGAAGCCACCCCCGACGTCCGGTGCGATGAGGCGGACGGTCGACGGGCTTATCCGGAGGAGGTCGGCGAGGGAGTCCCTCATCGTGTGCGGGTCCTGGGTCGAGAGCCAGACCGTCAGCAGGTCCGCGCCGCCGTCGTAGCTCGCGGCGATCCCCCGCGGCTCGAGCGAGACCGGGTGGACGCGCTGGTTGATGAGCTTGACCTTGACGACGCTGTCGGCGTCTCGGAAGGCCCTGGGGACGTCGCCGAAGGTGTGGACGAAGTGGTACCCGATGTTGTCGGGCAGCTCGTCGTGGACCCTCGGAGATCCGGGCTTCATCGCCGCTTCGACGTCGACGATCGCATCGAGGGGCTCGTACTCGACCTCGACGAGCTCCGCGGCGTCCTCGGCCTGGTAGTAGCTCTCCGCGAAGACGACCGCGACGGCCTCTCCGGCGAAGTTGGCCTCGCCGACGGCCAGCATCTTCCGGACGGTCGCCTTCTTGTCGGTGCCCGAGGCGACGCCTCCCTCCGATCCCGCCTTGTCGACCGTGGGCATGTCGTCGACCAGCCCGGCGAGGTCCTTGCCCGTCAGCGCCCCGACGACCCCGGGGGCGGAGAGCGCGGGCTCGACGTTCACGCCGAGGATCCTGGCGTGGGCGTGAGGGCTCCGCACGAACGCCGCGTAGAGGACGTTGGGGAAGCGGAGGTCGTCGAGGTATGCGCCCGAACCCGTCACGAACTTCGGGTCCTCGACGCGTCTGAGCGACTGACCGACCAGCGCGGTCCCCTTCTTGAGAGTAACCTGTGCGGATGCCATCGAGCAGAACGCCGGTTCTCCGGCGTTATGAAAGTTTCTTTCTCTCTCCCTTCCTTCCTCCTCCCCCTCGCGCCCAGCACCGTTCACCCCCCGCCGTCCGGGCGCCTCCGGCGCGCCGTCGCCGGTCCGGTCACGCCCGCCGCTGCATCGTCGCGGACCGCTCCTCGCCCGTCGAGACCAGCGAGACCTTCAACCTCAGCTCGTCCTCGAGCAGATCGACGAACTGCTGCGCCGCCTGCGGAAGGTGGTTCTCCCTCAGCTCTAGGCCGAAGAGTGACGCCACGCTCCGGTAGATCGGCCTGGCCTCGGAGAGCCGGGGTATCGCCCTGGAGAAGTCGCCGGTCTCGGCGCCGTCGATCGAGTAGGCGACGCAGACCTTCGTCTCCTTGACCCTCGTCAGGATGTCCAGCTTGGTCAGCGCGAGCTCCGAGGCCCCGTTGAGCCTGACGGCGTACTTCAGGCCGACCAGGTCGAGCCACCCGACCCTCCGGGGCCGGCCCGTGGTCGCGCCGTACTCCTTCCCCTCCCTGCGGATCCTCTCTCCGACCTCGTCCTGGATCTCGGTCGGGAACGGCCCCCCGCCCACCCGGGTCGTGTAGGCCTTGGCGACGCCCATGACGTCCCCGAGCGAGCCGTTGGGGATCCCGAGCCCCGCCGGGACGTAGCTCGCGATGGTGTGGGAGCCCGTCACGTAGGGATAGGTCCCGAAGACCAGATCGAGGAGGCTCCCCTGGGCACCCTCGAACATCACCGAGTGGCCCGCCTCGTTGAGCTTCATGACCTCTCCCCCGACGTCCCCCGTCATGCCCGAGAGGACCTGCCTCGACCGCTCGGTCCAGGGGCCGACGTCCGGCACCTCCTTCAGGAACGAGCGGTAGAAGGCGACCGCCGAGGTCAGGTCGAACCCGCCCGTCACGAGGTCCCCCGCCCTCGGCGTGAGCCGGAGGGCGCGCATGGCGTACGAGGGCCCGATGCCGCGCTTGGTCGTCCCGAGCGCGCCGGTGCCCCTCAACCCCTCGATGAACGAGTCCATCGCCTTCTCGAGCGGGGTGACCAGGGTGCACCTCTCGTCGACCATCAGGTCGGGTCGGCCGGACTCCTTGGTCAGCATCACCAGCTCCTCGTCGAGCGTGACCGGGTCCAGCGCCACCCCCGGCCCTATGAGCAGCCTCTTCCTCTTGAGGGAGCCCGACGGGAGGAGGTGGAAGACGAAGGTGCGCCCGTTGATGACGATCGTGTGGCCTGCGTTGCTCCCTCCGTTGAACCTCACCACCGCGGCGTATCCGTCGGCGTAGTAATCGACAATCTTTCCCTTGCCTTCGTCCCCCCACTGGAGGCCTACGATGCAGAGATTGCGCACATACCACGAGTTGAGCCCCAGGGGATTTAACTGTATTCGGCGCCGGGGCCGAGATTTGCCTCTTCCGTGACCCGTAGCCCCTCGGGGCGAGGAAGACCCGCCTAGAGGCCGAGGGCCGAGTCGAAGGAGAGCGCTCCGGCACCCAGCACGACCAGTACGATCGAGAAGACCAGATAGACGACGTCTATCTCGTAGGACGGCCCTCCCGGGCTGATGAACGGGCTCTTCATCGTCCTCTTCTTCAGGACCGTGATCGAGGCGAACTGGAGCGCGAAGAAGAGGCCGACCACCGGCACGATGAGCCCGGCGATGAGGAAGAGCCCTCCGATGAACTCGAGGATGGAGGATAGGACAGCGGCGGTCCCAGGAACGCCGACCGACCTCATGAACTCGACGGCCCGGGCCCTGCCCGCGCCGGTCATCTTGGGATAGCCGTGGACGGTCATGGCGACACCCATGTAGAGCCTCACGAGGAGGGCCAGGTAGGGGGTGTAGGAGAGGAAGGGCTCCAGGAGCATCTACGGGCCGCCTCGATCATAGACCCCAGCTCGCCTTGGCGAGCGGGACTATCCTGACGTAGGGTCGGGTCGCGTCGACGTGCAGTTCGGCGACGCCCCGCACCTCGACGCCACGGGCGCGCCAGGGGCTGACCGAGACGACCTCGTCGACCACGATCGCGACCCTCCCGTCGAGGGCAAGGTGGCGGAACTTGAGGCTCTTCTCGAGGTCCGGTCCGCTGAAGTAGATCGTCCTGCCGTCGAACTCGAAGACTACGGGGACGACGTGCGGCTCGCCCTCGGGCGAGACCGTCGCCAGCCTCCCGATGCCGCCGCGGCAGAGGAAGCGGGCCTCCCTCTCCGTGAACTGGATCGGTCCGGTCTGGAGGCTCATGGCGGCCATTCGTGGTCCACGCGGTCATCGTAATATATCAGGTAGTCACGGACTACCAAGTAAGTAAGGTGCACCTTAGCTGGTCAATGGGCCCTTACCGTGAGGAGGCCGGGCGCCCCTCCCTAGCCCTCGAGAGGGTCGCCCTCTCCCCGCTCGAGCCCGAGGTGGACGAGCGCGTGGTGGTACTCGTGCGGGGACGAGAGCGACAGGAACGCGCGCTGGACGACCTCGCTGAGGGCCGGATGGATGTGCATGGCGCTCCCCAGGGAGGAGACGGTCCCCTCAGACCCGTTCATCGCGTTCACGACCTCCTGGATCAGGATCGAGGCGTGCGGCCCGACTATCTGCGCCCCGAGGATCCTCCCCGACTCGGCGTGCACCACGCCCTTCACGAAGTAGTCACTGGCCCCCATCGCCTCCCCCTTGGCGGTGTCCTCGTACCGCTGGAAGCCGATGGCGACTCCGCCCTCCCCGTGGGCCTGGATCGCCTGCGCCTCGGTGATCCCGACTCCTGCGACCTCCGGATAGGTGAAGACGGCGTGCGGGACGGCGCGGTACTCGACCTCCACGGAGGTCTTCAGGACCGCGTTCTGGTAGACGACCTCCGACTCGTAGTTCGCGACGTGCTTGTAGAGGTACCTGCCGTCGGCGTCGCCGAACGCCCAGACGCCGGGCTGGCTGGTCTCCATGTGCCCGTCGACCTGGATCCAGCCCGCGGCGTCCGTCCTTATGCCCGCCCTCTCGGGATGGAGGAGGCTCGTGAGCGGCTCCCTCCCGGCGGCGATCAGCACCCCCTCGGCCTCGACCTCCCCGGACGCGCCGGTGCGACGCTCGGTCCAGCTCAGCACCTTCTTCCCTCCCCTCTGGTCCCCCCCGACCACCTCGCGGCCCGTGAGGATGGTCATGTGCCTCTCGAGCTCCCGCCTCGCCACGAGCGAGACCTCGGGCTCGTA
>JBEKTS010000075.1:0-10171 GCA_049515775.1 Nitrososphaerales archaeon | reverse complement strand
ATCTATTCGAGGATAAAGGGCTCGCAGGAGGTCGACATCCTGAGGACGGTGTACAGGCAATCCGTAAGGTACTCCACGATGATACTTCTCCCGTTCGCGCTCTTCCTGATCATCTACGGGCAGCCATTCATGATCCTGTTCTTCGGGAGCGCGTACAGCGGAGGAGGGATATACCTCACGGCCATGGCCCTGGGCACGCTGGTGGTCGGGATGGGCTGGACGGGCAACGTGCTCTCGTCCCAGGGAGACTCCAGGTACACCGGCCTGATGGGAATCTTGACGAGCGTCGTCGCGGCGGCGATCGCGATCGCGACGGTGCCAACGCTCGGCCTCCTGGCGTACGTCCTAGCCGGCAATCTCGCCGTCATGCCCGCCTACGTCCTGCTCGTGCGAAGGGCGAGGTCGGACCTCGGCATCTCGCCGCCCTACTCCTACGTGGCGCCGTTCTATGGCGCCCTGTTGCTCTCCGGGCTCGTCTCGGCCGGCTTGCTGGTCGCGAACCTTGCCCCCGTGATAGAGGTCGTCGGAGGCGCGTTCGTCGTGGCGATCTCGTTCGTTGTCTTCTGCGTCGTCCTCCGCGCTCTGACGCCCGTCGACGCGATACGTCTTCGAGAGATGCTCTCGACCCAGCGAGTGGTATCCAAATTGGCGGGACCCCTCATCTCGCTGCTCGGCAGAATCATCAGGTTCGTTCAACGGGTGGAGGAGTAGGCCAGGGAAGCGGTAGCGTGAGACGCGCCGCACTGTTCGCCAACCCAGGGCGAAAGACGATGTCCGAAGGGGCGCCGGAGTCCGACCGCGCCGTGTTCTACCTCGCAGCTCTAGTTCGATGATCAAGCCCCTGGATGGGGCACCATCCACGATATCGGGAATCGATCGGCTCGGCTGGAGTGCTCGATCATGCTCCGCTGACCGGGGCAGGAATCGGATCCGGCGTCGGCGTGCAGCCGACTCAGGATCGAGGAAGACGCGCGCGACCCCACCGGCCACTTCGGCGAGGCCGTCCAGGGCGTCGCCCCGGAGCAGCAGGCGCCGCCGTCATGCCGTCCCTAGGGTCCCCCGTCCTTCTTCTGCCCCTTTCTCCGCTGTTGCCTGCTGACCAAGAGGTAGGACGTAAGACCGACGTCGACTATGATGAACGCGGCCACTAGGAACTCAATCGTCTTGATGGGCAGGGCCGTGCTGGCCACCGTCGGGGTGGTCTGCAGGACGCGGAGCGAGTCTGCCCCCTGCGAGGCATAGCGCACCAAGAGCAGATGGGTCGTATCGTCGTAGTACCACCCGGCCGAAGAGGGGGTAGCTAGAAGCGCGCCCGCCGAGGTGAGCTGTGTCAGATTGGTCCGGTCGTCGAACCCCACCGCCAGCACGGGGGTGGTCGACTGCACCGCCATCGTGACCGTCTGGTTCGTCGCCCCTTCGAGGTAATAGACGGACTGCGCAGGGTAGGTGAACTCGCGGAGCAACGTGGCGGTATAGTAGCTCGATAGTAGCTCGCCCCTCACCGGTTCGAGGTACAGCGGCAGCCACTGCATCGGCGGTACCGAGACGGTAGCCCGGACGAGGGGTCCGCTCAGCTCTTCCGTTCCGAGCGTCGAGGCGTCTATGGCATCCCAGCTCTGGAACGCGGAGCCGGACTCGTTCACCGTGAGGGTTATGCCTACCGTCGCAATGGTCGGGTTGGAGAACCAGACCAGGAGCGCCCCTCCCGGGGCGTTCCCTCGCACGCCGTACACCAGGCCGGTGGAGTTCGCGTCGACGCCGACCCGGGCGGTCGCGGAGGCGTCGGCGGACGTCAGGTAGTACATCCGGCCGAACTCCTGGGACAGGCCCTGCAGGCCCGCCGAGCCGCAGGCCTCGAGGGCCGAGAGGTCTCCCGCCTGGATGTACTGGGTCGACGAGAGCGGGATGGCTCCGAGGAAGGCTCCCTGGAGCTGCGCGCACGTCGTGAGGTCGTCGGAGGTCGGAAGCACCTGGATTGAGCTCCCCACCCCGAGCTGCTCGGCGAGCACGGGCACGATCGAGGCCGAGACGTTCCAGGCGCGCCCGGTGGCTCCGTCGAACCAGGCCGAGACCGAGGTGAGGGTGGAGACTTCCGAGGACCGGACGTAGGCGTTCCACCCGAGGAGGGGGGCCTGCGTCAGCGGGGCGTCGTAGTACTGAGAGAGCTCGCCGGAGAGCTGGGAGGTGCTGTAGGTCGGCGACGGGACCTCGGGAGACGCCACCTCGTACGAGAGGATCGTCGTGAGGTTGCTCAGCCTCTCCCAGCCGAAGCCCGAGTCCGTGGAGATGAGGGCGCTCTCGCCGCTGGCGACTCCCGCGGGGGGCCTCTGATACTCCACCGGGTAGACGTAGTAGATGCCGTCTCTGGCCTGGACCTCGATCCAGTAGGTGTGGCCGGCCTGGAGCCTCGCCACGGAGGAGAAGGCCACGTACTCGTTGGAGTAGTAGGTCATCTCATTCCCGCTCAGCACCCCCGTGGCGAGGGAGAGGTCCGACGGTCCTCCGGACCCGTTGTCCGGGTGGATCGAGACGACGACGCCGCTGGTGGGTCCGAACGACGACTGCTTGGAGAGGACCCCGAGGTAGACGCCCTTGACCTGCATCTGCGTCGTCGTGGTGAAGGGCTGGGCGAGGTCGGTCTCCTGGTTCAGCTCCACCTGGGGGAGGTTCTGGACGAAGTTCCCGATGGCGTGACCCGAGAGGAAGAAGATCCCGTAGCTGAGGTCCGTCGGGCCCTCGGCGGGGACGCCCCACGAGGTCCCCCCGTCGGTGGAGGCGAGCACCAGCGAGTCGTACGAGCTAGTGAGCCGTGCCAGGGAGAAGACCGTGTCCGATGTGCTCGAGAAGACCATCCAGTAGTAATGCCCGGCCGTCACGGGCAGCGCGAACCCGGTGACGTTCAGCCAGGAGTTGGTGGGCACCGATGTCCCGGGGACGGTGATGGACCGGAGGGGAGAGAGAGGCTGCGTCCCGTTCGGGGCGCTGGTCCAGATCCCAACGGTCAGGTTGCCCTGGGTGTACTCGGTGGCGGTGGTCTCCAGGTTCTTCATCAGCACCTCGACAGAGGAGACCGTCTCGTTCGAGGCGGGGACGAACCTCAGGCCGTCGAGCTCGCCGTCCGTCACCGAGTCCTTGCCGTTGGAGGTGATGACGCCGTAGTTGGTGGCGCTCGGTCCCCACCTCACGTACCCGAGCTGGAAGAGCCAGTAGCTCGTCTGGTTCTGGAACCCCGCCGAGGGTGGGTCCGAGGTCACCCCTCGCAGCACGACGCTCCAGGAATAGCCGTCGTTCGGCTCCGTCACGCTCATGGAGTACTGGTGGCCGGGGACAGTCGTCACGTTCTGGTCGAGCGATATCGGGGTCCAGTTCTGGGTGCCGTGGATCATCTCCTGGCTCAGCGTCCCGTTCGCGAGCACCGTGCCCCCTTCCGTGAGGTCCGAGACGGTTATCGTCCCGTTCGTCGGGTTGTAGTCCCTGTCGGAGAGGAAGAGGAAGACGGTGTTGAACGAGAACGACGAGTTCGCGGTGAACGTCTGCGTCGCGCTGGGGATCAGCTCGTCCTGGTAGGGGTAGACCGAGATGTCCGTCCCCGATGCGTCCTTGACCCAGAGGATGCTGGAACCGAACAGGCTCCCCTGACCCGAGGGGAGGACGTAGACCGAGGTGGCGTTCCCGATGTCGTAGTCCCTCATGTAGACGTCGTAGAAGTTCGAGGCGTCGCTCGATGGGCTGGAGAAGACGATCCAGTAGTACCCCTTGGTGAAGTCGTGATGGAAGATCAGGGGGGGCTGCCAGCCCATCGACGGAGAGGACGAGGACGATGATACGGCGCTCGCGCTCTCGCTCGATGAAGCAAGCGAGGCGCCGGTGGAGATGACCCCGTCATCGTCCGGGTAGATCGTGCCCACGAGGAGCCCGGGGTTGCCGGTTGCGGCTCCGTACCACTCGATCTGCAGCTCGCTCTCGTTCGCGGGGATGAAGAACCTCATCTCGACCTGGTGGTCGGTGGTCGGCGACCCGCCGTAGATGGACTGTGGTGAGGATGTCATCCAGACGCCGGAGGCGACGGAGATGGATGGTTCTACCGTCTGGTATGCCAGCGCGAGCAGGTTGACCGTGGCATTGTCCAGGCCGACGTTGGTCATGTTGGCTCGGAAGTAGATGGAGTTCGTGAATGCGACGAGAGACGAGTTGGAGTAGCCGAGGACGGGGATGGTGGAGCTGTCCTGGGAGTAGTAGGGGCTGCCGTCTGGGTACCCGGTCCCGATCCCCACCCAGGACGAGTAGTTCCCGTAGTAGGAGTACAGCGACTGGAGGTCGACTTCCACGAACTTGGCCACGTCGGGGTCGTCGGGAGAGACATAGTTCGCGAGGGTGCCGTTCGCGAAGGCCGTGCGGCTCGTCGGGTCCATCCTTATGACGCTCTCGGCCCACGGAGACCCGACCCCCTCCTGCGTGAGTGGGCCGACGTAGAGGACGTTCTGCACCCCGAGCGCGTCGCAGGCCGTCAACCAGTTGGCCACCCAGCTCTGGAACGGGACTCTCCCGGCCGTGAAGTTCTGCCAGCCGACGTCGAGCAGCACCTGCCTCACGTCGTAGGCGAGCAGATCGCTCTGGATCGCCCTCTCGAGGTTGGTGACCGAGGGCTGACCGCCGGTGAGGGAGTCCAGGGAGTCGAGGGTGATCCGGTCGCCTGAGTCCAGGAGCGAGAGGGCGAAGTCCGGATAGTGGCTGCCGGTGACGCCCGCGGCGGAGGGAGACGAGGAGGAGGAGGAAGAGGAGGTGGTCGTGGTCGTCAGCTGCGCCGAGAGCGTCGGCAGAGGCGAGACGAGGACCAAGAGAAGCGCCATGGCCAGAAGACGACCGGCAACGCTGCGCCTCGGTCTTCCCATCACCCTGGCGCTCGCGTGGCCTACCAGAGCGGTCATGATGAGTAGGACTCCAGCAGCACGTCGGTCGCCCTATCCCAGCCGAAACGGGCGCGGGCCATCTCGAGCGCCGCCCTCCCCATCTCCTCGGCCTTCCCGGGGTCGGAGAGCAGCTCGACCAGCGCCTGCGCGAGCGACTCGGAGTCTCCTGGCGGGACCAGGAGACCGTTCCTCCCGCTATCTACAACTTCGGGGATGCCGCCGTGGATCGTGCCGATGATGGGCTTGGCGTGCATCGAGGCTTCGATGAGAGCCAGACCCAGCCCCTCGCTCGCCGGGTCGCTGGGAACGTACTTGGAAGGTAGGACGAAGACGGTGCAGCTCGCGTACTCGCGGGCCAGGGGCGCGCCGCGCAGGACCCCCTTGAACTCCACGGCGTCGTCCAGGTTCAGCGAGTGAGCCAGCTCGACCAGGCTACGCATCTCGGGGCCGTCGCCGACGATCGATAGCTTCGCGGTCGGGAACCGGACCTTGACGACGGCCAGCGCGCGCAGGAGGTCGTCCACGCCCTTCCTTTGAACCAAGCGGCCCACGAACAGGACGACCGGCTCGCCGCGGACGGCCAGATCGGCCTCGTCCGACTCCTCGGCGGCCCCCAGTAGGACGTGCACCTTGTGCCTGACGTCGCCGGGCAGCATCGACCCCGTCGCGTCCGAGTTCACGTCGATGGAGTTGGCCATGGACGTTGAGAGCCTCAAGAAGACCCGCGGGGGCATCGAACGGAAAACAAAGTCCTCCCTCCCGAAGAGGCTGATGACCGCCCTGG
The DNA here is from genome assembly GCA_049515775.1 of Nitrososphaerales archaeon. Lineage (GTDB taxonomy): Archaea > Thermoproteota > Nitrososphaeria > Nitrososphaerales > Gagatemarchaeaceae > Gagatemarchaeum. Next base: position 4,477 of record JBEKTS010000075.1, on the reverse strand, counting down.
CCCGGAGGAACCTTGCGAGGGCTAGGGCGTAGACTCCGAGGAGGGTCGACGAGCCGGTGAAGACGTGGACCACGTCGGCGCGGGAACCCGCAACCTGCCTCGTCACCTCGAGGGCGTTCACTGGAAGGCGCTTCAGGCCGCCGCGGATCGCCGTGACCTCGACGCCCCCGGAGGTCAGGCCGGCGCTGGGGTTGTGGCCGGCGACCAGGACGGATACCCGTATCCCCCTCTCCGACAGCCTCTCGACGTACTTTGAGATCCTGGTCTGGATGCCCCCGACCTCCGGTGGGAAGTGGTAGGTGAGGAAGACGATCGATCGGACGCGCGGCCGGGATCCGCTCGACCGTCTCGATGCTGCGGAGGAGGAGAAGGCCTCGGCGACGCTGGTCTTCGTGCCCATCACGGCGCGCCCTCTCCCTGCGGGAGGCCGGCGAAGCGCACGGCCGCCGGGATGATCTCCGGGTCGCGCCCCTCCCTCTCGACGACCACGTCTACCGAGGAGGGCGAGCAGACGACCGCTCCGGCTTCGTCGAGCCTCGGGTCGACGCGCGCCGCCGCGCGCTCGCTCCACCACCGGGCGCACTCGCTCCCCGTGGCGACCCAGTATCCCCTCTCCTTGGCGGTCTTGAGGAGCGAGGCGAAGATGCGGTACATGGCCGGGAAGGTCGCCTCGTTCATGTAGGTGTTGTGGAAGTTGGCGACGAGGACGCCGTGGTGGTCCTCGACGGTCGCCCTGGTCCGTTCGAACGCCTCGAGCTGCTCCTTCGACCCCAGCTCCTTGTGGAGGGCGGTCCAGTCCATGAAGGAGGTCGGGAGCTCCAGGATGGGAAGACGGGAACCGCCCGCGAAGGGACGGTAGGGCAGACACGTGCCCGCCCTGAATCCGAAGAAGCGGTTGTAGAAGAACGTGGCATCGTACGCCAGGCCGGCGGCGTGCTCCAGCTCCCAGGTCCTCGGGGGCTCGAACTTGAGGATGTGATAGCGAAGTCCCTGCGGGATCTCCCCAGTGTTCCTGCGGAACGAGTCGAGCTCCGCCGTCAGGGCGGCAGGGTCGTTGTGGGAGGAGTGTGAGCCGTGGAGCCCCATCTCGAACGAGGCGGACCTGAGGAGGTGCGCGCTCTTCTTCAGCATCTCGGCGGCCGCGGCCGACCCGTAGTCGGTCTGGAAGAAGTAGGTGGCCCGGAACCCTTGGTCCTGCTCGAGCCGGACCATCTCCGGGATGTTCCAGCCGTAGTCCCTCCTGCCGACGAGAGAACCCAGCGCCAGCCGGAGCAGATGGAACGGGTTCGAGGACTGCCTCAGGACCTGCTTGTGGAAGGGCGAGTAGGTGAACCAGTCTATGTCGTGAGTGAAGAGGCAGGCCGCCGGCGCCATGCCGGGCCAGAACCACTTCCGTGGGAGTGGGAGGCGCTTTCCGAAGAGGCGCTCCTTGACCGAGGCGAGGAGCTTCTCCTCGGCGTTGGTGACGACCAGGTCGAAGTTGTCCCTCCTGTCCTCGACGAGCCCCTGGAGCAGGAGGAGCGAGGGCTCGAGGTCGACGACCTCCTCTGCAACCAGCACGTCCCCGGCGGCCCCGCAGAGGGACCGCGCGGCAGAGGCCGAGCCTTGCGTCGTGAGGACCAGAGGGAAGGGCCCGGCCAAGCCCCCCGTCCCGTCGAGGACGCGGTAGACCAGCCCCTGGTGGTCGAGCATCTCGAGCAGCAGCTCGTCGTGCGCCGACCCCTGCGAGACGTCGCCTAGGGTGAGGTCCACGTCGCGCTATGAACTCCCGTGGGGGATGCGGGCGGGCGTCATTGAGGGATCGACCACGCCGACCTGGCGTACTCTATGTACTGCTTGAGTCCCTGCTCGAGGGAGACATGGGGGACGTACCCGATTACTTCCTTCGCCAGCCCGTTGTCCGCCACGAGCCTCCTGATGTCGCCGGGCTTGGCGTCGGCGTAGACCAGCGGCGCGTCGGAACCGCAGAGCCTCATTACCACGTGGGCGAGCTCCTCTATGCTGACCTCCTTACCCTCGCCGCCCACGTTGAGGATCGCTCCCGCGGACCGGTCGCTGACGTAGGAGCGAAGGTTGGCCTGGACGACGTCGCCCACGTTCAGGAAGTCGCGCGTCTGCTTGCCGTCGCCGAAGATGCGGAGGGGCTGCCTGAGCAGGGCCTTCTTCACGAAGATCGGGATGACCCCCATCTCCTCGCTGAGCGTCTGCCGGGGGCCGTAGACGTTGAAGTACCTGAGCGCGGTCACGTCTAGACCGAACTCGCGGTGGTACATCGAGCAGTAGTACTCCGAGGAGAGCTTGCTGACGCCGTAGGGAGAGATGGGGTTGAGTGGATGGTCCTCGGAGATGGGGATGCGGAGGGGGTTGCCGTAGACCGAACCCGAGGAGGCGTGCACGATCTTCAGATCGTGCTTCCTGGCGTGCTCGAGGATGCGCACGGTCCCACCCGCGTTGACGAGGAGGTCCGTCACCGGGTCCTGGAACGAGGGGAGCAGCGCCCTCGCCGCCTCGTTGAAGATCCCGTCCAGCTCTCCGAGGGAGTCAAAATCGAAGGTTCGAACGTCCCCGTGGACCAGGGTGAGCGAAGGGTGCCCGGAGGGCAGGTTCTTGTCCTTCCCGTTCGAGAGGTCGTCGAGGACGACGACGCGGGCCTTGAGCGCGAGCAGCCTCTCCGCGATGTGCGAGCCGATGAAGCCCGCGCCGCCCACCACCAGGAAGGTCTTTCCAGCGAAGGAGCTCGTGTCGAGGTCCACCTAGGAAGCGACCTCCCGGTACAGGTCCGTCAGCTTGTCGATCATCGAATCCAGCGTATACCTCTCCTCGATGGCCCGTCGGCCGTTGACCTGGAACGCCGTCAGGTAGGCCGGGTCGGTCACGAGCCGCATCAGCTCGCCGGTCAGCTGCGCGCGGTCCTCCGGGCGGGTGAGTATCCCCACGCCGCCTCCCAGGACGTCCGGTATGCCACCCGGGACGTCGGTCGAGATGACCGCCCTGCCGCACGAGAGCCCCTCCAGGATGGTGCAGGAGATCGGTCCCCCGACGTTCGAGGATAGGACGACTATGTCAGACTCGCCGTAGAGCTTCAGGAGCCGGGCGTCGTCCCTGATGGAGCCGCAGAAGACGACCGAGCCGTCCAGGTGGAGGGACTCGACCTTCTCCTTGTAATATTTGGCCCGCGGGCCGGACCCGACGAGGACCAGCCTGGTATCAGGGACCCTGGCGTGGACCGCGGAGAACGAGTCGATGAGGCACGAGAGGCCCTTTATCTCGGAGAGAGCGCCCACGAACAGGATCTGGGGCGCGCCGCCGACCTTGGCCGGCGCCCGGAACTTCAGGTGGTCGACCCCCGTGTGCACGATCCTGAACTTGGAGGCGAGGTCCTTCCCGTAGATCTTCAGCATGTACTCCATGACTCCCGGAGACTGGGCGATGATCACGTCGCAGTGGTCGAGGACGAACCGCTCGAAGATGAGCGTAAGCTTCACCTCGCGGGAGGACTTCCACCAGAGGTCCTTCGGCCAGAGGAACGGCGTGCCGTGGGTCGTGATTATCACCGGGACCCCGAACATGAACCTGCACGGGAGCGCGGCCAGCCCCGCCGTGAAGCCGTGGACGTGGATGACCGAGAACCTCTCCTTCCTCTGGAGCATGACTATCATGAGCATCTGCTCGAGCATCAACCGGACCTTGTTGAGGAGCACCCCTCCCTGGTAGGCGTAGGCGGACCGTCGGATGCGGATGCCCTCGAAGGTCTCCTCCCTCCGGGTGCGCGGCATCCCCCTCGTGACGAGGTAGACCTCATCTCCCCTCGCGGCGAGGGCGCGGGCGTGGTCGTAGACGCACCGGGTGGACCCGTCGATCTTGGGGAAGAACGACGAGGATACGACGAGGACCTTCAAGTGGCTCCGCTCCTCGCCCCTCTAGGGGTATTTGGGCGCGACGTCACTTCAGGACCTCTCCGTAGATCGCGTCGAACCTGGAGGCGACGGCGTCCCAGGTGAACTCGCGGAGGACGCGCTGCCTCCCGATCGCGCCCATCTTCCTCGCCAGGGAGCCGTCCTGCAGGAGCGGGACTATGGCGGCCGCGAGCGCCTCCGGGTCGGCGTAGTTCACGAGGTACCCGTTGACGCCGTCCTCTATCGAGTCCTGAGTCCCCCCCATGCGGGAGGAGATTGCGGGTTTCTCGCAGGCCATCGCCTCGATGAGGACCTTGGGGAAGGCCTCGTAGTAGGACGGGAGGACGAAGACGTCGGCCATGGAGTAGTAGTTGGGGAGCCGCTCGTTGGGGACCCGGTCGAGGAGGAGGACCTGCTTCTCCAGGTCGTTCTTCGCGACGAGCCCCCTCAGGTAGGACCAGTAGTCCCCCTTGGGGAGCCAGGAGGGGACGCCCCCGACGCAGACGAGCATCGAGTCTGGGACCTGCTCCCGGACGGTCTTCATCGCCCGGATCAGGAAGGGGACGCCCTTCCTCAGCCCG
>JBEKTS010000074.1:0-10406 GCA_049515775.1 Nitrososphaerales archaeon | reverse complement strand
TTAAACTCTGAGAGGCGGTCGGCTCGGCCCCGGCAGCCGGTCGCAGAAGCGGCCTTCGGCGTCGGGACTAGAATTAAGTAGCATCCCCGCGGGATTCGCGGGAGTGAAGGCGTTCATCTCAGCCGACATGGAGGGGCTCCCGTTCACGGTATCGAACGAGCACATGTTCCCCGGCCAGAAGCTGTACGACGAGACCCGCACCATAATGACGGAGTGCGTCCTCGCCGTCGTCGACGAGCTCAGGGCGGCGGGCGTGGAGAGGTCGGTCGTCGCCGACAGCCACGGACCGATGGTCAACATCCTGCCGGGGAGGATGCCCGACGGCGTGGAGCTCCTCAGGGGCACGCCCCGCTCTCACTCGATGGTGGCGGGCTCCAAGGGCTGCGACTTTGCGATCTTCGTGGGGTACCACGCCAAACCGAACACAGCGATGGCGACCTTCGACCACACAATCCACTCGGGTGTCATCAGGAGGCTGGCGATCGACGGGATGGAGATGAGCGAGTTCCTGCTGAACTCCGCCTACCTCGGGGAGATCGGGGTCCCGGTCGCGATGGTCGCGGGCGACAGGGCGCTTCTGGAGGGCGACGTATCGGCGAACGCACCGTGGGCGGTGAGGGTCCAGCTCAAGGAGAGCCTCGGACGCCACTCCGCCATCTCGCCCTCGATGCCCGAGGTCGCCGCCCGACTCAGGGCGGGGACGCGGGACGCGGTCGCGGGGTTCGGGAAGGGCGAGATGTCCCCGTTCAAGCTGAGGACCCCGGCCGAGGTGGCCCTGGATTTCCAGAGCTCGGCCTACGCAGACGTAGCGGCGGACCTCCCCGGAGCGAAGAGGGTCGGGGGCACGGAGGTCAGGTTCGGCATCAGGTCGATGGACGAAGGGCTCAACGTCATCAAGCTGCTCGTCTTCGCCGCCTCGGGCGTGAAGGCGGCCACCGAGTAGAGCGCTCCGGCGGCGCCCGCCCAGACGGCCGGCCGACCGGCAGCAGCCCTCTAGGGGTTGCAGGCGTAGTAGACGGAGTTGAAGTCTATGCCGTTGAACGCCGTGTTGTACCAGAGCCCCGTGACGCAGTGGTTGAAGATCGTCGGGCCGATGCCCGCTCCGGGGTCGTAGACGTCCAGGTCCTGCCCGAGCCAGATTATCGCCGAGGCCTGCTGGACGTCCTGGGTGATCTGGCTGATCTCCTCGCCGCGCAGGGTGGGGTTGAGCTGCGTGTTGCTCTCGTCGATCAGGTCGACTATGGTCTGGTTGTGCATGTTGCCGTAGACGCCGAGGGCCGAGTCGACCAGGAACTCGTAGGCGCTGAAGTCAGGGTAGTAGGTCCAGTTGATCGAGAACATCTGCATCGCCGTCGCGTTGTTCCCCGGGACGCCCTGCAGCGCGATGAGCGAGGCCTGGCTCAGCTCGTGCACGTTGATGGTTATGCCGATGGCGCCCAGGTCCTGCTTGATGATCGCCGCGACGTCAGCCTGGTACGTGCTCGTGTAGTAGTAGTAGTTGATCGCTGGGAGGCCGTTGCCGTTCGGGTACCCGGCCTGCGAGAGCAGCTGCTTGGCCGCCTGCACGTTGTAGGCGGGTGGCTTGATGCTGTCGTTGTAGAACGCCAGCCCGTTGAGGTTCGGCCCCACCACGGGGACGGCGTAGCCGTTGTAGACCGTCTTCTGGATCTGGGTGACGTTGATCGCCGCGATGATCGCCTCGCGCACCAGCGTGTTGTTGAGGGGGGCTGCGAGCTCGTCGATGGCCACCCACTCCACCGAGCCCGAGAGGCCGATGTTGGGGATGTAGCAGTTCGAACCGCAGGCCTTGAGGACGTTGGGGATGTCGTCGAAGGAGGCTATGGACGCCTGGGACTGACCTCCCTCCAGGTCCTCGGACCTCGTCAGCTCGTCCGTCTTGTAGTTGATCAGTATCTCGTGGATCTTGGCCGGGGCGATGACGTAGTTGGACTGGGAGGCGGGCAGGTTCTGGGCCCAGTAGTTCGGGTTCGCCACCATCTCGGTGTACTCGTTCGGGACGTACTGCGACGTGACGTAGGGCCCGTCGCCCACCAGGGTGCCGTTGACCGACATCCAGGAGTTGGGGTTGTTCGCCACCACCCCCCCGTTGGTCTCCACGACGTAGGGGTCGACGAAGACCCAGGGCGCAGTGTCGATCGTGAACTCGAAGGGCGCGAACGCGTTGTCAAGGTGGAACTGGACGGCCGACGAGTTCATCACCGTCACCGCCAGGTGGGGGTTCTCCATGAGCGTGAGTAGGGTCTGGTTCGTCGGCACGTTCGTCGCCGTGTTGAACGAGTTGAGGTCCGCGGCGGTCACTCCGGTGTCGTTGAAGTAGGTGTAGAAGATAAAGTCCGAGGCCTGGTTGATTATCAGGTCGCGGAAGACGTTGTACCAGACGACGTAGGCGTTGAACGGGTCGCCGTTGCTGTAGTGGACGTCGGTCCTCAGGGTGACCGTGTAGGTGAGGCCGTCGGCGCTCTCCGTTATGGTCTGGCCGACGACGGGCACCAGCTGGGTGCAGGCCGTGTTGTTCTCGGCGCAGAAGAAGAGCGGCAGGTTGGTGTTCTGCGCCACCTCCAGGCCGTTGTTGTCTATCACGGTCCCCGGGTCCATGCTCGAAGGGGCCGAAGCTTCGTCGACCACGAGCTCGGACGGGAGTCCGCTGCTGGAGGTGCTAGACCCGGTCCCCGAAGAAGACGACGACGTGGTCGTTACGGTCGAGCTGGAGGACGGAGACTTGCTCACCTCGTAGGCGGCGACGCCCGCGACCACTATCAGGACGATGATTACCACCGCGATGACCGCGCGAGAGATAGCAGAACGCTCCTCGTGCAACGTCCCTCCAGATTCATCCCAGATATATAAAGGTTGGAACACAAACGTGCAAAGAATGCGCGAAGCTCAAACCTTGATCCGAGGGTCCAGGACCGCGTATAGGACGTCGGCTATCAGGTTCGCCAGTACCACGCCGATGGTCAGGATCAGAGCCACCCCCATCACCGACGGGAAGTCGAAGTTCTGGATGGACTGGTAGGCGTAGAGGCCGATCCCGGGCCACTGGAAGATCGTCTCGACGACGACCGAGCCCCCGAAGAGGCCGGCGAGGAGTAGCCCCAGGACCGTGACCGTCGGGATGAGAGCGTTGCGGAGGGCGTGCCTCAGGATGACCGTCCTGCGCCTCAGCCCCTTGGCGTAGGAGGCGCGGATGAAGTCCTTCTGGAAGGCCTCCAGGACCGAGGCCCTCGTCACCCTGGTGACTATCCCGAAGTAGATGAGGGAGAGCGTGGCCGCGGGCAGGATGAGGTGATCGAGCGCGTTGAGGAAGATGGGGAGGTTCCCCTTCAGCAGGCTGTCGACCACGACCATCCCCGTGATGTTGGCGTTGAACGAGAGCCCCTGGGTGAGCTGACCGGACGTGGGCAGGACCTTGAGGATGTAGCCGAAGACGAGTATCACCCCCAGTGCGACGAAGAAGGGAGGGGACGAGTAGCCGGCGAGGTAGAAGAGCCGGATGGCGTGGTCGACGGGCTTGCCCTGGTACATGGCGGCGACCACGCCCAGCGGGATCCCGATGACGATCGCGATGAGTATCGCGGAGAGGGCGAGCTCGAGGGTCGCCGGGAAGAAGTGCTCGATGTCGTAGAGGACCGGCCTCCCCGAGCTCGGCACGATCCCCCAGTTCCCGGTGAAGATGTTCACCATGTAGTAGTAGTACTGCTCGTAGATCGGGGCCTTCAGGTGGTACCTCGCGGTCAGCGCCGCAATCGCGCCGGCGGTCGCCCGCGGCCCGGTCCAGGCGCGCACGGGATCGGGGACGGTGACGAACGAGAGTATGAAGGTGATGAGGGTGACCCCGAAGACCACGGGGATCAGGAGCAGCGCCCTCCTCGCGATGTAGCTGGCTATGCCCGTCGGTCCTTCACTGGCGCGTGGTGGTGTGGCGCCGAGTATATAGCGGTATTCGGTCCTACCGCGGGGCCGTCCGGCCGGCCCGGGACGAGGTGAGGACAACGCATAAATAACGTCGGCACTCGCAGCCAAGGCAGAGAGAGCCGGTTGAAGGAGCTAACCAGAGGCGGTTCAGTTTATCGTCCCGCTCCTTTCGGCTTCCGTCTCTGATCTCAGTCCCAGCTCTCTCTGGACACCGGAGATTTCCGCTCAATGACAAGCTCTGTGAGTAGCGGGAGGGAGGTGACGGTCGTGAAGTTCGGAGGCTCGGTCCTGGAGGACGAGAAGGCGATCGAGCAGGCTGCGCAGCTCGTGATGGACACCTCCGAGAAGGGGCTCGGCGTCGTCGTGGTCGTCTCCGCCCTGAAGGGGGTCACCGACCAGCTGATCGCGCTCGCCAAGAAGATCGACCCCGAGATGGAGGCGTGGCTGATGGACGAGCTCCTCTCCTCGGGCGAGAAGACCAGCGCGCGCCTGATGGCCGCGGCGCTCGCCGCCCACGGGGTAAGGTCTGTCGCCGTCGACCCGGAGACCCCCTACTGGCCGATCGTGACCGACTCGAGGTTCCTCGACGCCAACCCCCTGATGGACCTCTCCAGGGAGAGGGCCCAGGAGAGGATCGCCCCGCTCCTCAGGGAGGGGAGGGTCCCGGTCGTCTGCGGGTTCCTGGGGAAGACCGTCGACGGGAAGACGACGACGATGGGCAGGGGCGGCTCGGACACCTCGGCGGTCGTCCTGGGGAGCTGCCTCGACGCTGCCGAGGTCGTCCTGATCAAGGACGTCGAGGGCGTCTACACGTCCGACCCGGACAAGGTGAAGAACCCGCAGTTCATCAAGTCGCTGAACGGCGAGGAGGCGGAGATGCTCGCTGCGGGCGGCGCGAAGTTCCTCCACGTCAAGGCCCTGCGCTACCAGTCGTCGGGGCTGAGGCTCAGGGTGACGAGCCTCGAGAAGCTCAACGAGGGGACGGTGATCAAGGGGGATCTTCCGCCCATCAGCCTGGAGGTCTTCCCGCAGGGGGTCTCGATGGTCACGGTCATCGGCCTGGACTCCAAGAGGCTCGAGTCGGTCTCGGAGTTGACCCGGGCGGTCAGAGAGGACGGGGGGTCTCTGCTGGCGCTCTCCCTCGAGGCCACCTCGGCGATATTCTACGTGGCGGGAGGGAGGAACGTCCTGGACCAGGTGCACCGGGTGCTGGTCGGAGAGAGCATCGGCAAGGCCGTCTCGGCCTTCGACGGGCTCTCGATGATAACGGTGAAGGGGTCGTCGCTCGAGACCGAGACGGGGATCGTCCAGAGGATAACCCAGCCCCTGGCCCGGTCGAACATCAACCTCTACGGCGTGGTCACCATAAGGTCCTCGGTCAGGGTCTTCGTCTCCTCGGACCAGGCCGAGAAGGGGCTCGAGCTGATAAGGGAGGCAATGCTGGTGAAGAACGAACGATGACCAAGAAGCGGATCAGCGTAGGTCTCCTCGGCGCGACAGGCGCCGTGGGGCAGAGGTACGTGGACATGCTCGAGGGGCACCCGTTCATCTCCCTGGACGTGCTGATGGGCGGGGAGTCGGCCGGCAAGAGGTACGGGGAGGCGGTCCGATGGCTCTTCCCGGACGCCATCCCGGAGCGGCTCGCCGGGGAGCGGGTCAGGAAGGCGGTGCCCGCGTCGGCCGAGGGGTGCGACGTCGTCTTCTCGGCCCTCCCGTCGGAGGTCGCCGGCGGGATCGAGCAGGAGTTCGCGGGCGCGGGGCTGACCGTGGTCAGCGAGGCGAGCACCCACAGGATGGACGCCGACGTCCCCCTGGTAATCCCCGAGATCAACGCCGACCACCTGAAGCTGCTCAAGGCCCAGCCCAAGAAGAGGGGCTGGAGGGGCGCGATCGCGACGACCCCCAACTGCACGGTGACCGGCCTCGCGATGGTCTTGAAGCCGCTCGTGGACCAGTTCGGAGCGGAGAAGGCGATAGTGACGACGATGCAGGCGCTCTCGGGGGCCGGGTACCCGGGGGTGCCATCGCTCGCCATAACCGAGAACGTTCTCCCCTACATCAAGAACGAGGAGGAGAAGGTCGCCAGGGAGGCGAAGAAGATCCTTGGGACACTGAGGGGGGGCGTCGTCGAGCAGAACGGGATCGCCATGGGCGTCTCCTGCAACAGGGTCCAGGTCATCGACGGGCACACCGAGACGCTCTACGCCGAGTTCTCGCGGAGGGTCGACCCCCAGGAGGTCGCCGCGGCCCTCTCGGAGTTCCGGGGGCGCCCGCAGGAGCTGAAGCTCCAGACGGCGCCCGAGCGGCCGATCATCGTGAGGACCGAGAGCGACAGGCCGCAACCGAGGCTCGACAGGATGGCCGGGACCGTGCCCGGGATGAGCGTCACCGTCGGGAGGGTGAGGCGGGGGATCGACGACAGGTCGCTCCAGCTGACCCTGCTCTCCCACAACACGATCAGGGGCGCCGCGGGGCAGGCGATCCTCGCCACCGAGCTGATGGAGAGGGAAGGATACATCGGGTGATGGTGCTCGGTCACAGGTAAGCAGTTCCGGCTCTCGAGGATAACGCGCAACGGCAGGATGCTCTGCATCCCGATGGACCACTCGCTCGCGCTCGGCCCCATCCGGGGGCTGGAGGTCTCGGAGGAGACGATGGAGAAGGTGGCGAGGGGGGGCGCGACCGCGGTCCTGGCCCAGAAGGGAGTCATAAAGTCCCTGAGGAGGCCGGTCCAGACGGGTCTGATAGTCCAGCTCTCCGCGTCCACGACGCTGGGGATGTCGCCGAACCGGAAGGTCCTGATCGGGACGGTCCCCGAGGCCGTCAGGCTCGGCGTCGACGCCGTCTCGATCCACGTCAACATCGGCGGCAAGGAGGAGCCCGAGATGCTCCAGCAGCTGGGCATGGTCTCGGACGAGTGCGACTCGTGGTCGGTGCCGTTCATCGCCATGATGTACCCGCGGGGCGAGAACATCAAGGACCCCGCCGACCCCGAGGTCGTCGCCCACGTCGCCCGGATAGGGGCCGAGGCGGGCGCGGACGTCGTGAAGACGGTCTACACCGGCTCGGTCGAGACGTTCCGGGACGTGGTGAGGAGGTGCCCGGTCCCTGTCGTCCTGGCCGGCGGGTCCAAGGCCGAGTCCGACGAGTCGCTCCTCAGGCTGGCCCAGGACGCGATGAAGGCGGGGGCGATGGGCGTGACCTTCGGGAGGAACGTCTTCCAGCACGGCGACCCGCTGACGATAACCAGGGCGCTCAAGAGGGTCGTGATCGACGGGTCGTCCGTCGAGGAGGCGACGAAGGAGGTACCCAATGGCGCCGCGCCCTGACAAGGAGGTCGTCCTCGACGCGACGGGGCCCGAGGCCACGGCCGAGGTCCTGGAGCGGGCGAAGCGGGCCGGGATCAGGAAGGTCGTCACCAGGGGGCCGGCGGCCGCGGTCCCGCCGGTCGAGGGGATGGAGGTCGTCACGGTCCCCCAGGGCGGCGAGGAGGGGGGCCCGGAGACCGCCGCCTGGGTCGAGGTCACGGGGGCGAAGGACGTGGCGGCCGCGGTCGCCGCCGCCGGCCAGGGCCACGCCTTCGTCGTCGTCCAGCCCGCGAACTGGAAGATAATCCCGCTCGAGAACCTCATAGCGGACTTCCACAGGTCCGGGAGGAGGCTCTACGCCTACATGAAGACCGACGCCGAGATGGAGATGGCGTTCTCGATCCTGGAGAAGGGCGTCGACGGCATCGTCGTGCCGGTCGAGGCGCTCGAGCCCGCGGCGCGCATCGTCGCGGGGCTCGGCAGGGACGACCGGTTCTCGCTCACGGTCGCGAAGGTGACCAGGATGGTCGACGTCGGGACCGGGGAGCGGGCGTGCATAGACACGGCGTCCCAGCTCGCGGTCGGAGAGGGGCTCCTCGTGGGGTCCAGGGCGTCCTTCTTCTTCCTGGTCCACAGCGAGACGGTGCCCTCCGAGTACATACCGACCAGGGAGTTCCGGGTGAACGCCGGGGCGATACACAGCTACGTCCTGGGCGAGGACGACAAGACCAGGTACCTCTCCGAGCTGCGGTCCTCCGACAGGGTCCGGACCGTCAGGTCCGACGGCGGGTCCAGGCAGGTCATCGTCGGGAGGGTGAAGATCGAGCGGAGGCCGCTCATGATGGTCGAGGCGCAGGCACGGGACGGCGAGCTCGGGACCGTGATGGTCCAGAAGGCGGAGACGATCAGGCTCATGCGGCCGGACGGGTCCCCGGTCTCGGTCACCGAGATCAAGCTGGGCGACGAGGTGCTGGTCCACCTCACCCAGAGCAAGGCCAGGCACTTCGGCGGAGAGGTCGACGAGTTCATCCTTGAGAGGTAGGGCCCCGGGAGGAAGAGACGAGGAGGGCGCGAGTAAGGGGGGCGAGAAGCGGAAGCAGGAGGAGGCGCATCCCCACGCCGGGAGACCCCTCGGCCAGGTCTGCACCTCCATCTCCGCCGTCACGGTCGGCGAGATGGCCGAGAAGGCCGCCTCCGCCTTCGCCCTCGGGTCAGACCTGGTCGAGCTGAGGGTCGACCTGCTCAGGGAGCGGGCAGGAGCGGAGCTCCCGCGGACGGTCGCCCACCTCGCCCGCAGGGCGATAGTCACGGTCAGGAGGAGCGAGGAGGGGGGCGGCTTCCAGGGTACCGAGGAGGAGAGGCTCGCCCTCATCCAGGAGCTCTGCGGGCTCCGTCCCGCCTTCGTCGACGTGGAGCTCTCGACGGTCGAGGAGAGCCCGAAGTGGTACGGGGGGCTCCCAGGAGGGCCGAAGAGGATCGTCTCCTGGCACGACTTCCGCTCGACGCCGTCCCTCGCCACGCTCAGGCGGCTGCGCGACAGGGCACGGTCGCGGGGCGACGTCGTCAAGATCGTGACCGCGGCGCGGGCCGGGGAGGACAACCTCCGCGTCCTCAGGCTCTACGAGCGCTACGGCGGCGAGCTGGTGGCGTTCTGCATGGGAGAGACGGGCGTCCTGTCCAGGCTCGTCAGCCTCCAGCTGGGCAGCCCCATCAACTACGCGGCGCTCCCCGACGAGCCGGTCGCTCCCGGCCAGCCGTCGGTCACGACGCTGGTGGGTCTGAAGAGGATGTGGAGGAGCGAGGGCCCCTGGTAGAGCTCTACAGGCTGCTGGGCGAGGACGTCGCGCGCTCGCTCTCGCCGGGGATGATGAACGCGGCCTTCCGCGAGCTCTCCATCGACGCGAGCTACGAGGCGGTCAGCGTCGGCAGGGGCGAGTTCAGGGAGAGGTTCCTGGCGCAGAGGGAGGAGGCGCGGGGCTTCAACCTGACGATCCCGTTCAAGTCCGACGTCCTTCCCCTCCTGGACTCCCTCGACGAGGTCTCCGCCCGGATCGGGGCCGTGAACGTCGTCGCCGCGGGAGCGGAGGGGCGCTGGCACGGGTACAACACGGACGTCGACGGCATCACCGTCCCCCTCCGGGAGCACGGGGCCGGACGGGTCGACCGCGCGCTGCTGCTGGGCGCCGGGGGAGCAGCGAGGGCCTTCTGCGAGGCGATGTCCCAGCTGGGCTGCACCGGCGTCACCGTCGCGGCCCGTGACGACGCCCGGGGAGGGAGGTTCGTCGCCGAGATGGCCGGGGCGTTCCCCCGGGTCGGGTTCAGCGCGGTGACGTTCGAGGAGGCGGGCGAGGCCGCGAGGGGGGCGGACCTCGTCTTCAACGCCACCCCGCTCGGCTCCAGGGGCCTGGCGCTCCCGGAGGCGCTCAAGCGGGTTATCTATGGGCACGTGATGGTGTTTGATGCAGTGTACAGACCGATGGAGACAGAGCTGTTGAGGATGGCCGAGGAGAGGGGCTCCCCCGTGATCTACGGGTACGAGATGCTCCTCAACCAGGGGACCAGGGCGTTCGAGATCTGGACCGGGCGGCGGGCTCCCAGGGAGACGATGGAGTCGTCCCTCAGGGACCAGCTGGGAGCGGGAGGGGTGACCTAGGGAGATGGCCAAGGGGAGGGGGTCGACATTCGGCGCCATCAGCATAGTGAACGCCATAGCGGGCGGGAAGGGGGTCACGGCGAGCACGAAGCTCGGGACCGAGTCGGTCGTCGAGCTCGAGAACAAGCCGGGGACCTGGTCGATATCGCTCAACGGCAGGCCGTTCGAGTCGAAGCTCGTCGCCGAGACCGTCCGGCTCGCCCTGAAGATGGCGGGCAAGGAGCCGGCCGACTACTCGGGGACCGTGGAGACGACGACGTCCCTGCCCGTCGGCGTGGGCCTCAAGACGTCCTCGTCCTCGTCCTCGGCGGTCGCGCTGGCGGTCTTCGCGGCGCTCGGGCAGAGGGCGTTCGACCCGCAGCGGGTGATGAACTGCAGCATCGACGCGTCGCTGGCGAGCGGGGCCTCGGTCACGGGCGCGATGGACGACTGCGCGTCCTGCCTCCTGGGGGGGATCAACATGGCGGACAACCTGGGGCGGAAGATCGAGCGGTCGAAGCTCTTCGACA
>JBEKTS010000073.1:0-10704 GCA_049515775.1 Nitrososphaerales archaeon | reverse complement strand
TCGATTCGTCGCTATATCCGTGGGCCTTGAGCTCCAGGTCGAACTCCATGAGCGTCACCGATGGAACTAGGATATCGCCCTTCAAGGTAATCTCGGCCATGTACTTGTTGGCCTTACGATCGTAGGGATCGTTCTTGTCGCGGAAGGCTATGGGGATGACGGTGTCAACGACTCGCGGCATGAGAGCCTCTTCGCCGATAGCCCTTGAGTAGAAGCTCCTCGGCATCCCCATCCTTGTGGTCCTTCAGCTTGTCTCCCAGAAGTTCCCGGAAATGAGAGATTCTGGCCTCGAGCTCGGACCTGGACGGCGTCCTCCCCCTACCCTCCTCTTTTCCTTCCTGCTTAGTAGGTTCCATGCTCTTGGTCTCTTGCCGGTGTTTCGCCCTGATAAGGATTGCCGGAGGAGGGGAGGATACCGTCAAGATAAGATCTGGCGCCTGACCGTCGACTCATTCAATCGCGAGAAAACGCCCAGTGCAACCACGGGAGGAGCACGGGAGGAGGAGGCGACGATCCAAAAGCTCTGGCCCGAAGACTGAAGCCCGGATTGACCGTCGAACGGTGCCCGTCATCTTGACAATTTCTCATCTGGGATCGCCAACACTTAAGTGGGACGGAACGAGTGTTTGACCATGAGCAAGTCGTCCCGGGTCAGAGTCAAACACAAGGGCCAGGTGACGATTCCCTCGGAGCTCAGATCAAGGCTTGGAATGGAGGAGGGAGCCATCCTTGAAGTCGAGGAATCGAAAGGAGCGATAATCCTGAGGCTCGTTCCCCCGTTGAAGGCGGGCAGAGTCGTAGGTGCAAAAGTCTACGAGCAGGTCATTCGGGAGCTCGATCAAACGAGGAAAGACTGGCGTTGGCCGGAGTAGCCGATACGCGACCGTCGCTCGCTTTGGAATTCCCGCCTGATGAAGACACGAAAAAGAGATTAGAGCATCTACCATAAAGGAGATTTCTGGGCGCCTTCTCGCCCCATCGATCGTCCTGACAGAATTCATCAAGATCGCTGGAGCTCGGATCGGAGCAGATGCCGCAAAGGTCAGGATCCAGTTCCTAAAAGAGAAGGGAATGCGAATCGCGTCCCTCGATGAGGAGGTTGCTATGGTCGCAGGAAGCCTATTGCTCTCCCATCGGGAGGTGCCGATTGCAGATTCGTTGATTGCCTCATTCGTCAAGACGGGCGTCGCCGAATACGTCGTCTCCGATGACCCGCACTTCAGGACCTTGGGTATTCGAACGAAGTGGATCTGAGGTCAGATTCTGTGGGGCATCGGTCGGAATATCCGCGCCCCATAGGACACCACTCCAGGCGGGCCCGAAGGGAATTGCAATCGCACCGCGGCTCGATGACTAGGTCGCCCCAGGATTCTTCCACACCACGCTCGGGCGGGACCTCGTCTTCCTGGCGGTCCTCGCAGCGTCGGGAGCGGCGTCGTCCTACTGTTCGCTGTCGGGACGGCTCAGCCACATACATCACGGCAGACAGGACGGCGGGGTTCGGCCTTCGGTCGAAGCGTCACGAGGCCCAGTCCTGGTAGAAGAGGGAACGAGATGTGGACCCGTTTGCTCGTCACGCCGTCGTCGTCAGGCGAAATCGGACAGCGATTCGTGCGGATCGAGAAAGCCGCACGGAAAAGACAGCGCCAATTCAAGAACACCGACGTGAACTCTGGGAGGGTGGAACTGAAGCGGGTGGCGCCGGGATTCCCACCGTCGACGGCAGGGCTGCTAGTACTCGATCATGACCGAGAAATCCGTGGTCGTCACCTTGCCACGGACGTTTACCAAAGCGAACAGGCCAGTGACATAGGCAGCGAGAAGAACGGATTCCTTTGGTCCCAGGTCGTGCATCAAAGTGACTGCGTTCTTGCCGTCCCTCTCGACCGTCTGCAGCGACCATAATCCGAATCTTGACTGAAGACTCAGCAGGTCCAGAACGCCGTCCATCGAAACGACGCCCTTCCTCGCCAGCATTATCTCGCGCGGGTTGGTCTTGGCCAGCTTCGTGCCCAGTTCGCCTAGTTTGTCGTCGGGTATCACGCCAAGATGCGCACGATATGCGTCCTTGGTCATCTTCAAGTATCCGATCTTCTCGAACAGGAGTTCGTCACGAACGTAGCTGGCCAGCACCTGATTCACAAGTACGTTCAGGCTTACTCTGCGTCTTTCGGCCTCTTGCTCGAGCGATCCAAAAACATCCGTCCAGACTCTGAAATGCGCCGACGAACTTTTCCTGACCAAGTCCTCGGAGGCAGGAGAGTCCATTCCGCTTGACTTCCGCTGCAGACGAAGTATTTGTGCATGTCGCACTGGTTCGCAGACGGATACATCCGTCCACAGTGGACTCTTCGTGATTAAATTCTTCACGCCTCGCACCCGAATCCAGGTGACGCGAGTTGACAGACAATGAGATTGCAGACAAGAGGATATCAAGACGGAAGTTCATGGGAACCGCAGCGGCAGGAGCCGCGGTTCTGGGCGTGGTGGCGGGCGCGACGTCGCTCGTGCCAAGTGCGAGCGCAGCGGTAGCGAAGCAAGCGCAGCCGCCGTCGGTCACGACCACGCAAACATCGACCACCACTCAAACGCCCGTGATAGCCTCGAAGGAACTGACCTGCGATGTTCTTGTCATCGGATCGCTGGGCTGGTCAGGGCTGTGCGCATCTTTGCATGCCGCGGAGATAGGGGCGAACGTGATCGGAATCGACAAGCTGCCCGCCGACACTCTGTGGATAGGCGGAGACATCCCCATGTCCGGACAGCAGGTTCATGTGGGCAATTACAGTCTGCTGGAGCCTCCGTCCGTACTCCTCGGCGAGATAAACCGCATCACCGCAGGCAACTACTGCACCGATGTCGTGACGGCCCACATCGCCAATGCGGCGCGGGCCTGGACCTGGCTCTATGACCACGGGATAACGAACTGGACGTCAGATCCCAACGGCTTGCCGTTTGCGATCGCACCCCTGAAGACCGGTTCGGGCTGGCTCAACATAAAGCCGGGCGGGTCCAGTGACATGACGAAGTTCGGCGGCTACGCGGCAGTCCGGCAGCTCTATTCCTACGTCCCGGCGCAGAAGAACCTGACCACCCTGTACTCTACCACGGGCGTGAAGCTCCTGCAAAACGAGTTCGGGCAAGTGTCGGGGGTAATCGCCCAGGACTACGAGGGAAGGTTCGTAATCAACGCCGGCGCGGTGATCATCTGCACGGGAACCTTCAACACCAACAAGGAGATGCTGGTGAAGTACGTAGGGCCTCACGCAGACGAGATTTCGGTCTACGCTTGGGGGACTCCCACCGACTTCAACGGGACTGCAGCCCCCCGGAGCGGAGACGGGTCTGGCATGAGGATGGCCCTGGAGCTCGGGGCGGACACGAGGTCCATGAGTTACCTGTCGTTCGGCTCCGTAGCGTCATACGCCCCGACGATATCCAATGATGGGCCGGGGCTGGTCAACCTCTTGGGGCTGAGCCTCAACACCCTCGATGCCGGCATCATCGTCGATAGGACCGGTGCAAGATTCGTCGATGAGAACCTCGGTGGGGCCGGCTTCGGAAGCCTCATGGTGAGGAACTACGGAAGCGTGACCGCGAACTTCATCATCGACAACGCAATCGCCACGCAACCCGCCATAGCAGCGCTGCTGACGGAGATTTCGTCGAACGGCGCGCTGGTCTACACGGCCAGTGACATCCCGACCCTTGCGACGGCCGCTGGCATCAATCCGTGGCTGGCAACCGAGGTAACCAACTACAACGCGGCGGTCGCCAACAAGACGAACACGCAACAACAGGTCCCGCGGACCGGGACTCCGACGCAACTCTCGACGCCACCATATTCAGCCATCCCATTCAGACTCTCGACCGGTCCGTATTCGATGGGCAGCCTTCGGATAAACGCCAATGGCAACGCGGTGAATTCCGACGGCGTCGCAATTCCAGGGCTGTTCGTGGCGGGCGCGGCCATGGGCGGCTGCATCTCGGGCAGCGATCAGCAGTGGAATGAGGGCTACGTTGGCAACATCGCATGCGGCCCCATCTGGGGCATGATCTCTGCCGAGAATGCCTTGGCGTTCGCGGTTGGGAAGGCTAGCCCGGAGGCACCGAAAGCCAAGGCGCGGGCCGCGAAGGTTGCGTGAAACTCTCTGAAGGAGCCAGGGGAGACGCTGTCTCCCCTATCTCCCTCTTTAGAGTCGCGAGGCGAAATCGAGAATGAACAAGCGAAGCATGTACATCGTCACGCTTGCGGTATTGCTCCTTGGCGTCGTCACGGTCACGTCCGGCATCTGGCTCACGGGCGGCTTCTCGCACGGAGACCCCAGCCTCGACCAGGGCTGCTACTGCCACAACAACGGTGTCGCCGTATGGGTGAACGAGACGGGCGACGGGAACGGCGGTGTGTACTTCGGCTCAATCCCGGCCGGAAGCTCGTTCCACCTCATCGTCAGCACCAACGACAAAGCAGTGACGGGCGTCGTCCCAAGTCTCCAACTGTGGGAGTCGAACCAGACTGACAACGCGAAATTTACGATCTCCCCGGCCCAGGTCAACGCAAACTCCCCGCAGAATCTCAACGCAACGGCGGGAAGCATCACCGCACTCTACAAGATAACCGCCCCTGGGACGGCGGGCACCTACACGCTCACGCTCTACGCTCAGGGCACATTGTTGCAGCCGATCGCAATCCAGGTAGTCGGTGGATCCACCAGCACGGCATCCTCCACAACAAGCACTACGTCGTCCACATCCACCTCTCACTCGACCACCAGCACCACGACCAGCACCACGACCAGCACCACGACCAGCACCACGACCAGCACCACGTCTACCGCGCCCACCACTTCCTCGACCACGACCAGCTCGACGACCAAGCAGACGACCACCACCTCGACCTCTACGCCTACCACAACGTCCACCTCTCACTCGACAACCACTACGACGACCACCTCGCCCAGCACTTCTTCCACCGTGTCTAGCTCATCGACCATAACTACGACATCCAGCACCACTACCACGACGACTCCGTCAGCCTCAGGCTCGATAACATTCACGAGCCCGTCTCCCGGCAAGTCCTTCGTAGGCACCCAAAGCTACACCATATCTGGGACCATCAGTCCGACCCCCACGTCCCAAGACAAGGTCCTCATCGAGGTGAAGCTGCAGGGCTCCTCGTCGGTGTTTGATGCCTCGACCCAGGCGGTTACGGTTTCAGGAACATTCTCCTACGCCACGTCAGCAGGCGCCACTCCGTTCTGGGTGACAGGGACCTACGTCATAACCGCAACCGATTCCAACGGACTGACCGGGACGACGACGATTGAGTACACCGCCGCAATCACCTCCAGCACCTCGACCACGCAGACAACATCCACCGCGTCCACTTCGCACTCGGGCACCAGCACTACCACTACCCCTATCACGACGCCTACCACCGTAACTCAGACGGTAACGACCACCTTGCCGGCGACGACGGTGACCGGACCCACAACCACCTTGACCGGACCCACAACCACCTTGACCGGACCCACAACCACGGTGACCAGCACAGCAACCGCGACTCAAACCACGACCAGCACGGTGACGAATACGAGCTCCGTGATACCCGGCTGGGCTTACGGAGCGATGGCCGCCTTGCTGCTGATCGGACTGGCGGTAGGCTACGTTGTCAAGAGACCGCCAGCCCGACCGAGCTGATGTGAGCGGCGCGCTCGGAGAACTCGACAGGTTCTCCGAGTCGCTCTCGACCCCGGACGGAGTGCGAGCCGAGGCGGCGCGCATATTCGTGAGAGGCCTGGAGATGAAACGTCTCCGAAGGTGGCCTCGTGCACGAATCTCGGCCTCGTCGCTCTACGCTGCCTGCAGGGTGATGGGCATCCCGGTCACCCTCGACGATGTCGCCGCGGCCAGCGGCGTGCGCAAGAAGGAGGTGGCGTGCTGCTACAGGATGCTCGTCAACGAGCTCAACCTGAAGATTCCGGTAGCCAACCACGCGCAGTGTCTGGCGAGGGTGGCGTTCAGGGCGAAAGTGGACGCGACGGTGGAGGCGGACGCCCTCGAGATACTGTCGAAGGCAGCCGGGGCGGGCATCACGGCTGGCGTTTATCCGGCAGGGATCGCGGCCTCGGCCCTCTACCTCGCGTCGATGCTCGACGGCGAGTGGATGACGCAGAGCGCGGCGGCGGAGGCGGCCGGGGTGGCGGAGGCCACTGTTCGCAAGGAATACAAGCGACTGATGAAGGCTCTGAACGTGCCTCTGAAAAGGGCGCCCCGGAGGAAATATGGCCGGTTGGAGTTCGAGGAGAGCCGGTCTACCGTCGTCGAGGTCCCGGCATGGCCGATCGCGTGATGGAAAGGACGGTCCAACCGTCCAGACGGCGACCGCATCAAGATCGTCGCGCTCAACCCTTGACCACGTCGGCGTCATCACAACGAACCAATTCACTGCACGCCCTCCATGCATCTGCCCTGGTTCGAAAGAAATGACGACTTGAACGGCAAACTACGACGACCGTGTGCTAGTACTCGACCACGACCGAGGAGGACGTGGGCGTGACCTTGGGATGGATCCCCGCCAGCGCGAACATCCCAGAGAGGTAGGCGCTGAAGACGACCGAGAACCTCGGCCCGAGGTCGTGCGACATGGCGATGTGCTCCCTCCCGTTCTTCCTCGTGTGATGGAATGAATACCAGCCGGACCTCGACAGGAGCTGGAGCTCGTCCAGCACTGCGTCGAGGTTCAACGAGCCGCTCATCGCGAGCAGCACGGCGTCCTCGGTCTTGGCGTGCAAGGCCCCCAGCTCGCTCAGCCTCTCGTCCGGCACCATGGCGAGGTATGAGCGGTAGACGTCCCTCGACATCCTCAGGAACCTCAGCTCCTCCAGGACCACCTCGTCCCTCGTGTGGGTCGCGAGGACCTGGTTAACGAGCGTGTTCAGGCTTATCCTCTTCGCCTTCGATTCGGCCTCGAGCGCCCTGAACACGTCCTCCCAGACCCTGAAGTGGCCCGACATCGTCTTCCTCCTCGCATCGTCGGAATCGGGCGAAGTCATGCCAATCGGAGGCCGACGGTCAAGGTTTACGGTATTTCAGCATGCCGCAAACCACTACATCGTTCCACAAACGCCCCGCCCCGATTAAATGCCGTATCCATCGCGCCGGCGGCAAGGCAAACAATTTGACCGAAGCAGCTACCGGCAAGGAAGGGAAGATATCCAGACGCCAGTTCATGGGGACCGCGGCCGCGGGAGCCGTGGTGCTTGGCGCAGTGGCGGGCGCAAAGTCCTTCGCCCCAACTATCACGGTGGGAGGCGAGAAGCTCCCGATCCCCGTGGCGACGCAGCCCCGATCCTCTGGCGGGTCGAGAGAGAGCCCGATGATGACACCCTCCCAGACCACGGGCATACCGTCAACCTGGGACTATTCTGCTGACGTGGTCGTCGTGGGCGACGGGGGCGCCGGCGAGTGCGCGGCCATAGCGGCGTACGACGCGGGGTCGAGCGTCCTCATCCTCGAGAAGGCCCCCAAGGGTCTCGACGGGGGTAACACGGGTTGCTGCGGTGGATTCTCCATCATCACGCCCCTCACCGACTTCATCACCCTGGTGAACATGCTCTGCTACGGTACCACCCCCCTTCCGGTGGTGACCGCCTACTGCACCGAACTCACGAACATCGGCACCTGGCTGACCGGCCTCGGGGCGACCATGAACCAGTTCGCGTTCGCTCCCCCGAACCAGGTCCCACAGAGCTTCTTCGCCCCCTACACGTCCCCTGACATCGCCGCCCTTGACGGGTCCATCTCGGTCCCGGCCTTCAGCTACCCAACCAAGTTCCTCGCGACCGGGGCTCCGGGCAACGGAAACGACCTCTGGGCGTTCCTGGACAACTGCAGGGCGACGAGGGGCATTCCTATCCTCTACCAGACCCCCGCTACCCAACTCATCCAGAACCCCACCACGAACGAGATCCTCGGAGTCGTCGCCACGAACTGGACCGGACAGTCCATCAACGTCCGCGCCAACAAGGCGGTGATCCTCGCCTGCGGCGGGAACGAGAACAACCCGTGGATAGCTGCCAACTTCTTCTCGGACGTGCCGAAGAGCGAGACGCTGTGCTTCCAGGGGACGCCCTACAACACCGGGGACGGCCTAGCCATGTCGCAGGCGGTGGGCGCCAAGCTCTGGCACATGAACAGGAAGGAGAACCTCTACCTGGCGTGCAAGGCGGGGAGCCTCGAGGTGGGCGTCGGGCTGCCGCTCCAGGGCACCAACGACATCGGCTACGGGGTCTCGGCCGCGACGACGGTCCCCATCATCCACGTGAACAGGTACGGGAACCGGTTCTACAACGAGTGGACGTTCCCTCAGCCCCACAGCCTGCAGTCGGTGGCCTACACCAACTACCAGATGACGACAAAGGCGGTGGACGGTCTGGATAACCCGCCGCTCGCCCAGGCCGACCTCTCCGACTGGCCGAACATGCCGATGTACGCCATCTTCGACTCCAAGGCGATGAAGAACGGCTCCTTCTACCAGCCCCCCGGCGGCGCGGTAGGCTACAACGCCATCCACAAGCTCTACAACTGGAGCGCCGACAACACCAAGGAGCTGGCGAACGGCTGGATCATCACGGCCGACACGCCCCAGGACCTGGGAGCCAAGATCACCTGCAGGGACTTCTTCGGAGCGGTCGTCGGGATGAACGCCGCGGGCCTCGCTGCGCAGGTGACCCAGTGGAACAGCATGTGCGCCGCAGGAGTCGACACCCAGTTCGGCAGACCAAAGAGCACCCTGCAGCCGCTGACGAACCCACCGTACTACGCCATGGAGTTGACCGAGTGCCTCATCAACACGGGAGGAGGCCCGGCCCACGACGAGTACTCGCGGACCCTGGACGTCTGGGACAACCCGATCCCGAGGCTCTACGACGCCGGCGAGGTAGGCTCTATCTGGGGCTACTGCTACTACGGCGGCGTCGGAGAGGCGTGCGCCTTCGGAAAGATCGCCGGCGAGCAAGCGGCCACCCTGCCGAGCTGGACCTAGACGGGGAGGATGGAATAGAGACCCAGAGGGAGAGAGGAGGGCCTCTCTCCCTTTTTCCTTTTCATTGGAGTCTGGTGGTGAAAGATGACAGCGAACAAGCGAAGCATGTACATCGTCACGCTTGCGGTATTGCTCCTCGGTGTCGTGACGGTCACTTCAGGCGTCTGGCTGGCGGGCAGCTTCTCGCACGGCGACCCGAGTTACGACCAGGGCTGCTACTGCCACAACAACGGCATTGCGATCTACGTCAACGGGACGGGCGACGGGAACGGAGGCCTGTCCTTCGGCCCGTACAAGGCGGGGACTTCCTTCCACCTCTACGTCAGCACGAACAACGTCGACGCCACGGGCGTCGTCCCCGGACTGCAGCAGTGGCAATCCAACCAGACGAACAATGCCGACTTCACCTTCAGCCCGACCCAGGTGACGGACGGCTCGGCGCAGGACCGCTCTCCGACGGCAGGCAACATCACCGCCCTCTACCAGGTATCGATGCCAGCGACCTTGAAGGCGGGTGTCTACACTCTCACCCTCTACGCGCAAGGCGCGGAGATGCAGCCAATATCGGTGCGGGTGACCGCCGGATCTGAGACCTCGTCCTCTACGACGTCTTCCACAACCACCTCCTCCGCGCACACTACGAGCACGACGTCCTCCACGACCACCAGCGGCAGTACCACCTCATCGGCCAAGTCCACCGCGTCGAGCACCTCCACCGCGTCCTCGACCAGCGTCATCACCACGGCGGCGCCGACCACGAACTCGTCGATTGCGTTCTCGAGTCCGTCCTCCGGCGCGTCGTTCAAGGGCGCCCAGAGCCTGACCGTCGCAGGGACGGTCAGCCCCGCCCCATCGCTCCCCGACAGCGTCTCCATAGACGTGACGCTCCTGGGCAGCGCGTCCCCGCTCGTCGCAACGACGCAGGCGGTGTCGACTTCGGGCACGTTCTCCTACACCGCGTCGATCGGCGGCGATTCGTGGGCATCGGGTACCTATGTGATAGCGGCCACCGACTCGCACGGCGCGACCGGGATGACGATGTTCCAATACGCCGCCCCGGCCCCGGCCAACACGACCAGCACCTCCTCGACGGCGACGACGTCGTCGAACTCTACCACCTCTGCGACGACCTCGACCGCCGTCTCGATAGCCTTCACGAGCCCGTCCTCGACCGCGTGGTTCACGTACCCGCAGAGCTACACCATCTCCGGGTCGATCGGCCCCAATCCATCGCTCCCTGACAGCGTCTCGATCGAGGTCGCGCTCCTGGGCTCTTCCTCGGCGGTCGATTATTCGACCCAGGCGCTCACGTCCTCGGGCACCTTCTCCTACGCCACCCACATGGGGGGCAATTCGACCTCGCCGTGGGCCACGGGCTCCTACGTCGTCGTCGTCACCGACTCCCACGGCGCGACGGGGTTCATGACCTTCCAGTACGTCGCCCCTGCCGTGACCACGACCAGCACCTCGGCCACATCGGTATCCACATCCGCCACCTCATCTCAGACCGCCACCTCATCTCAGACCGCCACCTCATCGTCCTCCTACTCGACGACCATGGCCAGTTCCGAGACCACCTCCTCGGTCACGTCGACGCCATCCTCCTCGACGACCATGACGACCAGCGCGGCGACGACTCAGAACTCCACCAGCGCGTC
>JBEKTS010000072.1:0-10723 GCA_049515775.1 Nitrososphaerales archaeon | reverse complement strand
GTCCTCACCGACGACAAGCTCGTCTACGAGAGGGCCGTCATGTTCCACGACATGGGCACGCCGTACCGCGCGTGGGAGGACAAGACCCTGAAGTTCGAGGCGGAGCCCATCCCCGGCATCAACTACAGGATGAGCGAGCTCACGGCGGCCGTGATGAGGGAGCAGCTGAAGAAGATCGACTGGATAATCAGGGACATCAAGGGCAACAAGGCCAAGATCAAGAAGGGCATCTCCGACGTGGACGGCATCACGTTCAGGCGCCTGAACGACCCCGAGGGGGAGGCGGGCATCTCCCTGGTCTTCTTCACCGAGAAGCCCGAGCAGGCGCTCGCCTTCAAGAAGGGCCTGAGGCAGGAGAACATCTGGAGCTCGAGCGGCTCCTACCCCGCCGTGGTCTACGACCCCTCGACCAACGACGGCCACGTCTTCATGCACTGGGGCCACGTCTTCAAGGGGATAGCCAGGGTCAGCGGCCAGTACAAGCAGAGCCTGGACCTGATGAGCCGCGCCGTGCACCTGGACATCAGCCCGCTCCTCACGGACCAGGACTGCGACGACATAGTCGAGGCCGTGCACAAGGTCGCCAGAGCCGTCCTGTGAGGGGCGCCCTCAGGCAGAAGGCGTAGAAGAGGCGAGGGACCGAGAGGAACCAGGAAATCGTCCTCCCGACCTTCGAGCGCGGTGCTGGAGAGCACCGTGAGGTTGGGAAGGTTCGAACCGGAGGGTCAAGGCATCAATCAAGGTTAGGACCTCGCGGTTAAGGCCACGACTTCTCGGCGACGATCGGAAAAAGCGTACCGCGCCTCTGACTAAATGAAATCTTGCTTCGTGCTAACTCAGACCAGTCCTGAGTGGTCGTGCTCAAGTTTGAGAAACGCAATCACTGCGAGGGTCAAAGCCATATAGCTCTTGGAGCTATCATTGCGTGATGCAGATGAGGAAGGTCATCGTTCTATCGTTCATAACTCTCGATGGGGTAATGCAAGCGCCGGGCGGGCCTCAGGAGGATACCAGCAACGGGTTCAAGTTCGGAGGGTGGTCGTTCCCGTACTTTGATGAGGTCGGGGGCGAGATCATGAGCAAACAGATGGGGCATCCGTTCGACCTACTGTTAGGCAGGAAGACCTACGAGATCTTTGCAAGCCACTGGCCAATGAATAACGATCCGAAGGACCCGATCGGCTCTGGCATCAACCGAGCGACGAAGTATGTGGCATCGCATTCCCAGGTCAAGTCGGACTGGGCAAAGACGGTGGTGCTGCAAGGTGATGTCGCCGAGGCGGTAAAGGGGCTGAAGCAACAGGACGGGCCAGAGCTTCAGGTTCACGGAAGCGGCAACCTCATCCAGACGCTGCTGAAGCACGACCTGGTCGACGAGCTCTGGCTCAAGGTCATCCCGATAACGCTCGGAACCGGCAAGCGGCTGTTCGCTGATGGCACGATGCCTGCCGCATTCACCCTGACTGAATCCAGGACCTCACCGAAAGGGGTGATATTCGCTTCATTCAGGCGGGCCGGAGAGGTCGCAACTGGGTCGTTCTAGCAGTCTGGTGGCTTACTCAACACCACCGAAAAATAGCCAGCAGATGCGAATGAGCGTGTCGTTGAGCCTGCAGAATCGCTTCCACTCATGGAAAAGTTCCGATAGGCGCCGCAAAAACTGGCCAGGAGACAGAGGTGGTACCTGCTGCTCTACCCGTTGTCTGGTCGGATGCCCGGCCACGTTCGCTACGCTGGTGCTGAGTCTGTTCGGAATTCCTGCGAGCTACACAGAACCTAGGTGCCCCCGGAAGGCCTGAGCTCTAACCCGATTTGCCTGGCGGCCCCAAGATCATCGCGATTTGCCCAGTGTTCAGCGATCAAACCGTCGATGACCCTGAAGAAATGGATGTGCTGGTCGGAGTACGTCCGGCCTGTTGGTTGGATGCCCACGAAGATTCCCCCGTTCACGGGGATGCTCGGCTCGATGGTGTGTACTCCGTCGCAGGTAGTCCGGACGGCCACCCAATCGCCGTCGACAATCACCTCGTGGACGGTGTGCGTTTCGCGCAGGGAGTGCAGGCTCTGGTAGAGCCTCGTCAGACCTGCCTTATCGACCCTCTTGCCGTGGTTGTAGGACTCTGGCGCCCATAAAGCTGCTGCCCCTTCGGAGTCGCCCGAATTGATGAGTTCGAACTGCCGGAGCACGACTTCCTTAGCTCGCTCGGATGTCATTGGTTGACAGGCGGAGCCTTCGTGATTAAAGGGTTGGGCCAAGAGGCGGGCAGGGCGCGGCTTCCATGACCCGAATCAGCTAGAAATCATCACGAGACGATAAAAATATTTAATAATCCTCTTCACAACGCACGTTATAATAGATGAATTTTGCCGCGGCTCAGCGTAGAGCGGTCGGACGAACCGTCATAGTCGTCGCAGTGGTGGTCATTCTGATTTTGGCCGTCGTCGCAGGGGTCTACTACTTCGCGTCGCACACCTCGACCTCCTCCTCGACGACCAGCGGCACATCTTCGACCAGTGGCGCTTCTTCATCCAGTACCTCTTCATCCGGCGGGACGGTCAACACCCTGACCATCGACGACGAGACGTGGCCAGCGGGCGACCTGAACCAGCTCAACTCCTTCGCGGTGATCCCGTACCCCGACTGGCTCTCCTACACGGTATACCAGTCGTTGGTGACGCTCAATGGGTCGGAGCTATACCAGAACGGCAACATCGCCCTGGAGCCCATGCTGGCGGCGAGCTGGAACGAGTCCGCGAGCGGGGACACGTGGACCTTCTTCCTCCAGAAGGGCGTGACCTTCTCCAACGGAGACCCGTTCAACGCCTACCAGGTCTGGGGCGAGATGTACGGAGAATACTACCTCAGCGGCAACACCTCCGGATGGGCGGTAGGATACAACGTCTTCAACATGAACACCGCAGGCTTCGGTCCCAGCACCCTCGCCCTCATGGCCTCCACCAAGACCCAGATGATCAGCCCGACGGCGCAGATGATGGCCGTCATGACGAACAGCTCGTGGCCGATCTACGTGATCAACCAGTACGAGATCGGGTTCAACCTGGCTGCGGCGTTCCCGTACTTCCCGCAGATGTGGGTCCAGAGCACGGGCCTCATGTACGATACCCAGTACGTCCTCAACAACGGAGGCTTCGGGACACCGGTGGCTCTGAACACCAACTTCAACGATGCGCCCATCCCCGGGACGGGCCCGTACACGGTGACGAACGTGGTGCCGACCTCCTCGGTCTCGTTCACCCAGAACTCGAACTACTGGGCAAAGAACTGGACCAGCGCCCAGATCCAGGCCAACCCGTACATGGACCCGGGTCATGTCAAGAACGTGGTGATCACCGTCCAGCTGGACGACGTATCGAGGTACGTGGACCTGACCACCGGCGCGGCCGACATGGCCCCGATACTCCAGACGGACTGGTCGAGCATCATCAACAACCCCAAGTTCACGTACTTTGTGATGCCGAGCAACGCCGCCAACATCGTCGGCCTCGCGTTGAACGTGCTGCGCTATCCGACCAACATCACCGACTTCCGGCAGGCCATAGTCCACGCGATCAACTACACGGCGATATCCGACGAGGCGTTCCTCGGGTTGCAGGGAGGCGGCCTCACCCCGATGATGGGACCGGAGTATCCCTCCTTCACGCAGCTGTACGACCTGGGCAACATCCCGCCGTACCAGTACAACGTCACGCTAGCCGAACAGGACATCAATGCGAGCGGCGTCAACATGGCCGCCCTCCAGTCGAACCCGCTCGAGTTCCGAGTCATCGAAGGATGCGGCACCTGCCTGACCACTGCGCAGCTCGTGCAGCTGGACCTGGCCGCGGTGAACATCCCGGTCAACATCATAGTCACGGCCCCATCGCAGTACGCACCTCCGTACATAGGGGGCGACGGATCGTACGCGGTCGGAGTGAACGAGTCGCAGACGATCGCGCAGATCGCGTGGTTCGGGACGGCTACCTTCGCCCCAGACCAACCCACCCCCGCCGACTCCCTGCTCACGTGGGTCAGCAACGAGACCTCCGCCAACAACTGGGCGATCTACTCCAACCCCGTGGTGCAGACCTGCGTCAACGACCTGACCAACGGCACGCCGCAGGCGCAGCTCATCACCGCGTGCACGGCGGCCCAGGCGCAGGTGGCCAACGACGCGCCCTACGTCTGGCTCGGCAGCGTGAAGCTCTTCTTCGGAGGCGGTTCGATCGTCTGGAACAACCAGGTGGTGAAGAGCTTCCTGGCTGACCCGGTCTTCAGCGGCCAGTCGTCCGCGGCGATATTCAACACGGTCAAGTTCGCGAACGGCCAGGACCAGTAGCGCGTCGCGGTCGCAGGACCACGACGCGCTCGAGGGTCTGCACGCTAGAGGGAGCGCCCGGATCCCCGACGCGCCCCGGCAGAGCTCGCTGAGCCTCTTCGGGATCGCCTAGGACGGTCTGCACGGGGCTGGGGATTCGAAGAGGGGCGTCGGAGTGCGAACGCGCCGGGCCGCGCCGGAAGCCGAGGACGCGCCGAAGCACGCGAGCGAGCGGGGGCGCTGAGTGGACGAGATGGTGGCTCGCCTCGCCTTCAAGGGATTCAGGTGCCTTCTCCTGCGAGACCGCGCCCGAGCGGTCTCGGACCCTCCGTTCCGCCTAGAGTACGGGTAATGATGAATCGAGACTGAAGATGAACGTGTCGCCCGGGAAGGCGTAGCCCGGCGAAGCCGATATCTGCTCGACGGCCCCCGGGTCTCCCACGACGAGCGTCCCCGGGCCGATCACCATCGCGTAGCCGAACTCGGTGCTGTAGTACCCGTCGCCCGACGCGCTCGGGGCCGTCATGCCCCCGATCAAAGCGAAGGTCGTGGCGTTGTAGACGTAGATGGCACCGCCGGTGATCGTCCCGGAGGTGATCACGGTGCCGTTGTACGGCGCCCCGACGGCGATGAGCCCGTCCCCGGCCGCGACGGAGGAGCCGAATTCGGGTGGGTACTCCTGCGTGGCCGTTGATCCGCTGAAGGTCTTGAGGAGCGTCCAGGACGCTGTGCTGTAGACGTATGCGTCCCCTATCTGCGGTCCGCCGCCCACGGACTCGAACGGCGCTCCCACGACCAGCTCGGAACCGGTGGCCGCCAAAGAGAATCCGAACTCGCCGTTCGCCTGCGCGTCGGGGCTAGTGAGCGTCTCGACCAGCGCGAGGTTCGAGGCGCCGAAGACGTAGACTCTTCCCGCCCCCACGGCGCCGTTCGCGGTCTCGTTCTGGGCACCGACGATCACGTAGCCGGGGGTGGCGTAGACGGTCGAGCCGAACTCCCCCTCGAACTCCGGTTTGGGAGACTCGAGCGATCCGATGAGCGAGCCCGTCGTGGCGTTGTAGACGTAGGCGCGGCCGGCATATCCCGCGGTCGTGTTCTCCGTCACGGCGCCGACCACGAGCAGAGACCCACTGGTCGCCAGCACGCCGCCGAACTCCCCCTCGTACTGGGCGTTCGGGCTCGAGAGCGTGTACAGTAGCTTCCCCGTAGTCATGCTGTAGGCGTAGACGTCTCCAGCCGCCAGCTTCCCGCTCGCGTTCTGGCCCGAGGCGCCCACTATCGCGACGTTCCCGCTCACGGCCACGGCCCAGCCGAAGGCCCCAAGCTCCTGGGGGGCCGGGCTCGTCAGCGTAAAGAGAAGGGTCCCTGTCGAGCTGTACACGTAGGCGTTCCCAGCCGCAGCCAGGCCGCTCGAGGTCTCGTTGGGTGCACCGACCACGAGGAAGGCCCCTCCGGCGGCCAGCGACTCCCCGAACAGCCCCGCGGTGGTCCCGTCGCTCGGGGAGCCCTCCCCGCCGCTGGTGAGCAGGGTCGAGGGGAACTGCGTCACCGGCGTGGAGGAGGTGGCCGACGTCGCGGTGGTCGACGATGCGCTCGTCGAGGAGGAGCCGTAGGAAGAGGAAGAGGCGGTAGTGGTAGTGGAGGTAGGTTGAGAGCTCGTGCTTGAAGTGGTCGAGGCGGACGTCGAGGTTGGCGTGATGGTGGACGAGGTGCTGGAGGCGGTGCTCGAGGGCGAGAAGAGCTCCACGGTGACCACGATGAATGATGCGGCAACGATGAGAGCGACGACCGCGATAACGATAACGATCCTCCCTACCGCCGGCTTTTCGCTCCCCAGTGTCATTGTCCTCCCGCCAACCGCCCGACCGAGGGCGACCCGTCCGAGCTTAAGAACTGATAGAACGGCGGGTCAATTTCTGGTCGACACGGCTCTGAAAGGGGAGCGCTCTGGTGACCGAACCGGCGACTGAGTCGCCGCTCACCCTCCGACGATGGTCGTCTAACCCGAGGGTGCGCGTGAGCCCGGCCTCGCCGATTACGTAGAGGGAATGATCGCCGCCCATGCCGCAGAGGTATGGCTGGGGCACGCGCTCGGCCGGGACTGGAACGCCGGGGTTCGAGTGGCCGCGCCAAGCTTTCGAGCGTTAGCCGCGTGAGGGCGACGGCGAGCGAGGCCCGAACGAGGCCGGCCTCTACCGCGGACCCTCGAGCGCCGCGGGCAGACTGGGGACGGAGTCTGCGCCCTGGGCGAGAACGGCGGGGATCAGAGTCACGGCGATTGTGACCGTGATTCTCCCCGGGCGGTTCAGCGACAGCCACCGCTCGGGCCGGACGAATCGTTCCAGCGATCAGTCTGGGGAGGCGTCTGAACGTCGCGCTTCGGTCAGCTGAGCCTTCTGAAGTTGAGAACCCCGGCCGGAGCCGTCGCGGTGAATGCCTCGGAGGTCGCGTCGCTCAGGAAGAACGACGTCGGGAACGGGGTGTTGTACTCCTGCGTCATCAGCAGGCTCCTGACCGGGTCGAACGAGTAGTTCCCCCTGGAATAGAAAGGGGACCCACCCATCGTGCCTGACTCCTCGAAAGTGCCGTTGGCGTAGAAGATCACCCTCAGCGTCATGGGGCTCTGTAGATAGCCGACGTTCAGGCGCCCCGTGGCGTCCCAGCTCCCGACGATCTTCAGCTCCTTCGAGGGCTCCTTCAAGGGCTCCTTCGAGGGCTCCTTCAAGGGCTCCTTCGAGGGCTCTGCCTCTCGGCCGGTCTCTTCACCCGAGCCCAGGAAGACCTTCGCCGGGTCGGCCGATGGCGAGTGGTGGAGCTTCGGCACGTCTTCGTCCGGCACCCCCAGCATCGCCAGGTAGTTGGTCCCCAACAGGAACGAGTCCTGGACGCTCTTCCCGAACGCGAGCCCCTGATAGAAGCTGGATGCGAACCCCCTCGCACCGTCGTCCGAGATCGCCCTCGTCATGCCTATGACGCAGCCGACGTGCTGAGCGATTGCCCTCGCCTGGTCCTCGGAGTAGCACGCGTTCAGCACGACCACCTTGATGGTCCCGTTCCTGTTGACTATCCCGAAGAGGTCGGAGAGTGCCCTCTCGCTGAGCTTCTGCGCGTGGCCGTCGGCCCCCTGAAGATAGATCGCGTCGACCTCCCCGTGCCCCGAGAAGTGGACGATGTTCGGGCTCTTCTGCAGGAGCAGATACTGGATGTCCTCGACCGACACGCCCGGTTCCTTCACGAGCTCGAACCCGTCGCGGAACTTCGACTGGGCGAGCTTGTACTCTATCTCCTTCGCCTCCTGGTCCACCTTCAGCCATGCCCCCTCGGCCGGGTTCGCGGAGAGGAAGAGTATGACTATGGGCACCGGGATGTTCTCCCTGCCTTGGCGATATAAGGTTGAGTCGGGGAGATGTTTAGCCGGTCGGCGCAGCGGCAGCGGGCTGCTTGGCCGCCGGGCGGGACTTGGGCTTCAGGGTCACCGTCACTCCTCCTTGACCCTGGGCGCTGATGAGGAGCTTCAGCGCCGACCCGGTCGAGACGCACCCGGATATCGAGACCACGACCTGGTCGATGTCGAAGTCCTCGAACCAGCCGGCGATCTCCTTGACCTGCACCACGACTTCCTTCGACACGTCGCCGAGACCGCCGCGCATCGCTGGGCCGCCTGGGGGCGCGCCCCCCTGGAAGACGAGCATGACCTCTTTCTCTTGAGTCAAGGCTCTGTAGTTACCAGGCTCCTCATATAACCGTGCCTTGCCCGGCGGGCGATTGCTGGACCTTCCTTATCGGGATTCGGCCCGACCCCCCGAAAACACTAGACTCTTCTTTCTCTCTGTCTTCTGACGGTCCCGAAGACGAGCCCACCTATGGCGAGCAAGAAGAAGGCTACGGCCGCTGCGAGGAGCGGGGAGGCCAGCGAGGAGACGCCAGCGCCGGAAAACTGGGGGACGCCCGCTATCGTCGTCGATATGCTGCACGTCGCGCTACCGATCGTCGTGCTGTTCTCGTCCAGCAAGGTCGCCGGCAGCGCCCGCTCGAGCTGGGGACTCCCGGCCAGTGGTCCGCCGCCGGGCGGGTCCGTGGCGTTCACGGCGATCGGTGAGCCGAACGAGGTCCCACCACCTGGGGTGGATGCCTCGGCCGAGATGACGTAGAGCTCGGGGACCGACCCGGCCTGCATCTCGATCGTGAAGTTCTCGACCGCTCCCGGACCTATCGACGAGACGGTGAAGTTCGCCGGGTCGAGGGGCGTCACGTCGGTGGGGAGGGAGAGCCCCACGGTCGCGCCGTCGACGGTCGTCGCCAGGTCGTTCGTGACCTGGACGGTCGTGTTGAAGTCCTGGCCGGTCGAGACGGTCGACGGTGCCGAGAGCGTGAGCGAGAGTCCGCTCGTGACCGAGGTATAGCCGAAGCCCGACGCGTTCGAGGGCCCGAGGTCGACCTGGGCTAGGGCGACGAAATCGCCGCTCGTCTGGTAGCCGCCGGGCGGAAAGTCGAAGGTCTGCGACGCGACCCCGTCGGGAGGGAGGGCGATGGTCGAGTTGACCGTCGCCACAGGCCATGGGCCCTCCAGGTTGATGTCTCCGAAGGCGACGGCGTCGAGGGAGACCTCCGCGCTCGCCGAGACGCCGAACGGGTAGGGGTTCGTCACCGTGACGTTCACGACGATGGTGTCGCCGAACGCATACGACGCCCTGTCAAAGGTCACGGTCACCGGGCCCGTGGGCGGCGCCGGGTCGGGGAGCGGGGAGACGTAGGCTGCCGTGTCGGTGCCCCTCGTCCCTGAAGCGGAGGTCACGAACGCCGTCGAGCTGCAGGGGCACGTCCCGATGGCCGCGCCGGGCAGCATCCCCGTGGCGAAGCGCCGGGCGAAGGACGTGGCGGGGGTGGAGCCCGCGGGCATCGCGTTCGTCGGGATGGGCCCTATCGGGTTGATCGGCGTGTGTCCGAAGGCGTTCCCCTTGCTCGGGTCGAAGGCGGACCAGCTCATCCTGGTCACCTGGTTCAGCCACACCTCGTCCCAGACGTGGAAGTTCCACGTCCACGCTCCGGGAGGCGCGGTCGCCTTGTCGGCGGGCATGACCCCTCTCGCTATGCTGTTGATCGTCGTGGCCATGCGCGTGGGGACGCCGATCGACCTGGAGAGGGCGTCGCCGATCGCCCCGTAGACCATGCACTGGCCGCACAGCGTGGCCGCCGTCGTCGGGTTCTGCAGCCTCGTGAGGAGGAGGGGCACGTCGTAGAGGAGCGACTTGCCAGACGGCACCGGCCACCCGGACGGCAGCCCGTTGGACGCTCCGCGCGCTATCGCAAAGACGGAGCTGTTGGCCGTGACCCACGCCCTCGCGTTGTCGACGATGTTCATCGCGGCGAGGTAGACGACGGCCTTCTGCGGCCCAAGGGTGAACGTGATCGGGCCGCCCATGTATCTGTTGGTCACCGTCTTCACGCTGTAGGTCGCCGACATGGAAGTGCTCTGCCCGAAGTAGGCGGTGTCCGTCTGGCCCAGCACGTACTGGTTGTAGGCGGTGGCGTTGAGCCCGTTGACGTCGGCGTCCGTGCTGCCCGGCGTGGCGTTGTAGATGACCCAGAACCAGGCGCTGAAGGGGTCGAGCAGCGGGCAGGGGGCCTCGGCGGGCGAGACCTGGATCTTGCCCAGGAAGTTGTACCTCCCTATCCCGGCGTTGGGAGGTATCGTGATCGATATCGCGCTGCCGTTTATCAGGTTGATCTCCAGGTTCGGGACGCTCGAGGACGTGGGGTCGTGCTGCGCCTGGGGGTTCCTGTTCAGCACGAAGAAGCACTCGGGGCTGGTGGGGCAGACGGCCTTTATGGTCACGGTCGTCCCCCTCAGGAAGAAGATCGGCGGTACGCTCTTGGGCTGAGGGATGCGGAACCCTCCAACCCCGCCGCCGCCGAGGCAGGTCGAGCTCGTGAAGTTGAGCCGCTGGTACTGGGGGTTCGCGGTCACGTACTGGGCGACGTTGTTGGTGAACCTCAGGCTCGAGGAGTACGTGCACCCGGCGAGGACGGTGACGCTCGAGACCGGGTCGGTCGCACCCGACGCGGCAGGCAGGACCGACGACACGCCCTGGAGGGAGGAGAGAGAGATGAGCGCAGCCAGGAGCAGGATCGCGACATCCTTTGAGCGCGCGGTGCCCAAACTCGATGGTACGCGAGGTCGGGCTTGAATAAAAACGCGTCGGGCTTTCTCTTGGTTCCCCGGAGGGCAGCCGGTCGGGGCCATGACGGTGCATCCGGCCGAGCGATTTCGAGCGAACGACAGGGTCTCGCCGCTCCCGACTCTCCTGGTGGGCGAAGCGCTGGCGGGGAAACTGGTCGGCGCTGGCGGACAGGACGGTATGCACAGATGGATTGTCCGCGAAGAGGGGGACGCGCGGCATGCTGCG
>JBEKTS010000071.1:0-11991 GCA_049515775.1 Nitrososphaerales archaeon | reverse complement strand
GGTCGACGGGTTTCGAAGTGGCGACGCGGTCTACGGCGACGTATGGATGAAGGACCCCCAGGACCCTACCACCTACATCAATCCGAAGACGGGGTTCTACGCCGAATACACCGCCCTGAGCGTAGGCCACGCGTGGCCGATCCCTTCCACGATGCCGATCGAACAGGCGGGGGCTCTGCTCATCGACGGAGGGACCGCGCTGCGAGGGCTCGACGACGCTCTGGCCCTGAAGCGGGACGAGAAGCTGATGGTCTTCGGTGCGAGCGGCGGCCTGGGGCATCTGGCGGTCCAGCTCGGCAAGCGACTCGGGGCTCGAGTGTTCGCCGTGGCCTCGGGTGAAGACGGCGTGGCCCTCGCCCTACGGTTGGGAGCCGATGCCGCCGTAGACGGGCACGGTGGGGACGTGGTCGCTTCGGCCCGAGAGTTTGCCCCGAGCGGTTTCGACGCGGCCCTGGTCGCGGTCGCTGGCGAAGCCCCCGAAAAGGCGCTCACCGTCATGCGCGAGGGAGGGCGGGTCGCGTATCCCTGGGTCAATCAGCGCCCCGCTCCAAAGGCGCCGTCGACCGTCCGCCTGTCCGGCTACAATGGACACCTGGATCGAGCCCTGGTGATCAAGCTCAACAAGCTGATCGAATCCGGTGCGTTCGAGGTGCATCTTGGCGGGACCTTCACGCTCGATCGGGCGGTAGATGCTTACCAGGCCGTACGCTCGCACCATCTGGGCAGGTTGGCTCTGCTGCCTGGCTGAGCGACCTTCGGCAAGCGCCCGATTCCAGCGAGCGCTGGGCACGATGGAAGCGCGGACCGAGAGCCTCCTTAATATTCCGTCACCCTTCGCAAGGCGCATGGCCAGATCCAGCTTCGAGATGGGAGAGAAGGAGAAGCACACCCTCACGGTTGACCGTGACCGGGTGATGAAGAAGACCCGCATCGAGCTGGACGGAGAGAAGCTTGCCGACGAATACTACTACTCGCCGCTCGCGAAGAACTGGTGCTTCGGCGCAGGAATCTCAGAGGTACACAAGGTCGAGGTCGGCCTAGGGTTGACTTCGCACAAAGGGAAGGTGCTCGTGGACGGGAAGCCAGCGCGGCGTTCGACCGCCTGAAACCGAGAACGTGGTGGCTTTTGTTCATCTTCAGGTTACCTCTTCCTATCGTCCTGCGGCTTGGGTGTCGAGCCATCGGATGAGGAGGCCGTAATCGCTCGGGAAGGGTGGGAACTGAGGATCAAGAAGAGGTGAAGCCTCGATGCGAAGAACTACCATTCCGAGACCTTGCGCCTCATCCTCCGCCGCGTGGCGATACCCGCCAACGCCTGGCCTCGGGGCGGCGGCCACCTCGGGGCTGGTCGACCTGAGGACGCTCGGGACGATGAATGTCTGATGAGGATGCGATCGAGCGGCATAGGCGCTCTCTCACATGCAATCATGACCAAGGTCGAATAGACCAAAGCCACATGAATCGGTCCGCTCAGAGAAGGCTAGCGCCATGGGTCTTTCCTTCGTATCACGGCGAGTCCGCACATCGCTAGAATCAGTGCGGCGTCGATGGCGACCATCGCAAGATTGACCCACGAAATCGCCGACGAGCTGCCCGATTCGGTGCTCGCAGCTTGCGGACTCGTTGCCGAGATGGTCGATGTGCTTTGGCTGGAGACGATCGAGCCGCTCAGGATGGAGGTGCTACTCAGGCTGGTCATCATTGAGCTACTTTGGCTGGAGACGGTCGAGCTGCTCACGCTGGAGGTCGAAGGCCCCGCATACTCGAGCACTCGGTTGTTGCCGTTGTCAGCCACCCAGAGGTCGCCGGAAGAATCGAACGCGACGCCCACAGGATAACCCAATCCCGTTGCATTGGTTGCTTCGTTCTCCGCAGTGAAGCTCGACTGGCCGATGACCAGGCTCGCCGCCTCGCCCGAGGTGAGCGGCGCAGCATACTCGAGGACGCGGTTGTTGCCCGAATCCGCGACCCATAGGTCGCCGTGGGAGTCGAATGCGATACCGACGGGACCGTACATCCCGGTCGCGCTCGTCGTCGCAGTGCTCGTCGTGAAGCTCGACTGGCCGATGACTAGGCTCGCCGCCTCATCGGTCGTAAACGGCGGCGTGTACTCGAGGACTCTGCCGTTGCTAAAATCCGCGACCCAGAGGTCGCCGTGGGAGTCGAATGCGACGCCAGCGGGAGAACCGAGTCCCGCCGCGCCCACCCCGTCATCTCTCGCCGTAAGTAGCGACTGGCCGATGACGAGGGTCGCTGCCTGACCGCTCGAGAACGCCGACGCTGAAGAGACCGATCCGAGGAGGAGGAGGACGATCAGGAAGAGGCCGATGGACAAGAGGCCGATCGACGCCTCTCCGGTCGCCTCGGACCTGCGGGTCAAGGGCCATCGTTGTAGACGGCGTTCTTACTTAATGGTTCTGTCCGCGCTCCACGCCCGATCTCCCTGCAGGCTGGGATGGGTTCGAACCCATCAGGCTGAGGATCCCGCCGGGTCCGAACCTGGGCACCACGGACGCCAAGAATTGCTCGCCGCAGCATTCGAACCTGCACTGGAGTGAGCCTCTCAGGACACCTGAACACCGGACCATCGAGGGAGACGTCGGGCACAAACAGCCTCAGGAGACCCCGCAGGCGTTCGCCAAGGCCGTCGTCGACGTTGACCGACCTTGGGTGGCGCCGACTGCAGGCACCCGTCGCCTAGCCACAAGCCGGGTGACGTCGAGCCAGAGACCCAACGGGAAGGTCGAAGCTGGAAACAAACGCTCGGCCGATGGACGGACCGTACCTAACTAGAGCGCCCTTTCTCCTTCTTCAGGGCCTCCTTCTTTGGAAACGCCGCGATCGCTTCGATCTTGGGTTGAAGGTCTTTCACGATGGAAGACTCGTAATTGATGATCCGATCCCTGGTCGCGGAACCCGCTGGCTTTCCCGTGCTGGGGTTGACCATGGCGGAGGCGAGGCCGAAGTCAAGTTCTTCTCGTCGCCTCGAGTAAGAATCGACCCTCGACATCAGGAAGTACGCTTCCACGACCCTATCAGTAAATTCCTTGTTCACCCGAAGAAGAAAGCCTCCGTTCTGAAAAGCGTCGAAGGCCGTGATCCTGAACCTGGGATAGTCATCATCCAGCGTGGTCCCATCCAGCTCCCGGGTGGCCAGAGCGAGAATGCCGGCGGCGACCCTCTGATTGATCACCGCCTCAGATTTTATGGCATCGAACGCATCGTTGAAGGCGCTTCTGTCTCTCAGTCCATGTTCGATCCAGACGACGACCAATGCGATGAGCAGCGTGACTATGTAGCCAAAGTCGCCGACGAGACTGGAATGCAGGGAATCAAGGAGCGACATGATATGAGATTGAACGGTCGTTCAGCGTCTTTTAAGCTCCATGCCTCCCGCCAAATCACTCCCCGGTTCGAGGCCGTGATCGGATGCCGTGGTACGCCCCGGAGCTCTTGAGTTCCCTGCTCCCAACCGTTATATAGAAAAATCGAGAGGATTTCGCTCTGGCCAGTTACACATCGGCGCGGAACGGGGATTGGCACGCCGTCGCCACGTGGGGCCCCAGGGCCGCCTCCGCTCCCGGCCCGTCCGACGACGTCACGATCGGCGGGAAGACGAGCGTGACCATCCAGTCCACGGACACCGTCGAGGTGACGAGCGGGAGCGTCACCGTCGATGTCGATGGCCTCCTCATCGTCGATGGCACCCTGAACAACGACAGCGGCACCGTCTCCGTCAACGGCAACCTCGCCATCAATGGCACCGTGAACAACGGCGGAACCATGAGCAGCGGCGGCTTCATCTCCATCGGAGGGTCGGACGACGGCCCGATCACGGGCGGGACCCTCAACAACGGCGGCACCATCAACGTCGTCCAGGGCAGCATCGGCAACAACTTCGGAGTGATAGACAACGGCGGCACCATCAACGTCGAGACCGGCCTCTCGACCCTGGCAGAGATGGTCGCCGGGATCACCAACGACAACGTCATCACCAACGGCGGCACCATCAGCATCGGCTCCGAGGGTGCCGTGCTCAACCTGCAGGGTGCCCTCATCACCAACGCCGGCACCATAGACAACAACGGCACCATCCGCAACCTCGCCGCCATCATCAGCAACGTGGGCATCATCAACGACAGCGGCGGGACCATCGACAACGACACCGGCACCATCTACAACAGCGGCGTCATCTGGAACATGGGCGGCGGCAGCATCACCGGCAACGCTCCCAAGCCGTCCTCGAGCAACTCTGGGATCGTCCTGCAGTGACTCAGCCGCTAACCTGAGCGGGTTCGAGCCCTGGGGTCCTGAGCGGCCTCGCCCCCGGATCGCCGGGGTCGACTTCCGACGGGCGACGAGTCGAGCCTGGCTCGACCAAGCTCGCCGATCACCGCCCGGCCATGGCGTCGATTTGGATCTCTTCCCCGTTCTCGCCAAGAGCATGGCCGCATCACGCTGCATGGCCGCCGCTCATGGAGTAAGCGCAAATAGTCCGTCGGGACGAGCAACTGGACAGACTGAACACTCGTCGATACATGGAAGGAGCCAGTTTCGCTTCGACTTCAGGAGATGCAGTCGACCCTTCACGGGGCCCGGGCGCGAGGATGAGTCGTGGCCCTCTCCGTCACTCTCCTTGTTCCTCTCGGAGGGCCTTCGCCATGTCGTCGAGCTGCTCCTCCGTGATCTCTCCTCGGGCGAACCTCTCCCTCAGCGTCTCGAGCGCGGGGTCATGGTCCCAGCCGCACCATCCCCCTCGCCTCCATCCCCATCCTCCCCAGAAGAACCGGCCCAGACCAAAGAAGAGGAACACCACCGGGATGGACAATAGCGGGAAGAACGGGAAGGGGAACCAGTACCCCAGGTATGAGGGCGAATAGCTCCGGAGGTACAGGGTCAGCCCGACGTCCGCTGCGGGCACGACGACGACGACCGCCAGGATCGGCGCCCATGCGAGCCTCGAGCCGGCGCTCATCTCGGTCCCTCGCTCTCCTTCGCCATCAGGTAGCCCCCGAACGCCACGAGCCAGATGAGGACCGGATAGACGATCATGCTCTCCCATCCTCCGAGGCCGAGCGCGAGCTTGTCGAGGCTCTGGTCGTACGCGCTCTGCCCCGAGCACGTCCCGCAGGGTCCGGCTATCCGATAGCCGACGAAGATCATGAGGGTCGCAAGCAGGCTGAGCGCGCCCAGACCGACAGCGAGATACCTGAGAGGGCCCCGCACGAGCCTGCAGCTCAGCATGACTGCGACGGCCCCCAGCGGGAACGCAAGGAGCGCACCCGCGGAGTGCACCGCCAGGTTGACGTTCTCGGGAGAGAGCCCGGCGAGCAGGTATCCCGCGCCCGGGACGACGTTCAGGACCATCAGCCCCCTCCGGCCGGTATTCCGGAACAGGAAGTACGCGCCGGCCATCCAGCAGATCGCCAGCCCCAGGATCGCCGTCTCCTCGATGGCGGTCGTGGACGTGCCCAGGGCCGCGAGGTCGCTGATCGCGTCGTTCTGCATGCTGAAACCGGGGTAGATCGACTCGGCGACGGTCGTCAACAGCAGGAAGAGCAGGCTCCCGAAAGCAAAGAGGATCCCCGCCCGCCTGGCATCGGGTCGCTTCCCGTCAGATGCGAGGACATCTCCGGTCGTGGCCTTCACAGGGGGACCATCCCCCGTATCGCTGCAGGAGAGCGTTCCCAGCCAGACGTTCCCGAACTACGTATCACGTGATTTATCAACGCTTTCACCAGTTCGCACGCCATCCGTCTCGGTTCTAAGCCCTCCCCGAATCGGGTTCGTGTTTTTGGACAGATTTTTTAGGCCAGAGCCGCGTTCGTCAAAAGAGCGGGTGGTGCAGGTGTCGAACCAGCAGGACAAGGCGGACACGGGTCTCATGATGGAACTCTGGGGCTCTCCGGAGCGGTGGAACGCACGGAAATCGTACGCCGACGTAGCCAGGAAGCTCGGCATCGACGAGCAGACGGTCAGGAACAGGCTCAGGCGGATGAGGGAGAGCGGCCACCTGCTCGGGTGGTGCGTCTTCCCCAACCCAACCCTGCTCGGACGCACCGCCGTCAGTCTCCTTCTGGAGTTCGACTCGTCCTCCTCGAAGGAGGACGCGATCACGCGCCTGAGGCAGGTGAAAGGAGTCGCCAGCATCGCCAGCAACTACGGAGATAGCCTCGAGGTCATGGTCTTCGACGATGGAGAAGGCGTGCCGTCGCGCGAAGTGGAGAAGATCGACGCCCTCGCGAAGGTCCAGGGAGTGCCCAGCATGAGGTTCCCGCGCACGTCTCAGCGGATGACACCCACGGACTGGCAGATAGTCGGGCTGATGCTGAGGAACGCAGAAAGGAAGGTGTCGGAGGTGGCCGCACAGCTCAAGATATCGTCAAGGTCGGTGAAGAGGAGGCTCGATGGGATGATGGACTCCTCGGCGATCTTCGTGGTCCCGATGGTCGACCAGAGAAGATCGAGCGGGGTGTCCTACCGGCTGATCGTCGAGACCAGGGATGGGATGAGGTCGGAGGTGGACCGCTTGCTCTCCTCGAGGATTGAGAACCTGAGGTTCAAAGCGGCCGATTCCGGCAACGGCCTGATCTTCGGCTTCAGCGGCAAGAACGTGGAGGAGGGAAACAAGGTCATGCGGTGGGTCAGGCAGCTGGAGGGGGTGGAGTCCGCCAGGATGACCATCGTCGAGGAGATCTTCTACGTGTTCGACTGGCTCGAGGAGGAGGTCGGCAGGCGGGCACTCATGCACGTTCATACAGGTCGAAGAGCGAGTCGCATGGGCGCGATCGAGGCTCGACGCAGGAATGAGACGAACGACGCAGACTCTGGAAACCTAGAGACGGCGACGCGACGGCCAGACCGGTGAAGAGAGGGTCGAAAGGAGAGGCGGGGCGGCCGAGCCCCGTCCGTTCACGGACGATGGTACGCTGCTGCTTCCTTTCAGTCATTAAGGCGCAGATTGGCCCCAGATTGCCGCACGTTTCTTGCCGTCCGATGGGATTCCTTGCGAGGCCGATTTTCGCCCTATCTTGCCACTCCGAGGCGCCTTCCGACCTTCGCGAACCGCTCGAGCGCAAGTTCGAGCTCCTCCTTCGTGTGCCTCGCCGAGACGATGACCCGCAGCCTGGCCGTCTGCGCTGGCACCGACGGCGGGATGAACGGATGGACCAGGACCCCCTCCTTGAAGAGCTCCTCCGAGAAGCGCAGCGTGAGGCCTCCGTCCTTCAGGATCACGGGGATGATCGGGGTGGCGCTCCGCCCGGTGTCGAACCCCCTCGCCCTGAGCCCGTCCCTCATGTGGGAGGCGTTGGCCCAGAGCTCCCTCAGCAGCGAGTCGTCCTTCTCGAGGGTGTCGAGGCAGGCGATCACCGCCGCGACCGAGGGCGGGGCCAGGTGGCCTGTGCTCTGCGAGAAGGGTCTCGCCTTCCTGAAGAGATACTCCCTGAGCTCTCCACTCCCAGCTATGTAGCCGCCGACGCTCCCGAGCGCCTTGGAGAGGGTCCCGGCCTGGACGTCGACGCGCCCGTGAAGGCCGAAGTGGTCGACTATGCCCCTGCCCTGGTGACCGAGGACCCCCACCGCGTGGGCGTCGTCGGTGTAGATCGGGGCACCGTTTCGCTCCGCGAGCTCGACGATCTCGGGGAGGTTCGCGATGTCCCCCTCCAGGGGGAAGATGCTCGGGGTGATCACCATCAGCCGCTCGCCCTTCTCCTTCTCCGCCCCCTTGAGCTCTCGCGCCAGACCCTCCATGTCGCTGTGGGGGTAGGTCCTCACC
The DNA here is from genome assembly GCA_049515775.1 of Nitrososphaerales archaeon. Classification (GTDB taxonomy): domain Archaea; phylum Thermoproteota; class Nitrososphaeria; order Nitrososphaerales; family Gagatemarchaeaceae; genus Gagatemarchaeum. Next base: position 4,214 of record JBEKTS010000071.1, on the reverse strand, counting down.
TTCGCCCCGCTCATCTTCGCGCCGTCGAAGACGCTGGGGTGGTTGAACTCGTCGCAGACGAGCGTGGTCCCCTCGTCGGTCAGGGTCCAGACCGTCCCAAGGTTGGTGTCGTATCCCGTGGGGAAGACGAGCGAAGCGCCGGCCTTCTTGAACCTGGCCAACCTCTCCTCGAGCTCCAGCTGGATCTGCATCGAGACGATGCCACGGCCGCATCCGAGGCCCGCCCCCCACCTGTCGAGCGCATCCTTGCTCGCCTGGACAACGCGTGGGTCGTCGGCGAGACCCAGGTAGTTGTTCGATGCGAGCATTATGATGTCCCTGTCGTCGATCCGCACGCGGTGTGCCTGCGGCCCCTGCAGGACGTGGGATGGAGGCAGGGCGCCTCTGTTGATCTCAGCGAGCCTCTGGGAGACGAAGCGCTCGAAAGCGGCGGTCGGCATCTACGTCCGGTGCCGGGACCCATGGCCGTTCATTAATCTGTCGTGCTTCATCACGAGGCGGCCGTCTGCCGGACGGAAAGGTCCTCGAAGGACGTCGTCGAGCCGCCTCGAGAAACCTCTCGAGGCAGTCGGCGCCGGTCCGTCGCGCGTAGGCTGGGACGCGTGGGGCTTAAATCGCCGGCGAGCGTCATATCGCCGATGAGCGTCTCCGTCACTTCAGGCCTCCTCGACCTCTTCGCCCCAAAGTTCGCCATGGATGCGCTGGGCGTCCCGGGGGAGAAGGTGACCATCCGGGTGCTGGTCGGGTCGAAGGACGGAAGCAGGAGGGTGACGCTCTTCGGGACGTACACGATCGGTGGGAGGCACGCCCAGATCACGTCGCGACGGCTCGCCGCGCTCGGCCCGGAGGTCGACGTCCACTCCATCGAGCGATACTCACTGAAGGACTTTGTCGAGGACGTGAGCGAGCTCGTTGCCAAAGACCCGATGAAAGGGAAGCCCGAGCTCAGGTGGGAGGACGGGAAGGTGTGGCTCGTGGTGGATGGGACGGTGCTCCAGGCGAGCGTCGACAGCATGCACGTGGCCGCGGCCCAGGTATTCGCGCTTCTGGAGTGCCAGAGGAAGAACCTCAGGATAGCGCTCGGGGACGAAGTGGAGTTGTTCGACTCATCCAGGCGCAGGCTCTCGGGGATGAGGATGAAGGACGGGAAGCTGATCCTCGAGAGGGCGTTCCAGAATGCCGAATCCAAGGAAGCGCCGTCGGGTGAATCCTCCTAATGTCCGGGAACAGGAATCCGAAGCCCGCGACCACGAGCGTAGAGCTGAAGAGGACCACGGTGAGGATGCTGGAGGACCACAAGCGGAAGTACGGAGCGAAGTGCATGGACGAGACCGTCAGACGCCTCATCGTCAAGGTCGAGAGCATCCCCGGATCGATGTTCGGCGCCCATCCTGAGATCAAGCCCTTCACGCGAAAGAAGGAAGCGCCTCATGAGCTGTGAATTCGGGAGAAGTAGATTGGGTGCAAGCTCGAGGATGACCTCTACCCCACCCCTCGAGCGTGGTGGGCACCCGGCGGCTGAAGCCGTAAGCGGAACGGAACCCTGAGGGCATCAGGGACTGCACCTAGGTGCGCTCACTTGGGCGCTGTACGGCCCGGTAGACGCTCTTCGCGCGGCGGGAGGGCCGGTCTGGAGTGTATCTCGAAGCGTGGGAGCCGACCGCTTAGGAGCTGCTGGAGCCGGCCTTGCCTCTCTTGCGCCGGTGAGCCTTCTCGTGAACTTCCTCGCCAGTGTCGACCTCATCCTCCTCCCTGTCTTCCTCCTCCTGTTCGCCCAGACTGGTGTCCTCATGCCCAATGAAACCCGGCCTCGCCTTGGCGGGTCCGCTCTGCTGCTTGCTGAGCCAATTCTCGTAGATATCGGGCATCATCTGACTAGCATCAACCTTCTCGACCACTTCCGATCTTTTCTGCGGCATCGTCCCTTGAGGCCCCCGTACGTTATATCAGCCTTTGCGAGGAACGGACGGCTCTGTCAACTTAAGGAATTTATTTGACTGTCAACCTGATTCGGGTATGCCCGGGAAGGGATGGTCCGTCCTGACGGTGAGAGAAGCCACGGCCCTGAAGATCAGGGGACTGGCCAAGGCGCAAGGCCCGACCGTCGACGAGGCAATCGATCAGATCTTGACTAGTTCATCCGGCCCAAAGCTCTCCCCAACTGGCCGATGGTCGGTCTGCGAGACCTGCGGCTCGAAGGTCAAGATGAAGAATATGCAGGATCACATGGATAAGGTACATCCTGCTGAGTTGACAGTCAAAGCTCGGCCTTAAGTTGACAGAGCCGAACGGACCGCGGCGCCGACTCGTCGGTAGCGGCACGTCAGGCTCTCAGAGAGCGATTCAAGAAACACGGAGAGAAAGAGGAACAAAACCGACGACGCCGAACTCGGTCTTGCGACCCCCGCATGAACGGCGCCGACCTAGAGTATGTCCAGGTAGAGCTGGCTTATTGGCACGGGACTGGTGGCTACCTCGATGCCGTGGATGTCCTTGAGATTCTCCGCGAACCATTTGTCGAAGGGATCTCTCGAATTCATGAGCTTCTCCAGGGCTTTCGACGTGTCCTTTCCTTCGAACGACAAGAGGGCAAAGTCGCCCTGAGGTGTGTGCTGGAACCAAACGCGTTCGTGCCGTATCCAAATCTTCTTTCGGGACGCCTGATAGTCCTTCTTCCTCGGGCCGTTGATTTCGCCTAGCATGCTCTTCCACTTCTCTAACTTCCCCGGAAGGATAGGGGCAGCGAGCTCATAGTGATCTTCGGGCATCTTCTCGAGATACTTTGGCTTGGTTGGGATATCTAAGATGGTGAGACGGCCGATGCCCGTCAGACGCTATCGGCCATGGAAATGGGCGCCCGAGTCGACCACGAGAGCCTCGCGCTCTCCGGTGGGTCCCCCGATAGGGGACCGTCTACCTGGACGTCCCCTCATGCCCGTATCAGCTCGGGCCTAGAAATCACGTCTCCCGGCTGACCTCGGACGGGGCGCATATGCGGATGTAGCTTGAGAGGGCGCTCCTCGTCTCCTCCCTCAGCAAGTGGCGCTCGTCCGTGGTCACGAAGACCGTGCATCCTTCCCCCACGGCGGTCGCCAGATGGTGGAAGTCGGCCGAGTTTATGTCGAGTCGCCTCTTCATGTCCCTGAACTCGAGCATCGGGTCGACCGCCCTGTCCGCGTGCTGCTCGAACGGGCTGACGTTCACCCTGAAGCTCTCGAGGAGCGAGAGCTCGGTCTCGTATATCTTGTCGACGGGCATCGTGGTGGACGACGCGAGCGCGCCGGGTACCTCGGTTAGCACTAGCGCAGAGCACACCCCTTGGTGCGTCCCCTCCACCACGAGCTTGGATAGCCCCAGCGCCGCAGCGTGATGCTTCTCTCCGATGCGCTTGACGGACGCTGTCAGGACGCCAGAATCGAGCCCTATCTTCAGGACTTCATCCGCTCCTTCTCTACCATCTCAGCCGCCGAGGTCTCGCTCGAGAAGTAGCGTTCGAGCTCCCTGGAGAGGACCTCGAGGTCCTTCGCCTTCGCCCAGCGGGGGACGCGGGGCGATAGGCCCGTCTGGAACTTCAGGAGGTATACGTTCACCTTCCCCTTCCTGATGGTCACCGCCGTCCCATCGGAGACGAGCTTCATCAGGATGCCCTGGGCCGTCGCCCAGGCTACTCCGATCTTCTGTGCGACCTCGTCCGGCGTCGCAGGCCCCTCCTCGAGTATCCGGACCACGGACTCTTCCCTTGCCGTCGACCTGGGCTCCATACCGTGATACATCTCACCACAGATAAAAAGACCAACCGCACTCTATCTTCGACCCTTCGCCGTTCTTCTCTGAGCGGGATACGGAGTGGCACGCCGCTATCGATGGAAGACGGCGGTCAGGGGTCGTACCGAATACATGGGACAGGATTCAGCAAAAGTACGGGATGCCGATCGAGACCTGGGGGAAGAAGGTAGTCAGGAAGCTCGAGATCGGCCTCTACCGCGGCACCCTGCGAAGAGGCGTCCACACTGCCCGTGACGCTACTCGCGCCGGGATTGTCTCCTGGACGGATTCTCGGCTGCTCGTTCCTCCGACTGCGCCGTGCGTGCAATCGCAATCAGATTGCTTGCACACATTACGGCTAGAATAACTAGCGAATGAGGTCGTTCTCCATTAGCGATATGAATGGTGGCTAAATTGGCAATGAACAAGCGCAGCATGTACATCGTCAC
>JBEKTS010000070.1:0-10807 GCA_049515775.1 Nitrososphaerales archaeon | reverse complement strand
CGAGCCTCCCCGCGGCCGGCGATACCTCCGGAGCCTTCTGGGGGGCTCCCTGGGGCGGTTGGAGCGCGGCGGAGGCCCGCTCTGGTGATGGTTGGCTGCCCGGCGTGCCAGCGCCCGACGCGAGTCCAGCGGGGACCTCCTCCCCGGGCTGACCGAGGATGAGGATCGGCGTCCCCACCTCGACCGTGTCGCCCTCCCTGAAGAGGAGCTTCAGCACCGTGCCGGCGGCGGGCGATTGATACGTAGCCACGGCCTTGTCCGTCTCGATCTCCGCGATGGGCTCCTCCGCCCGGACGTGATCGCCCTCCGCCTTCATCCACCTGAGGATGACCCCTTCATGGTAGACTCCGGCTCCCAGCTTCGGCATAGGGACGGACGTGACCACTCAGGACTCACCAGCGGGGCTGGACCAGGGATGCGCTCTAGCGACTCTCATGGCCCTTTCACGCCATCATCGACTTCACGGTCGATATCACCCTCTCGGCGCTGGGGATGTAGAACGCCTCCTCCGGAGGGCTGAACGGGACGGACGCGTGGGGCGGCGTGACCCGCTTGATCGGCGCCTCGAGGTAGTCGAAGCACCTGTCCGCCGCCAGGGCGGCGATGTCGGTGGCGAAGCTGCACCTCGGCTGGTCCTCGTCGACGACGACGAGCTTCCTCGTCTTCTCGATCGACCCTATTATCGCGCCCTCGTCGAGGGGCGAGAGAGAGCGAGGGTCCACCACCTCGGCGCTGATCCCGTCCTTGGCCAACGACTCGGCGGCCTTGAGCGCGATCAGGTTCATCCTCTGCACGGCCACGATAGTGACGTCGCTCCCCTCCCTCTTGACGTCGGCCTTCCCGAGAGGGATGGTGTACGGTTCCTCCGGGACGGGCCCCTTGGTGTCGAAGAGCATCACGTGCTCGAAGAAGAAGACCGGGTCCGTGCCCCGGATCGACGAGGCCAGCAGCCCCTTTAGGTCGTAGGGCGTCGACGGGGCGACCGTCTTCCACCCCGGCATGTGGGTGACCATAGAGTAGACCATGTCAGAGTGGTGCGCCGCGGCCCCGTAGCCGCCCCCGTTCGGAGACCGGATGACCAGGTGTACCTGGGCCTTCCCGCCCGAGAGGAACCTGGTCTTCGCTATCTGGTTGAATATCTGGTCGCCGGCGACCCCGAAGAAGCTCGCGTACTGGAGCTCGACGATGGGCCTGAGCCCGAGCATCGACGCCCCCAGCGCCGCCCCGATGAACCCCGACTCGCTGATGGGGGTGTCCATGATCCTCTTCCTTCCGAACTCCGCCACCAGCCCCCGGGTCGCCCCGAGAGAGCCGCCCATCCCGTCGGCGTTCTCGAACTCGGGTATCCCCGCCCCGCCTGCGAGGCTCTCTCCGATGTGGAAGACGTCGGGGTCCCGCCGCATCTCCTGTCGGAGCGTCTCGTTCAGCGCGTCCCGGAAGGTGATCACTCTGTCCATGTCCTGCATCCCCTAGTAGGTGGCGTACGTGTCCTCCAGGGCCTCCTCTGGGGAGGGCATCGGGTCGGCGAGGGACGTCGCGAGCGCCTCGTCGATCCTCTTCTCCACCTGGACCTCGATCTCCGAGAGCCTCTCGGCGGTGGCGAGGGCGCTGGACTCTAGGAAACCGGCCAGCCTCTTGACGGGGTCCCGCTCCTCCTGGAGCCTCATGTACTCCTGCGTCTTGTACCTGGCGGGATCGTCCTGGTAGTGGCCGTAGATCCTCCAGCACTTTGCGTCGATGAGCGTGGGCCCTTCCCCCCTCCTCGCCCTCTCGATGGCCCGCTTCGTGGCCGAGTAGACCCGGAAGAGGTCGCTCCCGTCGACCGATTCGCCGGCGATGGAGTACCCGGCGGCCCTGTCCGATATGTCCTTCACCGAGGTGCTGTAGAAGACCGGGGTGTCCTCGGCGTACCCGTTGTTCTCGCAGATGTAGACCACGGGGAGCTTCCAGATGGCCGCCAGGTTCACCGACTCGTGGAAGGTGCCCTGGTTCGAGGCCCCGTCCCCGAAGAAGCAGACGCTCACGTTGTCCGTGTTCCTGTACCTGAACCCCAGGCCGAGCCCCGTCGCCATGGGGAACCCGCCGCCGACCACCCCGTTGGCGCCGTACATCCCCCTCGTGACGTCCATCATGTGCATCGACCCGCCCTTTCCCCTGCTCAGCCCCGTCTCCGCCCCCCTTAGCTCCGCGAACATGGCCCTCAGGTCGCACCCCTTGGCGATGCAGTGACCGTGGCTGCGGTGCGTACCGACGACGGCGTCTTCGTTCCTGAGGTTGGCGCACGTCGCCACGGCGATGGCCTCCTCGCCGACGTACATGTGGATGAAGCCGGGGAACCGCCCGGCGTTGAGCTCGCGCTTGGCGACGATCTCGAACCTCCTGATCGTCAGCATCTGGTCGTACATCCTGAGGATTTCAGAGGGGGAGAGGCCGGCCGGCGGAGACACCAGGCTTTCCAACGTTCAAAAGGAACGGCCCACGCATCTAAAAGCGTATCCTCGGTCGCCGTCGGCCGACCGACCGTCGGCCCGCCCATGGATCCCCCGGGGTCGATCCTCCTCCCCTCGGCCGACGGACCGCGACCGACCGGTCGATCAGTCCCAGTTGCGCTCGTCCAGGACCCCGTCGGGGACGCGGCCCTCCTCGACGTCCTCCAGCGTCGCCTCGAAGACCTCGAGCGCCGAGTCTACCTCCTCCTCCTTGATGACCAGCGGCGGCGTTATCTCCAGGGTGTTCCCGAACGTGCCGACGTTGGCGAGGATCAGGCCCCTCTGCCACGCCCTGTAGACCATCTTCGTGGTCTCGTCCTTCGCCGGCGCCTTGGTCCCCCTGTCGCTGACCAGCTCGACCCCGATGAAGAGGCCCTTGCCCCTCACGTCGCCGATGAGCGGGTGGCGGTCCATCATCCCCTCGAGCCCCTCCCTCAGCCTGGCCCCCAGCCTCGTCGACCTCTCCTCCAGCTTCTCGTCCCGGATGACCTTCACGGTGACGAGGGCCGCGCTGCAGCAGACGGGGTGGCCTGAGGTCGTCGAGAGGTGGTTGAACGAGTCGGAGTCCATGATCTCCCTCCGACCGACCACGGCGCTCAGCGGCAGGCCCGAGGCCAGGGGCTTCCCGAGGATCACCACGTCGGGGGTGACCTTCCAGTGGTCGACGGCGAGCATCTTCCCGGTCCTCGCCATGCACGTCTTCACCTCGTCGGCCACGAGGGCGATGCCGTGCTTCTCGCAGACCTCGCCGAGCTCAGGCAAAAAGTCGTCCGGCGGGACTATGTCCCCGGCCAGCCCCTGCACCGGCTCTACCATGATGCAAGCGGTCTCCTCCGGCCGGCAGACGTTAGTGAAGACCTGCTCTTCGAGGAACTTTATCGGGAAGTTGCAGCACTCCCCCTCCCTCTTCTTCTGCGTGCAGCGGTAGCAGTAGGGGAATGGCGTCTTGGTGACTATCGGGGACTGGAGGAACCTGGACGAGACGACGTGGCCGGAGAGCATGTTCGCCCCGACCGTGAGCCCGTGGTGGCTCCCGTAGAAGGTGATGATCTTCCTCCTCCCGGTGGCGGCCGGAAGGAAGTCGTAGACCGTCTCCGCCGCGTCGGAGCCCGAGTTGCCCAGCCAGACCCTCTTCTCGAACCGTCCAGGGGCCATCGCCTTGAGCTCCTCCGCGAGCTCGATGGCGGCCGGGTTGGGGAAGAGAGGCGTCAGCGCGTGCGTGAACCTGCGCAGCTCGCTCGATGCCGCCTCGACGACCGCCGGGTGGCAGTAGCCCGTGTTGGCGACGGTCCCGCCGGCGGAGAGGTCGAGGTACTCGTTCCCGTCCATGTCCCAGAGCTTGCTCCCCAGCTGCCTCTCGATCACCATCGGCGACGTCCTGAACCGGAACGTCCTGCCGAACGCGCCGACGTCGCGCTGAAAGTACGCCCGCGTGGTCGGCCCGGCTTTCTCCTGCACCCTGCTCGCGTGGGGCTTGGCCTTGGTCCTCCGTCGGCGCGAACCGCTCATCTTCGCTGTGGGCTCGTCCGCCTCTTATAATGATGCGATGAACGCGTCGACCTCCCACGCGGAGACCACCCGGGAGTACGCGTCCCACTCAGACCTCCTCGCGGCAAGGTACTGGTCGTATATCGTGGCGCCGAGGGACCTGCGGATGAACGGGTCCCTCTCCATCGCGGCGATGGCCTCGCCCAGGTTGGACGGGAGCGTCGCTATGCCCCGCTCCGCGCGGTCCTTCGCGGTGAGCGCGTAGGCGTTCTCGTTGAACGGCTCCCCCGGGTCGAGCCCCCTCTTCACCCCGTCCAGCCCGGCCAGGATCACCAGGCCCAGGATCAGGTAGGGGTTCGCGGCGGGGTCGGAGACCCTGAACTCGATCCTGCTCGACGCGCCCTTCGGGTCGTTCACGCGGGAGGGGATCCTGACGCTCACCGACCGGTTGTCGAAGCCGTAGGTGACGTTGACCGGCACCCAGACGTCCGACGGGGCGAGCCTCTTGTACGAATTGGGGAGAGGGCATGCGACCGGCATCATCCCGTGGATGTGGTCGAGGATCCCTCCGATGAACCCGTAGCCCAGCTCGCTGAACTCGGCCTTCCTCGCGTCCTTCGGGTCGAAGAAGACGTTCTTCCCGGACCTCTTCTCCCTCAGGCTCAGGTGGATGTGCAGCCCGCTCGGGCCCTCCTCCTGAAGGGGCTTGGGAAGGAACGTCGCCACCAGCCCGAGCTTCGCGGCGACGCCCTTGGCTGCGTCCCTGAGCGTGACCAGGTCGTCGGCCGCCTTGACGGGCTTGTTGTGCTCGAGGATCACCTCGAGCTGGGCCGCCGCCGCCTCCTTCTTCACCCTGGCCACCCTGACGCCCATCTCGGAGAGGGCCTGCAGCAGCTCCTGCAGGTACTCGTTGGCGTTGTCGAGCCCCTCGTCCCCGGTGAACGCCTCGTTGCCGTGGGGGATCTTGTTCGGCACGTAGCGCCCTCCATCCCTGCGCAGGACGAAGAACTCGGGTTCGAAGGCCACCTCGGCCTCGTAGCCCGACCCGTCGAGCTGCGCCAGGGCGCTCTTCAGGAAGACGCGGGCGTCTCCGTCGTAGGGGGTCATGTCGACGTTGCGAAGCTCTGCGATGAACCTGGCACAGCCCCGCAGGAACGGCAGCGGGGCGTACGTCTCCAGATCCGGGACGATGCGGAACTCGGACGACTCCGGGCCGTAGAGGCTGCCGGCCGCCACCCCCCCGAAGGCGTTCAGTATGACGACGCTCCGGCTGACCCCGATGCCGTTGGTGATGCTCTCCTCCAGGGAGTCCACATGGGAGGCCATCGCCGTCGTGACGAGCGGAGACTCGACGAACTGGAACCTGACCATGGTCACTCCGCTCTCCTTGGCGGACCTGACGATCTCCTTGATGCGGTCCCGGCTCGCGCTCATCCTCGTCGCCTCCCCTTCGTCGGCGCCATCTTCAGGCCCACCCTCGAGGCGTAGCTTGAGTATTGCTCCCAGACGAGGGCCTCGGTCTCCACGGCGAGCCTGCCCACCCGCCTCATGCTCGCCTCGGTGTCGGGGCTGAGGTCCTTTGAGACTATCCGGACGGCCATCTCCCGGAAGCCCGGGGTCGACCGGGAGAACCTGTCGAGCAGGTCAGTGTCGTCCATCCCCGTGCCGGGCACCTTCTTCCCCATCCCGTAGTTCCTCTTCAGCCCTCTGCTCAGCCTCTTCGCCCCGTTCGCCCACAGGGGGAAGTTGAGGAGAATCGCCAGCGCTATCTCCCCGGGGGTCGCGTAGAGGGCGAGCACCGAGAAGTAGTTGGTCCTCGCGAGGGCCGCCGCGTACGGCTCCGAGGCGACCAGCTCTTCCTTATTGCGCCCGAGCGCCCTCCAGAGGAGATAGAGCGAGTCGAGCATCTTGGTCTCGGCCACGGTCATGAGGAGGAAGAACTCGACCTCTTCCTCGTCGCGGGCCTTGGTGACGTACTGCGCCAGGTTCTTGATGTCGTTGTTGATCAGGTGGTAGTGGTTCTGCGCCCAGAAGTGCATGGCCTCGATGGGGTACGTCCCCCCGAGGATGCCGCGCACCAGGGCCCCGTCGGTGACCTTGGAGACCTCGGGCAGGTACCGAACCTCGAGCGCGCCGACGAACCTCCGCGCGTGCTCCATCGCCGCCTCGGTGGGGGGCCTGATTCCTCACTTCACCCCGCTCAGGGCCAGCTTCGTGCCCACCTTCGCCCTGAGGGACTTCTCGTAGGCCCGATAGTAGGTGACGATGTCCAGGGCGCTCACCCCGGTGGAGTCCATCACGGTGAGCTCGTCGGCGCCCTCCCTGCCCTTCTTCCAACCGTTCACCAGCTCGCCTATCTGCCCGTAGACCTTCCCCTCGGAGATGAGCCCCTGCGAGAGCGGCACGTTGATCTCTCCCGCGACCCTGCACTGCTCCATGCTGTCGACCACTATCTTGTCGGCCCGCTGCAGTATGCCCGGGTCGAGCTCCTGCTTGCCCTTCGAGTCCGCCCCGAAGGCGTTGATGTGGGTCCCCCTCCCGACCCACTCCCCCTTAATGAGCGGTTCTCGGGTCGGCACCGCCGCGCAGACGATGTCCATGCCCTCCACGGCCTCCCTCAGGGAGCCGACGGCCTCGATCTTCACGCCGAACTGCTTGCCGTAGGTCATCGCGAACTTCCGGGCCTTGGCCCCGTCCCTGCTCCAGGCCTTCACCACGTCGATCCCCTTGAAGAGCTCCAGGTGGGACCAGAGCATGTAGTGCCCGACGTTGCCGGTCCCGACGATCCCCAGCGAGGAGGAGGCCGCCCTCGCCAGGTACTTGGAGGCCACCCCCCCGGCCGCCCCGGTCCTCGCCGCTCCCAGGTAGTAGCCCGAGATGAGGGAGAGGAGCAGCCCCGTCTTGACGTCGTTCAAGGCCGTCACGACGGAGACGCTGGGCAGGCCGTACTTCGCCGGGTTGTCCCAGAAGCCCCAGCCGAGCGTCGAGCAGATGGCCGGGATCCCCTCCATCACCCCCGACCGATAGTCGACGTCGGTGTGCGGGACCTTGGTTGGGTAGGAGGAGATGGGCGCGAAGTGGGCGTAGAGCTTCCCCGCCTGGTGCCGACCGTAGAGCCTGTACGCCTCCTCGCAGTAGGCCAGGATATCTGACATCTTGACAAGGGGTCTCACGTCGTCGTCGTTCAGGTATAGGACGGTGCGCACGCCTGCCGGGTCGTCGATTGTCGATTCGCACTATAAACCCTTCGCGGGCGCAGCCCACGTCGCGTCGGTCTCGACGCCCCGGGCTGGCCTCCGCGTCCCACGGCCGCGTCCGCGGGGCGTCTGGCGCGCAGCAAGCATAACTAGGCGGGGATGGAAAAGCGGCGTCGATGAAGGTCGTCGGATACACGGACCGGCTCTCCGTTCGACAGGGCGAGAGGGTGAAGTTCATGGTCAGCTGCGAGCGGCCTAGCTACAGGGCGGACATCGTCCGCCTGATCCACGGCGACGACAACCCGAAGGGCCCCGGCTTCAAGGAGGAGCTCGTCGAGACCTCCGTGAGCGGAGACCGCAAGGGCCGCGTGCAGAAGATCCACAAGGGATCGTTCGTCAAGATACGAAAGTCGAAGAGGCTCGACGCGGTCCGAAGCTTCACGCTCGCCGCCTGGATCTGTCCGACCACGCCCATGAAGGGCCCGCAGGGGGTCTTGACCAGGTGGGACGCGGGCGACGGGGTTGGGTACGGCCTCTTCGTCAACGAACGCGGGGAGGCCTCGCTGCGGCTCGCGACCGGCTCCAAGGAGGAAGAGCTCAGCTCCGGCGCCCCGCTGCGTGCGCGCACCTGGTACTTCGTCGCGGCCGGCTACGACTCGTCCACCGGGCGTTCCTTTCTGCGACAGGAGCCGGCGAAGGCGTGGCCCCTCGACGGCACTTCGGCGACCAAGACGGGGCTCCTCTCGAAGGGCGTCAGTCCGCCCACGGGCGCCCCCCTCCTGATCGCCGCCTGCCACGACCCGTCGGCGGGCAAGAACGAGGCAGGAGGCTTCTTCAACGGAAGGATGGAGTCGCCCATGCTCTTCGAAGGGGCCCTGACTCCGGGGGCGCTCCGAAGGGTGAAGGCCGGAAGGCTCGACGACGCCTCCCGGAAGCGCCTGGTCGGCGGGTGGGACTTTGCGACCGGGTTCTCTTCCCCGACGGTCCGGGACTCCTCGGCGCACGGGCTGCACGGGTCGATCGTGAACTCACCCGCCAGGGCGCTGCCGGGCCACGCCTGGACCGGCAGGAAGACCAACTTCAACGAGTCCCCGCTGGAGTTCGGCGCGGTCCACTTCCACGAGGACGACCTGGACGACGCGAGGTGGGACGTCGACTTTGAGTTCAAAGTACCCGAGACCATGAGGAGCGGCGTCTACGCCGCGCGCCTCCGCACGGACGGAGGAGGGGAGGACTACCTGCCCTTCTTCGTCAGGCCCAAGGGGGAGCCGACCTCCCGGGTGGCGGTCCTCCTCCCGACGTACAGCTACCTCGCCTACGCCAACATCCACACGATGCTCGAGGGGAACCAGGACATCCTGTTCACGCTCCCGGGGCTCAAGTTCCCGTCGCAGCCCCAGGAGTTCTACATGGTCGAGAACAGGATAATGGGGCTGTACGACAGCCACACCGACGGGTCGGGGGTCGCGTACACCTCCCGCCTGCAGCCCATCGTGAACATGCGGCCGAAATTCACCGAGACCGTCGCATACAACGGCCGCGGCTCGCCGCACCAGTTCAACGCCGACCTTCACCTGCTGGACTGGATGGAGGCGAAGGGGATCCGATTCGACGTCATCACGGACGAGGACCTGAACCAGGAGGGAACCAGGTTGCTCGAAGGGTACAGGGTGGTCGTCTCGGGTTCTCATCCGGAGTACTGGACCGGGCGGATGCTCGATTCGATGCAGTCGTACCTGGACGAGGGAGGCCGGTTCATGTACCTGGGCGGGAACGGCCTCTACTGGGTCATCACGGTCGACCCGACCCGGCCCCACATCGTCGAGCTGAGGAGGTGGGGCGGCACCGGCACCTGGGTGGCCGACCCCGGCGAGCGCTACCACAGCACCACCGGCGAGCTCGGAGGGATCTGGCGAAACAGGGGGAGGGCGCCCCAGAGGATGGTGGGAGTGGGCATGGCCTCCTCGATCGAGGGCGTCAAGGAGAGAAACCGGGCCTACCGCAGGGAGGAGGGAAGCTTCGACCCCAGGGTGGCGTTCATCTTCGAGGGGGTCGGCGGAGACGAGCTCATCGGCGACTTCCCCAACCTGGTGGGCGAGTACGGCGCGGCCGGGTTCGAGATCGACCGCCTCGACCGCTCGCTCGGGACCCCGCCGCACGCTCTCCTCCTGGCCTCCGCCACCGGCTATGAGGGCGACTATCAGGGGGCCATGGAGGAGGCCACCGTGGCGAACCTGAAGGTTCCCAACGCCCGGGACCCCAACATAAGAGCCGACATGGTCTATCTGGAGTATCCGAAGGGCGGCGCGGTCTTCAGCACCGGGTCGATCGCCTGGTGCGGTTGCCTATCGTACAACGGGTATCAAAACAACGTCTCGCGGATAACCGAGAACGTGCTGAGGAAGTTCAGCGAGCCCTGAGGCTGGGCTCCAGGTCGCGGGAGGCGTCCATCGCTTCGTTCCCTGACGAAACCATAAAACCGAGGATTCGAGGATAGCTGTGGTCACGATGAAGATTGGTTCGGCCATAGACCCGCTGCCCGTCGACCAGACCGTCGAGGCCGCCAGGTTCCTGGAGTCCTGTGGCTATGACTCGGTCTGGCTGAGCGACGAGACGCTCGTCTTCAACTCGCCCGCGAAGATGGTGGTCCCGGAGCTCTTCCCGACCCTGTCCATGGTGGCGGCAGCGACGAACGAGGTGAAGGTCGGTACCGCCGTGATCGACGCGAGCATCCGGCATCCGGCGAAGACGGCGCAGTCCGTCGCGACGGTCGACAGCATCGCGGGAGGGAGGATGATCGTAGGGATCGGGGGAGGCGAGGCGGGAAACCGCGAACCGTTCGGGATGCCGATGGACCATCCGTTCGGAAGGATGGAAGAGGTGGTGAGGGTGATGAAGCTCCTCTTCGGGGCTACGCACGAGAATCCGGTCTCGTTCTCCGGTCGGTTCTACTCGTTGAAGGACGCCTACCTGAAGATAAGACCCGTCCAGAAGGGTGGACCTCCGATGATCGTCTCCGCGTTCGGACCGAGGGCGCTCCGCCTGGCCGGTGAGATCGGGGACGGCTGGCTGTCGTTCGCCCACACTCCCGAGAGCTACCGGAGGACGCTTCGGGGGCCCGTCGCCGACGCGGCCCGCGGCGCCGGACGTAGCCTCAGGGGATTCAGGACGGCCCTCGTGGTTCCGATCTGCATGTCCGATGACCGCAGGAAGGCCGAGCGGATCGCGACCGGCATCGCCAAGGACTGGCTCGCGTGGTCGCCGGACAACATGGAGCTCATCGCGCCGGGGGTCGAAGCGCCGAAGGCCCGGCAGCCCTACGTCAAGCGCAACGACCCCGCAGCGATCAGGGCGGTGGCCGAGATCGCGAAAGGGATCCCCGACTCCGCCGCCAGAGAGATCGCGATAACGGGTTCCCCCGACGAGTGCGTGGAGCAGCTCGCGAGGTTCGGACGCTCCGGCGTCAACCACGTGATCCTCTACATCGTGGCGATCGACCGACCCTGGACCGAGGCCGCAAGGGGTGTCTCCAAGCTGGTGCTGCCGCACCTCAAGACAGACCAAGAGAGCGCTCGAAAGGGCTGACGCTGGCCACCGCTTCCTTCAGCGAGGACTCCTGAACGTCTGCGTCGT
>JBEKTS010000069.1:0-10837 GCA_049515775.1 Nitrososphaerales archaeon | reverse complement strand
CGAAGACCGGCTCCGGGGCCTCGGGCCTGCTCAGGTACTCGGGGTGGAACTGCGTCCCCATGTAGAACGGGTGGTCCCTCACCTCGAGTATCTCGGCCCTCCTCCCGCCGTCGCTGAAGGCCGAGAAGTGCATCCCGGCCTCCTCGAGCCTCTCCGCGTAGTCCTGGTTCAGCTCGAACCTGTGCCGGTGCCTCCCCCGTATCGTCTTCCTCCCGTAGACGTCGAACGCCAGGCTGGGCCGCAGCAGCGAGATGTCGTGGCCGCCGAGCCTCATCGTCCCCCCCAGGTCGGATACGGTCCGCTGCTCGGGGAGCAGGTCGATGACCGGGTCCGGGGTCTGGGGATCGATCTCGGTGGAGTTCGCCCCCCCGAGCCCGAGCACGTGCCTCGCGAACGAGACGATCGAGAGCTGGAACCCGAAGCAGAGGCCGAGGAGAGGGATCCCCTCCTCCCTGGTGTAGTTCGCCGCGGCGATCTTGCCCTCGGTCCCCCTCTTCCCGTACCCCTGTGGGAGCACGACGCCGTCGGCCGAGTCGAGGGTCCTGAGCCTCGAGGCCTGCTCCTCGAACTCCTCGGACTCGACCCACCTTATCTCCACCCCGACGCCGTTCGCCGCGGCGGCGTGGTGGAGCGCCTGGTTGACGCTGACGTAGCTGTCCATGAGCGTCACGTACTTGCCCACCAACGCGATGGTCAGCGTGCGGTCGAACTCGACGAACCTCGACGCCACCTTCTTCCACCCTGCGAGGTCGGCCTTCCTGGCGCGTATCCCCAGGTGGGACTCGATCGGCCCGAGGACGCCCTCCTCGTAGAGCACCTGCGGCACCTCGTATATCGTCCGGACGTCCGGGTTCGATATCACGGACCCCACCGGGACGCTAGTGAAGAGCGCGATCTTCTCCCTCGCGTCTTCCGGGAGGGCCTTGGTCCCCCTCACGACGATCAGGTCGGGCTGGATGCCTATCCTCCTGAGCTCCTGGACCGAGTGCTGCGTCGGCTTGGTCTTCATCTCGCCGACGACGTCGATCTGCGGCGCGAGGGTGACGTGGATGAAGTAGGTGGACCTCAGGCCGTCCTCGAGCCTCATCTGCCTGAACGCCTCTATGAACGGCTGCGACTCGATGTCCCCGACCGTCCCCCCACACTCGACGACGACCACCTGGGCGTCGTCCTTCGCCGCCACCTCCCTGATCCTCCTCTTGATCTCGTCGGTGACGTGCGGTATTATCTGGACGCACTTGCCAAGATACCTTCCCTTCCTCTCGTCCTCGATGACGCGGTGGTAGACCTGGCCGGTCGTCATGTTGTTCTCCCGGGAGAGGTCCTCGTTGAGGAACCTCTCGTAGTTCCCGATGTCCATGTCCGTCTCCCCGCCGTCGTCGGTGACGAAGACCTCGCCGTGCGCTATGGGGTTCATCGTCCCGGCATCGAAGTTCAGGTAGGGGTCGATCTTGATGCAGGTCACCCTGAGGCCAGAGAGCTGGAGCAGCTTCGCAAGCGACGAGGAGGTTATCCCCTTGCCGAGACCGGACATCACCCCTCCGGTGACAAAAACGTACTTCGGCATATCTGCGCCACAGCTGAGACCTATATTGAGTTTTTGTCGCTCGCCTGGCCCGAAAGAGAGAGCCACGGGACCGCCCCGGCGAATCGAAGCATATCGAGCGACCGATCCGGGTGGAAAGAATAATATGATTCGGATGAACGATGCGTGACGATTAATAACAGATGACATAAACTTAATAACTCGGGGCGGCTGTGCGCAAGGCGTGCAAAGGCAACGCATGGCTGTCATCGCAGCGGCCCTCGCCGCGATAATCGTCGTCGGAGCGGCGTCCGGGTTCTATCTATCCAATCGCTCGTCGACCGGTTCGACCTCTAGCTCCAGCTCTCCCTCGGGCTCGGCTCCTCCCATCCAGATAGTCGCGGCCGAGAACTTCTGGGGTAGTCTGGTCTCCCAACTCGGGGGCACGAAGGTGAACGTAACCAGCGTCGTCTCCGACCCGAACACCGATCCGCACGAGTACGAAAGCAACCCGGCCAACGCGATCGCGATCACCAACGCCCAGTACGTCATCGTCAACGGCGCAGGATACGACACCTGGGCCCTCGACATCCTCGCGGCCGAGAACACGCCCAACCAGGTCGTCCTGAACGTCCAGGAGCTGATCAACCAGACGGTGGACGCGAATCCCCATTTCTGGTACAACCCGTACTACGTCAACGACACGGTGGCGGCCATGTACAGGGACCTGGTCAAGATCGCCCCGGCCGACCAGGCCTACTTCACAGAGCAGTACGCCAACCTCAACGCCTCCCTCTGGCAGTCCTACATGAGCCAGGAGGCGTACGTCAGGCAGAACTTCGGAGGCGCCACGGCCCTGGCGCCGGACGGGTCGACCGACAACTGCACCGGACGGTGCACGCCGGTGGCATCCACGGAGAGCATCTTCGTCTACATGGCGAACGCCACGGGCCTCCTCGTCGTCTCGCCGAGCGCGTTCATGGCCGCGGTGGCCGAAGGGAACGACCCCCCGGCGGCGAGCGTGGCACAGTTCGAGAACCTCCTTCAGGGCGGGAACGCAAGCGTCCGCGTGCTGGTCTACAACGAGCAGACGGTGACGCCTCTCACGCAGACCATAAAGGCGGAGGCCGCCCAGTACCAGGTCCCGATAATCGGCGTGACCGAGACCATCCAGCCGGTGACATTCACCTTCCAGCAGTGGATGCAGAGCGAGGTCGGGAACCTTATCAATGCCCTCAACGCCGCGGAGCTCGGCCAGTGACCGAGGCACGGGGATGTAGGCCCGTCGCGCGCCCGAAGCGATTCCAATGGACACCATACTCATAGAGGCCAAGGACCTATCGGCCGGGTATCGCGAGAAGACCGTCTGGCGAGACGCCAGCTTCTCTTTCGGGAAGGGCGAGTTCGTCGCGGTGATCGGACCCAACGGCGCGGGCAAGACGACGCTGTTCCGGATGCTCCTCGGGTTGCAGCCGCCCCGGGCCGGATCCCTGACCGTGCTCGGGGAACCACCCAAGCGCGGGAACCCCCGGATCGGCTACGTGCCGCAGCGCCACACCATAGACGGCGAAACCAACGTGGAGTGCCTCGAGCTCGTCCGCCTCGGCCTCTCGGGCGGGAGGTGGGGCTTCAATCCGTTCTCCCACGACGACCACGACGCGGCGGTCGAGGCGCTCAAGGGCGTCGATGCGCTCGAGCTGGGTCGTCGCCCCCTCGGCGTCCTCTCCGGAGGGGAGCTGCAGAGGATATTCCTCGCCGAGGCGCTGGTCAGCGACCCGGACATCCTCCTGCTGGACGAGCCCCTTTCGAACCTCGATCTGAAGAGGGAGACGGACCTGCTCCACCTCGTCAACGGCGTGGTCCGGAAGCGCGGGGTGACCGCCCTCCTGATAGCACACAACATCAACCCGCTGTTGCCGCACCTTGACAAGGTGATGTACGTCGCGAACGGCAAGGTGGCGACCGGGAAGCCGAGCGAGGTCCTGACCTCGGAGAGCCTCACGGCCCTCTACGGCGTGCAGGTGGAGGTCCTGCACGACCCGCACGGCAACGTCGCGATCATAGGGGTCGAAGAGCACCACGGTGACATGGTATGACGTTCTGCCCCACTTCCTTCAGCCCGAACATCCTGTCCGACCTCCAGAACATCTCGTGCTACGAATTCATGCGCAACGCCTACGAGGCGGGCACGATGATCGCGATAATCGCCGGGATAACGGGGTACTTTGTCGTCCTCCGCCGCTCCGCGTTCGTCGCCCATGCGTTCTCCGAGATAGGCTTCGCGGGGGCGTCGGGCGCCATACTGCTGGACTCGGTGTACTTCCCTCCGATCGCCGGCCTCCTCCTGGGTTCGATCCTGGGCGGGCTCGCGATAGCCGTCCTGGGACGCCGCGCCGCCAACCGGGACACCCAGATCGGGATCATCCTCGCCTTCTCGCTCGGTCTCGGCCTGCTGTTCATCAGCCTTTACAAGGCCTTCGCGACCGCAGCCATCTCCATACTCTTCGGGGAGATAGTGGGCATCAGCCCCGGCGAGGTCACTCTGACCTTCGAAGCCGGCGCGCTGATAATCGTCGTGATGGCGTTCCTCTACCGTCCGCTCCTCTTCGCATCGCTCGACGAGGACGTCGCAGAGGCGAAGGGACTGCCGATGGTCTTCCTGGGCACCGCTTTCATGCTCGTCGTCGCCGTCGCGGTCTCGTTCGCCGTCCAGGTCACCGGCGTGCTACTCATATTCTCGCTGATGGTCACCCCGGCCGCAGCGGCTCAGTACATGTCGAGGCGGCCGTCGCTGTCGATCGCCTTCTCCGTGGCCGTCGCGGTGGTGGCGACCTGGGTCGGGCTCTTCGTCGCCTTCTACACGGTGTACCCCGTCAGCTTCTTCATAACCGCGATAAACTTCTCCGTCTACATCGTGGTCCGGCTGGTCAAGCAGGGGCTCAAGTCCAAGCCTGCGCAGCGCCCCGCCGCCAAGCCGGTTCCCTACGCGGCCACGGTGCCGACCTAGGTCGGACCGATGACGCGGAGCGACGAGCTCACCTGAGAGCCTCTAGGCGCGGAGCCGCCTCTAGCGGATTCTATTAAAACGAAAGGGTAGACGGAACCTAGGTTCCGTCTTGGGAGCATAGACCGACCGTCTCGGTCTACATCGTTGTGCCTTCTACCTTAGTGGCGCTGGCGAACCGTGGGCCGACCTGCGTGATCTTGATCTTGGTCTTCTCACCCTGCTTACCTCCCGCCACGAAGATGACGAAGCCGTCGATCTTGGTCACACCATCGCCCCGTCTGCTCGTCTCGGTAATGGTTACCTCGTACTCCTTGCCGACTTCCACTGGCTTAGGTCCTGCGTTCGATGGGCCGCTGCCAAAGCGAGATCGCCCGTAACCGCCTCCTTGTCCGTAACTCGTTCTGCTTTCATCTCCTAGTGTACGACACTGGCCGGGGACTCAATTGGCAGAGGTAATAAAGCTGCCGAGGGCCCGTTTTTGAAGGGTGGAAACACGTAATAGGGGTGCCACTCGCGCCCCACGCATGTCTAATAGTAGTAACGAATCGACGATCAAGACCTACACGCTGTGCGACCGCCACGCGATAAGGATGATCGAGGTTGCTCCCGGCAGGTTCGAGTGCCCCGTCTGCGCGCAGTCGGCCGGCACGAGACGGCGCTACAGAAGGTAGGCAGAGGACGGGGCGAACGGCCCCGACTAGCTGCGACAGAGACCGCACCGGGCGCAGCCTTAGCTCCCGGGACTTGAGCGCGCCCCGGCTCAGCGTGCGGCCGCTTCCCTCGACTCGACCGTCGGGACTTCGTTGAACTGGTACGTTGGGAGCGAGAGGTCCGAGATGTCGACCGAGACCTTCGAGATCCTCTCGAGCATGCCCAGGAGGTCCACTATCGCGCGGGTTGATATGGACCCCTCCTGGGCGATCTTCCGCAGGCGGTCCGTGACCTCCCGGTGCATCTCGTCCACCTGCAGGTAGGTCTTCCTGCCCTGACCCGTCTTCCTGCCCAGGAAGATCCTGAGCGAAGTCTCCTCCATCCTCTCTAGCACGCCGAGGACCAGGCATATCTCGGCGGCCGCCCTGGTCCCCGGCGGCTCCTGCGACGCGCGGGCCGAGAACTCCGTGATCGTGTCGCCGAGGCCCTCGATGAAGCTCGCGAGGACCCTGTAGTCCAGACACTCCACGGGCGAGAGGTTGTACCTCCGCGAGACTTCCAGGTCTATCGTCGCCGTCCTGATCGCCCTGACGATGAGGAAGTAGAGCCGGTCCACCTCGTCGTCCCTCTCCGCTATCAGCGAGAGCATCTTGCGGTCCTCCTTCGCGAGCGCCTCGGCCGCGTCCCTCAGCATGCCCCTCGTCAGGCTCCCCATCCGGCGGACTATCTTCTCCGGGTCGAGGGCCGACGTCTCCGGCAGGAACTGGAGCGTCAGGCTCTTGGAGTCCTCGTCCATTATCTCGAGGCCGACGAGGCGCTGCAGCACGGCCTTGATCCTCTCCCTGTCCTCCCTGGATATGGTCTGCGTGCCCTCGACCTTGATGATGTCGCTCCCGATTAGATAGGCTCCCGTGATGTCATTTATCACGTGCGAGAGGTTCTCGCCCGGGTAGCCTATGACGGTGGCCTTCGGCTTCGGCTCCCCGGACATCGGGGTCACCATGAGCCTGCTCGGGGAGAGTTCCTCGACGAGGACCGATCCACCCTTGACCACGCCGTTCCTCTTCGCCCACGACTTTGGGAGGGAGATGAGCACGGTCCCTCCTCCCATCTCGAGGACCTTCCTCGCGTCCATGTAGTCTAAAGAGGTCTCTATATTATTTATAGGTTGTCTTGATATGTGCTCGGGTCCGCGACGCTGCGCAGTCTACATCCATGGCACACGCCACACGTCTCGTAACGGATGAACGCGAGGATGGCCGCGAGGGGCGGGCCGAGGGGCGCTTCGATGCCCCCGCGCTCGCCCGCGACGACCGCGCCACGCCGGCGCACGCGCATAGGGTATCGAAGGCGTTCGGGTCGAGCGCCGTGCAGGGCGCCCAGGGATGATCAGAGAGATGACCGGCCGCGGTCCGCTCAAGGAGATACGGTCGACGCGCGGCGGGGAACTGGAAGGCAAGAGGATAGTCCTCGGAGTGACCGGTAGCGTGGCCTCGGTCGAGGCGCCGCAGCTTGCGCGAGAGCTGATCAGGCACGGGGCCGACGTCACTGCGGTGATGACGCCCGCGGCCGAGAAGCTGATACGAGCAGACCTGCTGGAGTGGGCGACGGGGAACCCGGTCATCCGGGAGCTCTCCGGTAGGACCGAGCACGTCAGGCTGCTGGGCGAGTCCCCGGAGCGGGCCGCGCTGCTGCTCGTGGCACCCTGCACGGCCAACACGATCTCCAAGATCGCACTCGGGATAGACGACACGCCGGTCACGACGTTCGCCTCGATGGCCATAGGGAGCGGGGTGCCCGTGCTCGTCTGCCCGGCCGCTCACGAGCCCATGTACCGGAACGCAGCGGTGCTAGGAAACATCGAGCGACTGAAGGCGATGGGGGTCGAGGTCGTCGAGCCGAGGATCGAAGAAGGGAAGGCGAAGATCGCCGACAGGCGGTCGATAGTCCTGGCGGTGCTGAGGCTGCTGGCAAAGAAGGACCTGGAAGGAAGGAGGATCCTGGTCTCGGGAGGTCCCACCGTGGAGTTCATCGACCCCGTGAGGGTGATAACGAACCTCAGCTCGGGAAAGACGGGGGTGGCCATAGCGACCGAGGCCTGGAGGAGGGGCGCATCCGTCTCCTACGTCTACGGAGGGAGCCTCGCCCCTCCGCTCTTCGTCGCCACGCGCAGGGTGGCCACGACCCAAGAGATGTCCGAGGCGGTCCTGAGCGAGCTGGACTCGAAGCCGTTCGACGTCTTCATCTCCGCCGCCGCCCCTGCGGACTTCACCCCGTTGAAGCGCGCGAGGACAAAGATACCTACCAAGCCCGGAAGCCTATCGCTCGGACTGAGGCCGACGCCCAAGATAATCCGAGAGGTGAGGGCCCGATATCCTGAGCTCTTCGTGGTCGCCTTCAAGGCCGAGGCGGCCGGTTCGCTCAAGGCGCTCGAAGCGCTCGCGAAGGCGTACCTCTCCGAATCGAAGGCAGACGTGGTGGTCGCCAACGACGTCTCGGGCGGGGCCGCGTTCGCCTCGGATTACAACGAGCTGATCATCGTGACAAAGCGGAGGTCGGTCCACCTGGCGAGGGACCTGAAGACCAACCTCGCCCTGCGGTTGCTCGAGGAGATCGCCGCGGAGGTGCGGAGGAGGGGGAACGTCGCTTTGAAGGTGCCAGCGAAGGACGGCTGACCACTCGGCCGCCGCCGCCGCTGGTGGGCGGCAGCGATGCGGCGCGCCCGGCTCGTTCGAGCCTCACAGGTCGGCGCATCGGGCCTCCTTGCAGCCAGGGCGGGCGACCTCCGAGCGGCCTTCGTCAGCTGCCCGGTCTTCGTGCCTTCGAGAGCCTCCGAGCCTCTTCGGGGTCCATGTGAAACGTGTGCTCCTCCCCGGGGAAGGCTCCAGAGGTGACCTCCCCCGCGTACGACTCGATCGCCCCCCGTATCTCCGCGGAGAGGTCCAGGTACTTCTTCGCGAACCTGGGCGTGAACCTGTCGAACAACCCGAGTACGTCATGGAGGACGAGTATCTGGCCGTCGCAGGCCCCGCCTGCGCCTATCCCTATGGTGGGGACCTCCACGGAGTCCGTTATCAGCTTCGCGGTCTCGGACGCGGTCATCTCGAGCACTATCGCGAACGCGCCCGCCTCCTCGAGGGCCAAGGCGTCCTCGACCAGCGCGGTCGCCGCGGCCGCCGTCCTGCCCTGTAGCCGGTAGCCCTCGGCTGTGGGCGTCGTCTGCGGGGTGAACCCTATGTGGCCCATGACCGGGATCCCCGCTCTGGTCAGGGCGCGGACGGTGGGGGCGAAGTCGACGCCCCCCTCGATCTTGACGGCGTCCACGCCTCCCTCCTTCACCATCCGCGCCGCGTTGCGCATCGCCTCTTCGAGGCCCACCTGATACGACATGAACGGCATGTCTCCCACGAGGAGCGGCCTCCTGGCTCCCCTCGAGACGGCCGAGGACATGAAGATCATCTCGTCCATCGTCACCGGCCTGGTGTCGCGGTAGCCGAGGGTGACCATCCCCCCGGAGTCGCCCACGAGGATGATGTCGACCCCCGCCCTCTCCGCCAGGGCGGCAGTGGGGTAGTCGTACGCCGTGATGGAGACTATCCTCCTCGCCTCTCCGCCCTTCGAGGGCTTGCGCCCGCGGACGTCCGCTATCGTGACCTTGTGCTCGGTCATCTCCTCGCACCCTCCGCCAGAGGCACCGGCTCGGCCGCGCCTCCGGTCTTCGACAGGCGTGCGAGCCGCTCCGCGATCGCGGCTATCGAGGCGCCGAGCACCCTCCCGTTGTCGTACCCTTCGACGATGGCATCGAGTTTCGATGGGGGCGCACCCTTCAGCCCCTCGACCGTCGAGGTGAGCCTCGGGATCGCCCTGACCACGTTGTCCACGATCGTGACGGCCGCTCTCTGCGAAGTCCGCGACAGCGGGTTGAGGTCCACGGCGATGGTCAGCTTGCCCATGCGCCGGAGCGCCTCCACCCTGTCTCCATCCTCCAGTGGGACGAGCACGACGTCCGCCGCGAATATCCCCTCCGGGTCGACGACCCGCCTCGTGCTGCTGAGCTCCGGTATGACGGCGCTGCCTTTCCGCGGCCTCGCTCCGAGGACCTCCCGCGCGCCCGCGCGTCTGAGCAAGGAGGCTATCGCCTTCAGGCGCTTCGGCGACCTGTAGAAGAGGTTCACCTCGAGCGCAGCCCCGGTGGCCGTCGAGAGCTCGACGAGCTCGCCCGGCACGAGCGCCGCGGCGTTGCCGTTGACGGATATCACCGGCCTCTTTGCAAGGAGCAGGTGTGCGGCGGCAGCCCGTGTCGCCTCCAGCGCTTGAGCCGTCGTCCTCTCGCCCAGCAGATAGTCGAAGGCTTCCCCCCTCCCCTGAGCGATCAGGCCTGCGTCGGCGACGACCCCGCGCTTCCAGTGGTAGATGAGGCGCTCTCGAGTGCGCAGGGACTCCGCCCTCGGATGGTCTGGGGGTACTTCGTGGCCCATCTCATGCGGCCAGCCTTGCGCTCTCCCTCTCCACGGAAGACACGATGACCTGGCCGTCCTTCCATTCCTTCGTCATCAGCCGAGCTAGCTCCGTGGTCTCGTTCTCCCTCACGACGGTGAAGAGGGTGTGACCGAACATCGCCATCCCGAGGAGGTAGCCGTGCGACCTTGCGTTCTCCATGACGCGGAGATACTGCCCACCGAGGCCCAGCCGGATGCTGAAGTTGTGAGCGAGGCTGAGGAACGTCTCGAGGTCTCTCTTCCTGCATATCTCGTCGGAGTACGCGCCGCCTATGTCGTTGATCCTCTTCCTGTAGTCCGGGTTGGAGAGGAACTCGCTCGTGAGCATCGGGCCGTTGTGGAGGGCCACGACCGTGTGCTTCCCGGAGAGTGGTATCTGGAAGGCCGCGCCGATGCCCGGAGCGCCCTCCTTCTCCCTGACCTCGAGGCCACCGCAGAACTGACCGAGGACCGTGCCCAGCCCCGTCTTGAGCTCCACCTCGGCGGAGTGAGCCAACTGGTGGACCTCGAGCCCTGTGAGGCCCAGGCCGAGCGCCTCCGATCCTGCCATCGCCGCGCCTATCGCGCCGGCGCCGCTCGTACCGAACCCGCTCCCCACCGGGACGGGGACGACGTGGCGGACGACGAGGCCTCGTTGACCCCCGGCGAGCGCGAGCAACCTCTCCGCCACCCTCCTCGAGACTCTGGCGTCCGCTTCGCGGCCGTTGATCAGAGTTCGTATGCCCGGCTCGGAGACCGTCTCTACCTCCGTCTCGACCTCCTTCGTCAGGTTCACGCCGGCGCCTCTGGATCCCCTCATGAGCGGGTCAGACGCCAGGTCCCTGATCTCGAAGAACCCGGTGATGTGCGTGGGGCACAGCGAGGTCGCTTTCAACTGGTCTCCGAGTACCGCCATCGATTAATTAATACTTCCTCTAGATACTCTAAAGGTCTATAGAGTTTGGCCGTGGGTCAGCCCGGAGACCCGGATCGATAGGGGAAGCGCTCGGCCTCCTCCCCTCGTCCACGAGGACGGAGTTCGACCCTCGCGCCGGGGACGAGATGCCCGGCCGCTAGAGCACCAGGAGCTCCTTCGTGTAGCCGTAGAGGTTCTTTGCGCCTCCATCGATCGATAGCGTATCCTCGATGCGGATGCCGTACTCGCCGGGCCTGTAG
>JBEKTS010000068.1:0-10838 GCA_049515775.1 Nitrososphaerales archaeon | reverse complement strand
CGCATCTCATTTTATATCAATCACGATATATTTTATATACCACCGCTGGCTGGACGTACCGTACACCTTGGCCGCCAATCAGGAGGAGGAGGACGTCGCTAGGTCGCTCGCGCACCCGCAGGGGGCTCCCAGAGGGCTGCTGCTCCACTACGTGCTCCGCAAGCTCTCCCGCAAGCCGTGTCACGGCTACGAGATCCTCCAGGAGATAGACGCCAAGACCGAGGGGGCCTGGAGGCCCGGCGCTGGATCGATCTACCCGATACTCAAGAGGCTTCTCTCGAGCGGCTACATCCAGGCCGACGGGAGCGCCAGGGCCGACAGGAGGGTCTACTCGATCACCCAGAAGGGGCTGGAGTGCCTCAAGGAGGACGAGAAGATGTTCCTCAACTCGGGCCAAAAGTGGATGGCGATGCGCAGGCTGTTCATGGACCTCATCGAGCCGGACCAGCTCGTCCGGTTCCTCTCCGACGGGACGCGCAGCCAGTTCGAGGCGACCCAGGAGATAATCAGGACCAAGGCGAAGGAGATCTCGCCGAAGGACATGGAGTACCTGCTCAAGGAGTACATGCTCAACCTCGAGAGGCAGCTCGACTGGGTCAGGGGCGCCCTGGACGAGACCGCCCCCAAGGCCCCCAAGTCCGGAAGGACGGTCGCAAGGTAGCGGCGCGGGGATTGACGATGATCGCAGATCAAGAGGCGGCGGTTCCGTCCGGGAGGGACGTCATAGTCAAGGTCGAGGGTCTCTCGAAGACCTACGACGGGAAGTTCAAGGCCGTCGACTCGGTGAGCTTCGAGATAAGGGAGGGGGAGATCTTCGGGTTCCTCGGCCCGAACGGCGCGGGCAAGTCGACGACGATCAACATGCTGACGACCCTCATCCCTCCGAGCTCGGGGAAGGCGACCGTCTGCGGATTCGACGTCCACAAGAGCGCCAACCAGGTGCGGAGGAACGTGGGCATCGTGCCCCAGGACTACACCGCCGACGAGGACATGACGGGCCTGGAGAACATCGTGCTCTGCGCCGACCTGTACGGGCTGCCCCGGTCCGACTCCAAGCCCCACGCGCAGGAGCTCCTGAAGCTGGTCGAGCTGCAGGACGCCGAGAACAGGATGGTGAAGACCTACTCGGGAGGGATGAGGAGGAGGCTCGAGCTCGCCTGCGGCCTGATCAACTACCCGAGGCTGCTCTTCCTGGACGAGCCGACCCTGGGGCTGGACGTGCAGACCCGCGCCGCCGTCTGGAAGTACATCAGGATGCTGAAGGAGCAGTTCCACATGACGCTCTTCCTCACCACGCACTACCTGGAGGAGGCGGACTCGCTCTGCGACCGGATAGCCATCATCGACCACGGCCACATCATCAGGATCGGGTCGCCGACGGAGCTCAAGGAGAGCATCGGAGGGGACGTGATCGTCGTGGGGGTGGCGGACGGCGAGCCCGACATCTCCGCGGACATCCTGAGGATCCCGCTGGTCAAGGAGGCCAAGAAGCAGAGGAACGAGTACAGGATCAAGGCGGAGCAGGGCGAGGAGACGACGCCGCAGATCATGGACCTCATCAGGTCCAAGGGGCTCCACGTCACGAAGATCTCGCTGACCAAGCCGACCCTGGACGAGGCCTACCTCGAGTTCACAGGCAAGAGCATCAGGGAGGAGGAGGCCAACCAGCAGCAGATGTTCAGCCAGAGGGTCACGATGCGCAGGGCGAGGTCGTGAGGCGATGACCATGGACCCCACGAACGAGGCGGACGAGCTCACGAGGACGGTCACGACCCAGGAGCAGCTCCCGGCACAGACCGTGGGCACCGAAGGGTTCAGGCAGAGGCCCAAGCTCGACACGAGCCCGCTCCACGGGCTCTGGGCGCTGACCAACAGGGACCTGCGCAAGTGGTACAAGAACCGGATCCAGCTCCTGATCTCGCTCGTCCAGCCGATCGTCTGGCTCGGGATATTCGGCAAGGCGCTGAACTTCGGGTCGATAATCAGCCAGGCCGGGGCGGGAGGGAACGCCTCGGCCACGATCGAGAAGATCTTCGGCACCTCCAGCTACTTCTCGTTCCTCTCGGTGGGGATGCTCGCCATGATCATCCTCTTCACGGCGGCGTTCAGCGGGATGTCCGTCGTCTTCGACAGGAGGTTCGGGTTCCTGAACAAGGCGCTGAGCACCCCGGTCAGCCGCGGGGCGATCGTCCTCAGCAAGATCCTCCAGAGCGGCATCAGGGCCCTCGTGCAGGCCGGGATAGTCCTGGTAATCGCGGTGGCGCTGGGGATGGACGTGAGCCACTTCACGGTCGTGGACATCTTCGAGGCGTTCGTCCTCCTCTTCCTGATGGCGTTCGCGCTCTCGGCGCTCTTCGTCTCGCTCGCCCTC
Source organism: Nitrososphaerales archaeon (assembly GCA_049515775.1). GTDB lineage: Archaea > Thermoproteota > Nitrososphaeria > Nitrososphaerales > Gagatemarchaeaceae > Gagatemarchaeum. Next base: position 8,467 of record JBEKTS010000068.1, on the reverse strand, counting down.
AGGTCGAGCGACTGGCAGACCCAGATGGCCATCATCAACCTCCTCAACCTGCCCCTGATCTTCGCCTCGAACGCCCTCTTCCCCGTGAGCATAATGCCGCAGTGGCTCCAGGACGTCGTGAAGCTGAACCCGGTGAGCTACGCCATCGACGGCGCCAGGCAGCTCCTCCTGGGCGCGACGGGGACCTACAGCGTGGCCCTCGACTTTGCCGTGATAGGCGGCTTCGCGGTCGTCATCGCAGGGCTGGGCATCGTGGCGTCGTGGAAGCTGCTCCAGAAGTAGCGGAGGGCCTCGGTCGGACGGGCGGCTCGCACCCACCCGTCTGACGCACGGACGGGATCGGAGGGCCGCGCCGTCGCGCCCTCCATCGAAAGGGAGGCGCACGAGGGTCTGCGGGGAGCAGGGACGGTCGAATCCCCAGGGCATGCGCGCCGGGGAGAGAGGGACGGCAGAAGGACAGGGAAGGGGAGGCCCAGAAGAGGGAAGAGACGGGGAGCTCGTCGTCGGAGCCCCCCGTCGTCGCCCAGGTCTAGGACGTCCAGGGGACCTCTGTGGCGGCGTTGTGGCCGGAGATCTGGCCGAAGGCGATGTTCTCGCTGTTGTTGCCTCGTCCGGGATACAGGAACCCCCAGTTCGAGCCGCACTCACCGGCGGCGTACAATCGAGGGATGGGCTTGTTGTCCGGGTCGCAGACCTGGCTCTGCGCGTTGTGGATCGGGCCTCCCAGGGTGTTGGGTCCGCTGGGCCAGAGCGGTATGGCGTAGAACGGCGGGGTCTGGAGGGGCGCCATCGCGCTGGCCGCTCTCCCGAAGAGAGTGTCTCCCGTCCCCGCTGCGCACTCGGCGTTCCAGGCGTTGATGGTCGCCGTGAGCGTGGCCGGTTTGATGTTGAAGACCATCTGGCTGGCGAGGGATCGAGGGGTGCCCGCGGGGGTGCTCGCTATCGTGGCGCTGTTGATCGCGTTGGCCAGGTCCGATGGCGAGGTCGCGCCCTCGATGATCCACCCCTTCGCTATCTCCGCGCTGTTGTCCGAGCTCCATACGTAGGTCGTCCCTCCGAGCTGCGTCGGGATGGTGGAGTAGCTGGTGGTCGTCGGCCCTATGGCCCCCGCCTTTCTGGCGACCTCGTCGAACACGAGGAAGGTCGGGATCCGCGCGTACTGCGGCGCGTCGGGGTTGAAGTTCGCGAGCGCCAGCGTCCAGTCGTCTCCCGAGGCGTCGTTCTCGTTCCAGAACCGGTTCCCCGACGTATCGACGTAGATCCAGCCGTTGGTCTTGGCCGAGACGGAGAAAGCGATGGGCCCGATCTCGGGGATCCAAGCGGCGTAGCTCCCGGCGACGGTGTTCATGTGCCACAGGCCCGCGCCGACCTTCTGCGCCATCCTGATGCCGTCCCCGGTGTTGGCCGGCCAGCCTATGAAGTTGGAAGGGTAGACGGGGAGGTAGTTCGCCTTCATGGTCTCGTCGTACTCGTAGCCTCCGCACGTGAGGATGACGGCCCTGTTCGCCCTGACGTTCACGATCTCGCTGTTGTTCGCGAGGGCCTGGACGCCGAGTATCTCCCCCGTCATCGGGTTCTGTATCAGGTCCGTGGCCTGAGTGTTGAAGAGGACGGGGATGTTCCGGCTCTGGACGTTCGTGTCGTAGCCGGCGAAGAGCGCCGGTCCGTCGCCCACGGCCGTCACGTAGTGGTAGGAGGCGGCCCCCGGAAGGTTCGCGAACCCGCCGGTGGCGGCGCTTGCGGCGTTGGTCGTGAACGGGATCCCCATGGCGGTCAGCCAGGCTTCGATGTTGACAGCGACGCTCGCCCAGGCCTGGCAGACGTCGAGAGGAGTCCGTCCCCAGGACGCGGCGTAGATGAAGTTCGCGCCGTCGATCGCGTTCGTGGGCACGGCGATGTTCCCGCCGCTCATGTGCGTGTTCCCGCCGCCTCCCGAGATCGTGAAGCTCTGGTTCGGCGCCTTGACCGGGCTGACCCCCAGGCTCGCGAGGCTCGGCGTCTTCTCGAGCACGATCACGCTCGCTCCCGCGTCGAACGCCGTGATCGCGCTGACCGCGCCCGAGCCTCCATATCCCACGACGACCACGTCGGCGGTCTGGGACCAGCTGCTCGGCACCGGGACCGGCTGGCCCCGGACGGCGACCTCATACTCGCTCCCCGCAACCCCTCCCCCGCGGGTCGGAACCGCTCCGGCCTTCGGGACGAGGGCGGTCGCGCCCGCCGCGGCCCCCAGGGCCGCGGCTCCTGCGGCGGCCGATCCTACGAACTGTCTCCTCGACAGTCTCTTGTCTGCGATCTCGCCAGATGTCATGTGGTTCGCTGGCGCGTCCGGCGCTCAGGGGCTTAGTTAAGACCGACGTAACTTCTGCAATCGGTTCAGCCGTGTAGCAAGCACCATGACGGCGATTGCACCCATGGTGCGGCCAGGGACAAGGCCAGCACGACGGGGGCCGCAGACGGAGCGGACGAGGGTCCCACAGCGCCATCCGGGCGATGGCAGCCTCGCGTCTGCAGGCGGGGCGTCGACGCCAGATCTCGCCTCTATGCATAAATAGAATTGTGGGAGCGCGATGCCGCATTCATGAAGACAGAGGAGGAGCTGGGAGACTGGCGGCGGACCCACCACTCCACCCAGATCACCCCGGAGCTCGACGGGAAGGAGGTGACGCTCTTCGGCTGGGTCAGCAGCGTCAGGACTCAAGGGGGGATCACGTTCCTCATCGTCAACGACAAGGAGGGGCCGTTCCAGGTGACCACGGTCGCCTCCAGGGCCGGCCCGAAGCTCGCCGAGAAGGTCGCCGCGATCGCCGAGCAGTCGAGCATCGGCGTCAGGGGGGTCGTCAAGAAGATCGCCAAGGCGCCCAACGGCGCGGAGGTCGTCCCGAGCGAGATCAGGGTGCTCAGCGCCGCGAAGAAGAAGCCCCCGTTCAGCGTCTTCGGCGGCGCGCTCCCCTCGCTGGACAAGCGGCTCGACGTCAGGGCGGTCGACCTCCGGAGGGAGAAGGCCCAGGCGCTCTTCAGGATACAGCGGGTGCTGCTGAGGTCCCTGAGGGAGTTCTTCGCCGAGAAGGGATACTTGGAGGTGAGGACGCCGAAGCTGATCTCGACCGCGACGGAAGGAGGGGCTTCGCTCTTCTCGGTGCTCTACTACAACAGGCCCTCGTTCCTCACCCAGAGCCCCCAGCTCTACAAGGAGGAGCTGGTCGTCCCGTTCGAGAAGGTCTACGAGATCGGTCCCGCCTTCAGGGCGGAGGAGTCGAGGACCCAGAAGCACCTCAGCGAGATAACGTCCATAGACATCGAGGAGGCGTTCGTCGACTACAGCGACGTGATGGACACCCTCGAGGCGCTGATCCGGCGCGCCGCCGGGGACGTGGCCGACGCCTGCGGTAGGGAGTTCGAGAGGCTGAAGAGGGCGCCGGTCGAGGTGCCGCCGAGGTTCGAGCGGCTCACCTACGGCGACGTCGTCAAGGAGATCTCGAGGAAGAGGGAGGGGATCGCCTGGGGAGACGACATCACGGGCCCCGACGGCGATGAGCTCGCCAGGTCCCACCCAGGGTTCTTCTTCGTGACCGACTGGCCGACCTCCTCGAAGCCGTTCTACATCAAGCCCAGGTCCGACGAGCCGAAGGTCTCCGAGTCGTTCGACCTCATGCGCGGGTCGCTCGAGCTCGCCTCGGGCGGGACCAGGGTCAACTCCAAGGCCGCGCTCGTGAAGAGGCTGAAGGAGCAGAAGCTCAAGCCCCAGGCATTCGAGTACCACCTGGAGATCTTCGATTTCGGGATGCCGCCCCACGCCGGGTTCGGGCTCGGCCTGGAGCGGCTGATGATGGCGCTCACCGGCGAGGAGAACATCAGGGAGGTCACGCTCTTCCCGAGGGACAAGCTGAGACTCACCCCCTGATGCCGAGAGGACTCGGACGGGTTCATTGCGCAAGGCCGAGCACGGGCGGTCGGCCGTGGGCCCCGAGCAGGACCTAGCCCAGCCCTCGCTCAGTTCGATCGTGCGGATCTCGGGAGGGGCTCACCGCCACTGGGGGCGCCTTCGATCCCTCGGTTCGGAGGCTCCCGAGGATCGAGCCCCGACCCGTGAATCTCGGATTCGGCTCGGTGAATCCCTGCTTCACCACGGTTGAGCGAGATCCAAACCCGCCCTGGTCGATTCGATCGGCACTTCGTCCCTACGCGGCGGCCCGGCGCTCAAGAGAGGAGGGCCGTGGTGCGTCGAACCTTTATAGAGGAAAGGAAGGAAAGCCGAGAGCCGTCAAGTTGCGCTGTTCCAGTCGTGCTTCGCTCGCATCAATGGAGGACAGGCCGAGACTTGCCCCGTAGGAGCAAGGAGGCGGCTCCCCCCGCCTTCGTCGCCGTCACGCCGGAGGAGGTCAGGAGGCTCGCGGCCCTCTCGAGGCTCAACGTCACGCGCCCCGAGGAGGAGAGGCTAAGGGGGGAGCTCTCCGCCATCCTGGGCTACTTCCGGACGGTCGACCGGGTGCCCTCGGACGTCACGGACGAGCGGACGGCCCTGGACCCGGCGCTCCTCCGCCCGGACGAGGTCCGGCCCTCCGACCCTGAGGGCGTCCTGAAGGGGGTCCCCCGGAGGAAGGGGCGCCTGGTGAGGGCCCCGAGGGTCTTCTGAGGTCGTCGGGATGGGAAGGCTCTCGCCGTCCGCCTCGGAGATAGCGCGGAGGATAGCCGCGCAGGAGGTCAGCTGCGAGGAGAGGATCGCCTCCAGGCTCGAGCGGCTCCCCAGGATGGACCGCGAGGTCCACGCGTTCCTCTACGTCGCCAGGGAGGAGGCGCTCGAGAAGGCCAGGGAGCTGGACAGGAGGGCGAGGCGGGGCGAGAGGCTGGGCCGGATGGCGGGGATGACCGTCGCGCTCAAGGACAACATCTGCGTCGCGGGGATGACCACGACCTGCGGCTCGAAGATCCTCGAGGGGTTCCGGCCGCCCTACGACGCCACCGTCGTCGAGCGCATCGAGGCCCAGGACGGCATAATCCTGGGCAAGACCAACATGGACGAGTTCGCCATGGGGAACACGACCCGGTCGAGCGCCTTCGGCCCGACCAGGAACCCCTGGGACCTGGAGCGGGTGGCGGGAGGGTCGTCGGGAGGGAGCGCCGCCGCGGTCGCCGGGAGCATGACCACGGTCGCCCTGGGCTCGGACACGGGAGGGTCGGTCCGCTGCCCGGCCAGCTACTGCTCCGTCCTCGGGCTCAAGCCCACCTACGGGGCGGTGAGCAGGTACGGCCTGATCCCCTACGCCAACAGCCTGGAGCAGATAGGGCCTATGGCCAGGCGCGTCGAGGACCTGGCGCTCGTCTACGGCGTGATATCGGGGCACGACCCCCGCGACGGCACCTCGGCGAGGCGGCAGGGGGACGAGGAGCGGCCCGCCTCGGCCGGGACCGGGACGACGACGACCACCGGCCTGAAGGGCCTGAGGATAGGCGTGGTCGAGGACCTCTTCGGCGAGGGGACGCAGAGGGAGGTGGGCGGGCTGGTCCTCGACGCGGTCGGGGAGCTCGAGCGCCTGGGAGCCTCCGTCTCGGAGACGAGGATGGAGGGGTTGGACCTGGCGCTCGCCGCCTACTACATCGTGGCCATGGCCGAGGCGAGCTCGAACCTGTCCCGGTACGACGGCGTGAGGTACGGCGCGTCGCTCGAGAAGGGCGCCGCGGACTGGAACGAGGCCTACGCCCGGACCAGGACGGAGTGCTTCGGGCCCGAGGTCAAGAGGCGCATCCTGCTGGGGACGTTCGTGCTCTCGGCCGGCTACTACGAGGCGTACTACCTCAAGGCCGAGAGGGCGAGGGCGCTGCTCGGGAGGGAGTTCGAGAGGGCGTTCGGACGGTTCGACGTGCTGCTGGGGCCGACGATGCCCGTCCTCCCGCCCAGGCTCGGCGACGAGGTGACGCCGCTCGAGGACTACATGATGGACGTGAACACGGTCCCGGCGAACCTGGTGGGGATACCGGCCCTCTCGGTCCCCGTCGGGTTCTCGGGCGGCCTCCCGGTCGGGATGCAGCTGATGGGGCCGCGCTTCTGCGAGGGGAGGCTGTTCCGCGTCGCGGCGGCCTACGAGGCGAGGGCATGAGCGTGGACGGGGAGAGGGAGGAGGGAAGGAGAAGAGGGGCCGGCGCCGCGTCCGCCGGGAGCGTCAAGATAGGGCTCGAGATACACTGCCAGCTGACCGCCCTCAAGACGAAGCTCTTCTGCGGGTGCTCCTCGGACTACCGGGGGAGGGAGCCCAACGAGATGGTCTGCCCCGTCTGCTTCGGCGTCCCGGGTACGCTCCCGGTCCTCAACGAGAGGGCGGTCGAGTACGCCGTCAGGATCGCGAACGCGCTGGCGTGCGAGGTGGCGCCGGTCACGACCTTCTACAGGAAGAACTACTTCTATCCGGACCTGCCCAAGAACTTCCAGATAAGCCAGTACGACAAGGCAGGCGGCGTCCCCATCGCCTCCTCGGGCCGCCTCACCGCCGCCGGCGGGAAGCTGGTCCGCATCCGCAGGATCCAGCTCGAGGAGGACCCCGGGAAGCTGACCTACGAGGGGACGATCGACCGGTCGTCCTACAGCATGGTCGACTACAACAGGGCGGGCATAGCGCTCGTCGAGATAGTCACCGAGCCGGACCTGGGCTCGGCGAGGGAGGCGAAGCTCTTCCTCGAGAAGCTCCGGGAGACCGTCGAGGTCCTCGGCGTCTCCGACGGCGAGCTCGAGGGTGCCATGCGCTGCGACGCCAACGTCTCGGTCGGCGGCGGCGCCAGGGTCGAGGTCAAGAACATCTCCTCGTTCAAGGAGGTCGAGAAGGCGCTCAGCTACGAGATCCTGAGGCAGGGGACGTTCTCGGGGGCGGGGGCCGTCAACGAGACCAGGCACTGGGACGAGAGGAGGTCGATCACCATCTCGCTCCGCCTGAAGGAGGAGGAGCAGGACTACCGATACTTCCCCGAGCCGGACCTGCGGCCGGTCGCGCTCGGCCGGGACTTTTTGGAGAGGGTGCGCAGGGAGACTCCCGAGGTCCCCGAGGTCAGGGCCGAGAGGTACGTGCGGGAGCTCGGGCTCAGCCCCCAGTCGGCGGGCGAGATATCCAGGGACGAGGCGCTCTCCAGGTTCTTCGAGCTGGCGGCCGCCGCCTCGGGGAGGCCGGCGGAGGTCGCGAACTGGATCGCCGGCGAGTTCCGCGAGGAGCACCGCAGGGCGCTCGAAGGTCCGGAGCCCCGACTCAGGCCCCAGGGCCTCGCCGACCTCCTCTCGATGGTCCGGAGGGGCGAGCTGACCAGGGCCCAGGCGAGGCAGGTCTTCAGGTCGATGGCCTCGACCGGCAGGCCGCCCTCGGAGCTGGCGCCGCTGAGGGCGGCGCAGGGAGAGAAGGAGGGAGGAAGGCCGCTGGGAGGCGGCGTCATCGGAGACGAAGGGGCGATCGAGGCGCTGGTCGACTCGGTCTTCGGCCAGGACGGTGGCGCGGTGGAGGAGGCGAGGAGGAACCCCCGCGCCATCAACTACCTGATGGGTCGGGTCCTGGGGCTCGAGCCGCGGGCGGACCCCAGGGTGGTCGCCAGAGCCATCAGGAAGAGGCTCGCGGCCTGACCGGACGCCGGGCCGGGAACGTTTATCCGACCCCACGACCGGTCACGGGACGAACTTGGAGAGCCTGGGAGACCCCGAGACGTTCAGGCGGGGATACGACCACATCGTGAAGCGCGACCCCGTGCTGGGGAAGGTCCTGGAGAGCCACGGCGTCTTCGAGTTCAGCGTCGAGGGCGACCTCTTCGAGGCGCTGGTCGAGTCTATACTCTCCCAGCAGCTCGCCGGGCCCTCGGCGGCATCGATCATCAGGAAGGTCAGGGCCCTCTACCCGGAGGGGAGGCTCGAGGCCGAGGCGGTCTACAGGACCCCTGCGAGGAAGCTGCGCGCCGCTGGGGTATCGCCCCAGAAGCTCACCTACCTCAGGGACCTCTCGAAGAGGGTCGCCCGGGGGAAGATAGACCTGGAGTCGCTCAGGACGATGGAGGACGGCGAGATAATCCGCATCCTGGACGAGGTGAGGGGCATCGGGCCCTGGACCGTCCAGATGCTGCTCATCTTCACGCTCGGGAGGCCGGACGTCTTCCCCGTCGACGACCTCGGCGTGAGGAGGGGGCTGCAGGGAGTCTACTCCCTCGAGGAGGAGCCCGACAGGAAGGAGATGGAGAGGATCGCCGAGAGCTGGCAGCCCTACAGGACGGTCGCGTCGCTCTACCTCTGGCGGCACAAGGACAAGGGAAAAGGGTAAAGGGTCCCCGCCCCGCCTTTGGAGCGTGGCCGAGCGAAACTACAAGGGCTTCCCTGACCCGTCTCACATCGTCTCCGTCGAGGAGGCCTCTAAGCTGCTGGACAGGAAGGACGTCGTCTTCGTCGACACGAGGAACTACTGGAAGTACGCCAGGGGGCACGTGCCGGGCGCGGTAAACCTGGAGC
>JBEKTS010000067.1:0-10909 GCA_049515775.1 Nitrososphaerales archaeon | reverse complement strand
GTCACCACGAACATTCCTAGGAGCGATGCCGTGTCGGGTGCGACCTGCGCCCTCGGTGGGAAATACACAATGAAGAATACGAGCCCGAAGAAAGCTATCCCGGCCGTGCTGCCCATCACTCTGAAGGCCCGGGCGTAGGCGGCCGCTCCATCAGCAGCGAGCGCCGAGAGCTTCGGTTGCGCCGAGTGTATTCTGCGCCGAAGATATCGAACGAGGTAGAGGTCAAGGAAGAGCGAGAAGGTGATCAGAATCGACGACACGACCGCCACCCAGGTCGGAACCTGGGGGACGCTGGACAAGCCCGTGTTGAAGGACGTCGAAGCCGTCTTACTCCAGGCCTCGGTCAGACTGTGAGTCCCTAGATAGAAGACGAGGAACGATCCTGGCGCTCCCCCGACGAGCGCAAAGACGAGGCACCCTACTGAAAAGGGGAGACGCGTCGCAGCGATCGCTCTCTCTAGAATGGTCAACCGTTCAGGGCCGAGGCGGGTTTCGGTCTTCGTCTTGGCGGTCGACAATGGCCTGACCGTGTATAAAGTTTCGAAGAGAGAGCCCGTCTACCGCTCTGGATAGGTGCCTCCCCCGGACCTCTGCGCGTGCCGCTAGAAACGAGTCACCCGGATATCCACCCGCAGTCTTGGACGACTTCTCGGAATCACGGTCCTTGGCGCTGGCGGGACCGCGATGGTCCCCCGTAGGTGAACGAGGTCTTGAGGTCGAGGCCCGCTCCGAACAAGCGATAGAAGATCCTTTGGACTGCGGGGGACGGAAGCCGTCGTCACCTGGGGGACTCACCGGTCGAACCACAAGGAGACGATGCTCGAGACGGGCGGCGGGGCGGCCGGCCCCAGGCGCGCGAGGGGACCTAGGGGCCGAACTCCGCCTCCGATGACGAAGCGAGGCGGGTGTGGATTCAGAGAGGAGGGTCGGTTGGTGGGCCGGCCCGGATTTGAACCGGGGACCCTGGCGGCTTTTGCATTCGCCGTGTGAGAGCTTGACGGATCGCGCTCTGACGTCCAAACCAGGCTAGACGACCGGCCCCTGCCCGCTCCCACCGGGCAGGCGATTTAACGCTTCCCTTCGTGGGCGGGCGGGCCTAGGCGGAGCCCGCGCCCGCTGAGCCGCCGAAGAGGATGCCCAGGGTGCCCCCGATGATCGCCAGGACCCCGAGCGCGAAGACGAGTGTCGTGATCTTCTCGGTCGAGGCCACCCGCAGGAGCCAGGTGATGGTCAGGAGGCCGACGACGGCCGTGACCGCTATAGCGACGACGAGCGTCGCGGGCGAGAGGAGCGTGATGCTGCTGACGAGGTGCTGCTTGGAGAAGAGCAGGGTGACCGCGGTCGCCCCCAGCGAGGCGGGGATGAGGGCGAGGAACGAGAGCCTGAAGGCGTCCTTGCCGTCGGTCCCGAGCAGGAGCATCGAGGAGACCGTGATCCCGGAGCGGCTCACGCCGGGGAAGGCCGCGATCCCCTGGGCGAACCCGATGACGATGAGGTCCTTCAGCTTCATCGTCTCGAGGGTCAGCTTGGGGGTGTACCTCTTCCGGGAGATCGTTATGAGGACGCCGTCGAGGATCAGGACGCACCCGAGTATGATCATCGGGACGCCGATGGCGCTCCCGAGGTTCAGGGAGGAGACCGAGACGTAGATGACCACGCCCATGACCCCGGTGATCAGCGTGAGGACGACCAGGTACTTGAGGAGGAGGACCCCCTCCTTGGTGCCCCTGCCGACGATGGACTTGAGGATGAGGAGGACCTCCTTCCGGAAGTAGACGACCGCGGCGATGAACGAGCCCACCTCCAGGAAGAGGCCGAGCGCGTACCCCTCGGAGAAGGAGAGGCCGAGGACGAGGGAGGAGACGATCAGGACCTGTGTCTTGGAGCTGACCGGTAGCCATTCGCTGATGCCCTGGACCACCCCGAGCATCACGCCCGCGCCGAGGACGAATGCGACGTCCGTGGGTTGCACTCACCGGTCTCGGAGGTCTACTTCTTGAGGCCGACCGACCGGTTCTTCAGGCGCAGGTCCGACGCGTGGCACTTCCTGCACCGGGTCGCCGCCAGGGGGTTCCTGGAACCGCACTTGAGACAGACCTTGAGGAAGAGCCTCTTCTTCTGGGCTATCTGCTTCTTGGTGACGTCGGCGATTGGCAATTGCTATCGGTTCTTCCCCAGCCCTTGCCAGTCCCCTTAAAGGACTTTTCGAGGGGTCGGGAAGTTTCAGGAACGATAAATAACCCTCCCGCCGGACGGGCGACAGCAGATGTCGCGCAGGTCCAGACGGGCGAAGAAGAGGTCAGCCTCCCGGCGGAACCTATGGATAGGCGTCGCCGTCGTCGTCATCCTCGTCGTCGGCGTGGTGGGCTATGTGGTCGCGACGAGAGGGGGAGCCGGCACCGCCACGACCTCGGCCGGCGCAGGCCCCTTCGCCGTGCTCGACACGAGCCAGGGGACGATAGTGCTCCAGCTCTTCCCGCAGGACGCTCCGAAGACCGTCGCGAACTTCGAGAGCCTCGCCAACTCGGGGTTCTACAACGACCTGGTCTGGCACCGCATCGTCGCGGGGTTCATCATCCAGACGGGCGACCCTACCTCCCGCGACGGTGGAGGGAACCCGGCAGACTGGGGTGACACGGGGTCGAACACGACCATCCCGTTCGAGACCAACTCGCTGCCCAACGCCGAGGGGTACGTGGCTATGGCAAACACCGCCCCGCAGGGGGACGGCGCATCCTCACAGTTCTTCATCGACCTGGCCGACAACACCAACCTTAACGGACAGTACACGGTCTTCGCCCAGGTGGTCAGCGGGATGAACGCGGTGCTCGCCATCGGCGCGCTGCCGGTGAGCGCCACATGCGCCAGCTCGGGACAGCTCCAGTGCCCGCCGGTGGATCCGGGCGAGGCGATGCTGCTCTCGGTGACGATAGAGACGTCCCTCTCGACCACGAGCACGACGGCCTCCACGAGCGCGGCAGCGAGCTAGAGGCGCGCTCTCCGTGCCCTTCGATGGCAGGATGGCATCCGAGCCACAACTCTTAACTCGGTTCGGCCGGCCGATTCGAACATGAGCGGGGCGGGGGCAGACGGCCGCAGCAAGAGCAACGTCCCGAAGTACTTGGCGGTCATCGCCATCGTGCTCTTCGTGACCGCGGCGCTCGCGGGCATCTACAGCTTCGGGTTGGCCGGTTCGGGCGGGCGGACCACGAGCTCGAGCGGCGGGGCGACGACGACGACGACGGCCACCGACTACACGACGAGCTCGAGCGCAACCTGCGCCACGCCTCCGCTTCTGGAAGGCGCGAAGGTCGACTCGACGACCTTCGGGGGGATAACCGAGTACGCGTTCCCGGTCAACAGGACCCCCGGGGGCGTGGCGGTCGCGCCCGACGGCTCGGTCTGGGTCGGCGAGTGGGGCCTGCCCGGGGTCGCTCACATAACCGCCAACGGGACGGTCACCGAGTACCGGTGGCCATACCCAGACGGGACGGGTGGGGGCAACTGCGGCCAGGTGACGAACATCTGGGGCGTGGCGCTCTGGAACGGGTCGGTGTGGGGGTCGGACTTCTTCTACTCCCGGCTCGTCGGGGTCGATCCCGCCACGGGACAGACCCAGCTGATCGACCTCAAGAACGGGACGACCCCGTACACGCTCGCGGTCACCGACGGGGACCTCTGGTTCACCGCGAGCAAGCTCGGGGCCCAGATCGGGAAGGTCAGCCCCACCAACGGCAGCGTTACCTACTACAACCTGCCCACGGGGAAGAGCTGGGAGACCACCTACATCCTCTTCCCGAGCGCGAACGCCACGGTAGGCTACGTGCTCGACCTCAACGCCGACGACTACTTCCAGGCGCAGGTCTTCTCCTTCGACCCGATGCTCAACAGTCCCACCTTCACGGCGGTGGGACAGAACCAGACCCTCTACGCGCCGACCGGTCTGACACTGGGCGAGGGCGGCCTCTGGGCGACGGAGCACTCGGCCTCGGCGATGGCGTTCCTCAACTTCACGACGGGGGCCTGGACGATCTACCCCACCTCGACCGTCCCGTACACCCCCTGGGTCCTCACCTACTTCGACGGCTCCAACGGGACGGCGGTCTGGTTCAACGAGCACTACGGCAACAGGATGGGGGTGATCTACGACAACTCGACCCAGTTGACGGAGTACAACGTCTCCAACCCGCCGCTATACAACCTGACCACGATCACCGACCCGACCAACGGCACGAACATGGTCACGATGGCCTCGACCCAGGACGGCGCCTGGTTCGCGGCGGCGGGAGGGTTCGTGGGGTACGTGAACGGCTCGTACGTCCCGCCCTTCTCGATCGCGGCGGGAGCGACGTCCATACAGGTGGCCCCGGGAGGGTCGTCGAAGGTGTCGCTCACGCTCACGGGGGTGACCGCGCAGAACAACCTCTCGCTCCAGTTCTCGGACAACGAGAACAACAGCGCGACGCCCCAGCTCCTCTCGTTCACGACGCCGCCGCTCGCCCCCTCGTCAGGCGGCGGAGGACCGGACCAGGTGACGCTGACCATCGGCGCCGCCGCATCGGTCAAGCCCGGGACCTACGTCGCCGCGGCCACGGTCACCGATGGGTCGATCTACCGGTCGGTCTACTTCACGGTCGTCGTCACCTAGACGCCCCAGAGTACGGGCGGCTTCGCCGGCCGGTCCGTCGGTTTGTGGTCCCTTGATCAGACCCGGATGCGACGTGGGCCGAAGAGGAGAGCGGCAAGGGCGGCCAGGACCGGCACCGTCACCAAGCCGTACGCGGCCTGGGTTGCGTAGGAGGACGACGAGGAGGATGAGGATGATGAGGAGGCCAAGGTGGACGACCCGGAGGATGAGGAGGTGGATGAGGAGGAGGAGGCCAAGGTGGACGACCCGGAGGATGAGGAGGTGGATGACAGGGTCGAAGACGAAGAAGGCGCCGTCGAGTTCGTCGCCAGGGCGATCAGATTGGTGACGTCGTTCTCCGTGATGAAGAGAGACCCGATCCGGGCATCGAACGCCATCCCGGTTATCCCGGTGAACGTGATTCCGTCGTTGCCCGTCGAGTTCAGCAAGACGGCGCCCGTCGCGCCCTGTAGCTCGTAGAGGCGGTTGTTGCCGACCGCGCTCACGTAGACGTCGGACGAGGAGTCGACGGCCAGGAGGTTGGGTCCGCCTCCAAGATGCAGGGAATAGACGGTCTGGAAAGTAGAGTCGTTGATGGCAAGAAAGTCGACCCCCGAGCCCCCGTCCTGGGCGGTGACGAAGAGGAGGTGAGACACCGGGTCGACGGCGAAGCGACCGGGAGCGAACGGGAGCGGAATCGAATGGATGATGCTCAGGCTCGTCGTGCTGACGACCTCTACCGCGCCAGACTGGAGGTCCGAGGACAGGTTGCCCACGAACGCCTCGTGGGCCGCCGGATCGACCGCCAAGGCCAGGGAGCTCCCTATGGGAACGTGGGCGACGACGCCGTTCGTCAGACCGTTGGCTATGAAGAGCGTCTCGTTGGATGTGTCGACGCAGAACAGCAGGTCGTCGGGCTGGTCCACGGCCAGGGCGTAGGGGGTCCCCGTCCCGTCGATGTTGCCAACGACGGTGTTGCTCGAGTCGCCGATGACCGAGACCGAGGCTCCCTGCCCCTGCGAGACGTAGACCCTGCCCGTCTGCGGGTCGACGGCGACGGCATAGGGCGAGGGCGTAGGGATCTCCGCCGAGGTCGTCGAGGTCTGTGGGTCGACGGCGAGCGTCGTCCCGTTCAGGAAGAGGAGGGTGTAGACGAGGCCGTTGTTCGGGTCGACGGCGACGCCTCGGGGGACGGTCCCGACCGGTATCGAGGAGAGGATGGGGGTGGCGCGGGCGGACGACGAGGCCAGCCCCAGGAAGGTCGAGGAGAGCAGCAGACAGGCTGCCACGGCGAGAGTCAGGCCTCTTCTTCCGTTCTTCAACGGAGGGCGAAGGCGCCTGTGGTTTATTAGGCTAAGCGTCGAGTCGTGCACTCGACCGTCGGTCCGGGGGGCGTTTCTGGCCCTCTCTCGGTAAGGAGTTTTCCGTCCCTGACCTTCCTCCGCCACCCTGGCTAGATACATGTGGGTCTGCGGCCCCCGGCATCTCGATGGCGGTCGGGGACGCATGAACACGAGCGGCGCCGAGTCCTCTGCTGGACGCACGCCAGGGACAGGAACGCCATCGGGGCCCGGCCACGCGGAGGGCCTGGCCGACGAGCCCGTCCCAGCCGAGCGGGTCCCTCCCGATGCGCCGGTCGAACCCCTCCGTCGTAATCGGGCGAGAGGGGCCTCGAGTAGGCTTTCGTCCTGGTTCATGATCGCGGCCGCCTCGCTCGTCGTCGGGCTCGGGCTGAGCCTGCTGCTCCTCGGACCCCTCACCGCCCGAACCGTGGAGGATTCGGTGGCCCTGCTCGTCCTGGGCGCCATGATCGTCGTGGTGGAGTTGTCGCTCAGGCGCGTCAGGAGGAGGGTTGAGGCGTTGACGAAGGATCGCCCGTACAGACCTCAGAGGCGGCCGAGCCGCGCGCTACCGTCAAGAGAGGAGATACGCCTCTAGAGGGTCCCCCCGGCGAGGACCGGGCCCGGAGAGCGCCATCCAAAGTAAGTTCGCGCGCCTTATGTGTGGGGGAGATTTCCCGGGTACGTGACGCCCAGGCACGTCTGGCTGATCATCCTCGAGAACGCAGGCTATCCGCTCCCGGCGCCCGCCCCCTTCCTCGAGAGTCTCATCTCCAAGTACGCCTTCGCTGCCAAATACTACAGCGTGAGCCAGCCGTCTCTCCCGAACTACCTCGCGCTGACGGGCGGCTCCACCTTCGGGGTGACCGACGACGACCCTCCTCCCTCGAACGTCCAGTCCACCTCCGTGAAGAGCGTCGCGGACCTCTTCGACTTCAGGGGGTTGACGTGGAGAGGGTACATCGAGGGCATCCCCAAGCCCTGCGCCCAGGCCGACGCCTACCCGTACGCTGCGAAGCACAACCCCTTCGTCTTCTACGAGAGCATCACGGGGCGCGACGCCTACTGCGCCGGGCACGTCGTGGGCTTTGACGAGCTGATGGCGGACATCGAGGGGAAGACCATGCCGAACTTCGCCTGGATAACGCCCGACATGAAGAACGACGGCCACGACACGAACATCACCTACGCCGACGACTGGCTCAAGGGGTTCCTCGCGCCGGTGCTCGAGGACCGCAAGGTCATCTCCGACACGGTGATCTTCATACTCTCCGACGAGACCCACCGGCCCCACTCGAGCGACGACTCGTGCCCCTCCGAGAAGGGCGGCCAGGTCTTCTGCGTCGCCGTGGGCCCTCCCGGGATAGTGAGGCAAGGGTTCGCCTCCAAGAGGCCCCACAGCCACTACTCGCTTCTGGCCACGATCGAGAAGATCTTCACCCTCGGCGACCTGGGCAGGTGCGACGCCTCCAGGGAGCCGATGGACGAGCTGTTCGTCTGAGCAGGAGGCTCCTCCAGGGCGCTGACGGCGGCGGCGGTGGAGGAGGAGGCCGTCCGGGCGCTGGCCGTGATTACGTCACAACCTTCGAATACCCTGAGAACCCTAGTCTAGTTACGTCTCAGATAAGGACAACCTTCGTTATGTCCCTCCGCATGGCCCGGCGAAGAACCCCCACACCCCCGATCTCGAAGCACGAGGAGGAGCTCGAGAGGATGATGTACGCCGACTACAGGGAAGAGAGCAGCAAGGACCTCGCCCGCGAGGGCCTGGGTTCCTGGTAGCCAGAGACGGCCCGTCGGTCCCTGTCCGCTCCCAGGAGACCAGCAGCGGCCCATCGGTCTACTGGACCGGGACGAGCAGGACGGGGACGCTGAGCTTCGAGAGCATCCCCAGGCTGAGCCCGTCTCCCTTCAGCGCGTCGCCCAGCGACCGTCTCGGGAGGGACAGGACCAGCATCTGGACCCGTCTGTCCCGATGGTAGGCCTTCAGCGCGCCGGCGAGGCTACCTACGTAGGAATGGACCGCGCACTCGACCCCCTCCTCCTCTACCCTCCGCTTCAGCTTCGCCGACTCGGCACCTTCCTGTGAGCCGAAGTACGACGAGTAGTAGTCTCGGATGCCCTCCGAGCGTGCGTACGCCAGGTATCCGTTCGGCACGTCGGTCCGCCTGACGACGTTCACCAGGACGACCCTGGCGCCGAAGGTCTTCGCGATGGCGATAGACTGGTCCAGGGCGCGACCGACCTCGACCGAGTCCCTGAGAGGGAGGACCAGGTCCACCTTCGCGTGGCTCTCCCTCGATGGGACGCGGTTCCTGGTGCGGGTGAGCTCGGCGCGCCGCGGCCGGTCCTCGACGATCTCGGGCGCGGCGGGTTCGAATCTGCTTTCTTGTAAGGTTGCCAATGTTTTCTCGACTTCCAGCGGGCCGCCGTTCGAGTCATACATAAAGCAACCCTATTGAAAGTGGGAATTACATATGGCACATGTTGGTCGCGCTCCGGACCGCGAACGCGGATGCGGGGGGCGACGCGTCTCCCCATCTCCCAACGGATCTCGGAGTCGTCACCCGACGGGAGACGCCCTTCGGTCGCCGCGGGCGGAGCGATCGCGGGTACATATTGGGTACCCAATACCCTTATATGACTGCGTCCAGCCCGGACCGCAGATGCTCGTCGAGATCTGGGAGGACGTGGTCTGCCCGTGGTGCTACATCGGCGAAAGGCGCTTCCAGAGCGCGTTGGAGGGGTTCCCTCACCGGGATGACGTGCAGATAGTCCGGCGCAGCTTCGAGCTGGACCCCGCCGCCCCCGGCAAGAGCGGGCAGACCGTCACCGAGCTGCTCAGCGGCAAGTATGGCCTCAGCCTCGAAGAGGCCTCTAGGCGCGAGGGCGAGATGATCCGGCTGGCCGCTGTCGAAGGTCTCACGATACGCCCAGAGAGGTTCGTAGCCAACACCCGCGATGCCCACCGGATCCTTCACCTGGCGTCGGAGCGGGGATTGCAAGCCCCCATGGCCGAGAGGCTCTTCTCCGCTTACTTCTCCGAGGGGAGGGACATCGGCGACCCCGACGCGCTCGTCAAGATCGCGGGCGAGGCGGGGATCGAGGAGGACGAGGCGAGGGCGGTGCTGGCCGGCGACGCGTACGGCGCGCAGGTCGACGCGGACGAGCTCCAGGCCCGGGAGCTGGGCGCGAACGGCGTCCCGTTCTTCGTGATCGACCGGCGATACGGCGTCAGCGGCGCCCAGAAGGCCGAGACTTTCCTGCGGGTGCTCGAGACGGCCTGGAAGGAACGGTCACGGACCCCGGCATCAAAGACCCCGGACGGCGCGCGGGCCTGACACGAGCGCTCGGAGCGACGAATCGACGTCTAGACGGACGGCGAAGCGCGGCAATGAGATGGACAGAGCGGTTGACCGCTACGAACACATCGACGCTTGATTCTGCCATCGGATTGCGCGGCTCCGGACGTCGGTAAGAGGTCAAGGTCCTTCCAGGACCGAATTCGCGTATACCGGTATTAGTAACCACTGGGGGTATCAGCAAAATGCTCTTTGACGAAGCCCCAAAGACGGCGGCGAGAACGCCACAAAGGAAGGGCGCGGCGTGGGCCCCGTCCAGGATGCTCGATGGTCCCCCCCATCCGTTCGTACCCGCGTAGCACCTCGAACCGGGCAGGGGGTACGCGGCCCTCTCCGAGAGAGGCCGCGGATGCGAAGCGCCCGGCTGGGAGGCATCCCGCACCCGGCGGCCTAGCGCTAAATACCGAGCCGCACACGCACAGAGCATGAAGGCCGCTCTGCTCCACAAGGTGGCAATGATCGAGACGGACCCCCTAAGGATCGAGGACATCGAGACGCCGAAGCCTGGCAGGGGGCAGATCCTGGTGAGGATAGAGGCTTCCGGGGTCTGCCGGTCGAACCTCAACATGGTCGAGGGGGACTGGGTCGCCGCCGGGGTCCCGCCCAAGTATCCGATCATCCCCGGCCACGAGATAGCAGGGAGCGTCGCGGAGGTCGGGCCGGGAGTCGAGTCTGTGAAGAAGGGCGACAGGGTCGGGATGCAGCCGCTCTGGACCTCCTGCGGCGCGTGCGAGTTCTGCCTGACGGGAGGAGAGTACTTCTGCCCGAAGAAGGAGATCCTCGGCGAGACCGTCGACGGGGGCTTCGCCGAGTACATCCTCGCCTACGAGGGGCACGTCTATCCGCTACCGCCGAACCTCGACGCGGTGACGGCGGCGCCGCTATTCTGCCCCGGGGTGACGGCCTACGGGGCCGTCAAGAAGGCCGGTATCGAGCCCGGCAAGAAGGTGGCCGTCTTCGGGGTGGGAGGGGTGGGACACCTGGCGATCCAGTTCGCGAGGCTCTACGGCGCCGACGTCTACGCCGTGACGAGGAGCGACCTCCACCTCCAGCTCGCGGCCGAGCTCGGAGCCACCCCCATCGACGGCAAGAAGGACCCCGTCGCGGAGCTCGTGCGCCTGGGTAAGGTGGACTCGAGCATAGTCTTCGCGCCCTCCAGCAAGGTCGCCATGCAGGCCGTCAGGGTCACCAGGCCGCGCGGCACCGTGGTGATGGGCGCCCCGGGAGGGATAGAGGAGTTCCCGTTCGACGAGGAGAAGAGGGTCGTCGGCACCCTGGTCGGGGGACGCCAGGCCATGCGAGAGGTCCTCGCGCTCGCGGCCGCCGGCAAGGTCCGCCCGGTCACGGAGACCCATCGGCTCGACGAGGCCAACCAGATGCTGAGGAGCCTGAAGCAGGGCGAGCTGAGGGCCAGGGCGGTCCTGGTCCCCTGACGACCGCCGGACCCGAACAATCAATAACCGGGAGTCCGTCCGGCCACCGTTGAACCTGGACCCCCTCGGACGGAGAAGAGTAGGCAACACCGGACTCCACGTGACCCGCCTCGGCCTCGGCGGAGGTCCGCTGGGAGACGCCTACGG
>JBEKTS010000066.1:0-11193 GCA_049515775.1 Nitrososphaerales archaeon | reverse complement strand
CCGAGAGCGCCGAGAGGGGCTGGTCCTGGTCCGGGAAGGCGGCCCCCGACCTCCTCGGCCGGTCCGCGGCCGACCTGCTCGTGGCGGCCTCCGTTGGCCGTGACGGCGCGGCGACGTCGCACTTCAACGGGAAGATCGACGGGGTGAGAGTCTTCTCCGCGGCCCTGACCGAGGGCCAGCTGAGGAGGCTCGAGTCCGACGCGCCCCCGGAGAGGGTCGTCCCCGCGAAGAAGGGAGGAGGGGGGCTCGTCGCATCCTGGGACTTTGCGCGCGAGACCCACTCGACGAGGGTCAGGGACGCCTCGGGCCACGGCGCCCACGCCCGGACGGTCAACTTCCCGATGAGGGCCGTGACGGGCCACAACTGGTCCGGCCACGAGTACGACTTTCGGCGCGCGCCCGGAGAGTACAACGCCATCTACTTCCACGACGACGACCTCGGAGACGCCGGCTGGAAGGTCGACTTCCAGTACACGGTCGACCCGGGCGCCAGGTCCGGGGTCTATGCCGCCTGGGTCCGGGCGGGGGACCACGAGGACTACATCCCGTTCTTCGTGCGGCCGAAGAGGGGGAAGAAGCCGACCGCGAGGATAGCGCTCCTCGTCCCGACCCTCAGCTACCTCGCCTATGCCGAGGAGCACGCCCTCTCCGACCCGAACGTCCGCCGCGCGCTCGAGATCAAGGACACAGACTACCCGAGCCAGCCGCAGGACGTCTACGCCATCGAGAACCACCTGCTGGGGCTCTACGACCGTCACAGCGACGGGACCGGGGTGTGCTTCACGTCGCGGCTCAGGCCGGTCGTCAACATGCGCCCCAAGTACGTCTCCCAGTCCCTCAACGCGGGGAAGGGGTCGCCCCACCAGCTCAACGCCGACCTCCACCTGGTCGACTGGATGGAGTCGTGCGGCTACCAGTTCGACGTGATCACCGACGAGGACCTCCACGCCGAGGGGACGCCGCTCCTCTCCCCCTACAGGGTCATAGTGACGGGCTCCCACCCCGAGTACTGGACCGAGAGGATGCTCGACTCGATGCGGTCGTACCTGGACGAGGGGGGCAGGATGATGTACCTCGGCGGGAACGGGTTCTACTGGGTCACCGAGGTCAACCCCGAGAGCCCGTACATCTTCGAGGTCAGGCGGTGGGGCGGGACCGGGACCTGGAAGGCCGAGCCCGGCGAGTACCACGACAGCTTCACCGGCGAGCTGGGCGGCGTCTGGAGGAACCGCGGGAGGGAGCCCCAGAAGATGGTGGGGGTCGGCTTCACGGCCCAGGGGTTCGACTTCAACAGGCCGTACGTCAGGGACGAGGGGTCCAGGGACCCCCGGATGGCGTTCGTCTTCGAGGGCCTGGGGGAGGACGAGCCGATCGGGGACCACCCCTCGCTGGTCATGAACAGCGGGGCGGCCGGCTACGAGCTCGATCGGTCCGACCACGCGCTCGGGACGCCCGCGCACTCGCTCGTCCTGGCTACCGCCTCGGGGTTCAGCGACAACTACCAGCACGTCATCGAGGAGAACACGCTCTCCGACTCCAAGCAGGGCGGGACGACCCACCCCCTCGTCAGGGCGGACATGGTCTACGTCCCGTACCCCAACAACGGGGCGGTCTTCTCGGTCGGGTCCATCTCCTGGTGCGGCTCGCTCTCCTATGCGGGCTACAAGAACAGCGTATCGAGGGTGACCGGGAACGTGCTCGCCAGGTTCTCCACGGCCGACGAGCTCCCGTCCTTCGGCGGGCGCGGCGAGGCCCTCCAGAAGGACTGAGCGGCGGCGGCGCCTCGGCTGCGCGGAGCGGACGGGGCCGGGCCTCGTCCTCCACCACAGTTTATAGCCGCACGAATCCTCTCCCCCGGGAAGAGGACCAGAACGCTTGAGACTCGCGAACTATGAGAAGGAAGGACGGACCAGGGCCGGGATAGTCCGGGACGGCAAGGTCTACGACATCGCGCTGCGCGCCGGAGGGAAGGGCCCCGAGGAGATAGCCAGCGTCGAGCAGCTGCTAGACGAGACGCTGCTCTCGTCCCTCGCCATGCAGGGCGCCTCCGCAACGAGCGGCGACGGGACGCCGGTCGGTTCTGTCAGGCTCAGGAGCCCGATACTCTACCCGGAGAAGATCATCATGGTCGCGGTCAACTACGGCGCCCACGGCAAGGAGACCAACACGCCGCCGCCCGACTACCCGTACCTGTTCACCAAGTTCCGCAACGCGATAATCGGCCCCGGAGACCCCATCCTGCTCCCCCGGTCGTCCAAGAAGGTCGACTGGGAGGTGGAGCTCGCCGTCGTGATCGGGAAGGAGGGGAAGGACATCGAGAGGTCCAGGGCGTACGAGCACGTGGCCGGGTACACGGTCTCCAACGACATCAGCTACCGCGACTTCCAGGGGCAGAAGAACCCCAGCCTGGGCCTGAACTGGGTGAAGGGCAAGGCCATGGACGCGTCCCTCCCGCTCGGCCCCTGGCTCGTGACCCGCGACGAGATCCCGGACCCGCACACCCTCGGACTGTCGCTCACGGTGAACGGCAAGAGGCAGCAGAACGCGAACACCAAGGACATGCTGATCAAGATCGACGAGCTCATCGCCTACGCCTCGATCGGGACCACGCTGAGGCCCGGTGACGTGATCTCGACGGGGACGCCGGACGGCATCGCCTCGGCCACGGGGGAGCCCTTCCTCAAGGACGGCGACGTGGTGGAGGCGGTGGTCGACCGTATCGGGTCCCTGAAGAACCCGGTGAAGGCCGAGGGCTGAGCCGAGGCCGGCCGACGGAGAGAGAGAGGGCCCGGTCAGGGCCGCAGAGAAGGGATGACGCCCTCGGCGAACCGCTCGAAGGTGTCCGGGGAGCCGAGGACGTTGTTGACGAGGATGTGGGTGGCGCCGGCCCGGACGAATCGGGCCGCCGCCTCGGTGCACTCGGAGAGCGACCCGACTGCCATCATCTCGCCGATCCCCCGGTCGAGCGCGTCGTCGCTGACTGGGAGTGACCTGAAGGCCTTCTCGAGCAGACTGGCGTAGGCGGGGGTGGGGGCGATCAGCTGGTACTGCAGGGTCCTCGAGACCGCGTCGTAGGCGTCCTCCTCTCCCATCAGCCTGAGCATGTAGGGGTTTATCACGAGGTGCCGCCTGAAGGCCGCCCTCACCGCCTCGGCGACCTTCGGGCCGGACCCGAACACGACGGGCAGGTTGGCCATCGTGTCGACGGCGCCGGCCTTCCTGCCGGCCGCAGCCGCAGCGTCCAGGATGATCTTCGTCTTTGCCCTGAAGCCCTCCGGCGAGAAGAACGAGCCGGGATACCACCCCTCGGCCATCTCGCCGGCGATCTCCAGCATCGGGCGCGACGCGAACGCGCCGATGTAGACCGGAGGCCCGGGCCTCTGGAGGGGAGGGAGCGAGAGGTGGGCCTCCTCGAACCGGTAGAGCTCCCCCTCGAAGCCCAGCTGGTGCTCGAAGGAGGAGGACCAGAGCGTTCGCACGACCTGGATGTACTCGCGGACCCGCCGGACCCTGACCTCGGTGGGCTCCCAGGCCATCCCGAAGGGCCTCGTGTTCATCACCTCTCCGGCGCCTATCCCGAGGATGGCGCGGCCCCCCGTCAGGTTGTCCAGGGTCGCGACCGTGCTCGCCGTCTTCGCCGGGTGCATCCTCTGGGTGTCCGTCACCCCCGAGCCGAGCATCACCCTGCTGGTCTTGGCGCCGATGTGGGCGAGCATCGTCCAGGCGTCGTAGATGGCCGTGGCGGGAGGGATGTCGGTCAGGTGGTCGGGGACCCAGACGACGTCGTAGCCCAGCCTCTCCGCCCGGAGCGCCTGGTCGAGCGTGGAGCCCAGGGGGCCTCCCACGCCGACGGAGAACATCAAGCGCCTCCGACCGGGGCCGCCGCCGTCGCGGGAGGTTCCGGCAGCTCCGGCCGCGGCTCGCCTCACTTCTTCTGTCCCTTCTCCGCGGGCTGGACGATCTCCCACTCGGGCCACGCCGGGAAGGGCGGCGACGTGGTCACCAGGACCTTCATCATGGTCTTCCCGGTGTTCTCGAGCCCGTGCTCCGCGTTGGCGGGGAGGTGGAAGAACATGCCCGGCTCGATGTCGATGGGCTTGCCGAGGCCGAACTGCCCCCTGCCCGTCCCCTCGAGCAGGACGTAGACCTCCTCGTTCTCGTGGGAGTGCGGGTCGACCTTCCCTCCGGGAGCGATGTAGAGCAGCTGGACGCTCACGTTCTTGGAGGGAGCCTTCGGGTTCTGGGGATGCACGACGCGGACGCCGAAACCCCTCTTGAACTCCTTGTACAGCATCGGGATCCCGTCCTCCTCACGAACGATGTTCGCCTTCACCAATGGCTTGTCGGAGGCGTTTTCGCTCGCGACCGTCTATAACCTTTCGTCGGCCCGCCGGGATCTCGGTCGGCCCGGGACCGGGCGGGTCTACGGCGCGCGGAGCAGGGTGGCCGGGCGCCACATCGCGAGCTGGTAGGCCTCGCGCCGGGGGCGGCGGGCCCACTCCGGGAGGGAAGCGGCGCTCGCGCGCATCTCTTCGATCAGCTCCTGCTTCATCGCGGCGGGCATCTCGGCCATGAAGCCGTATCCGCCCTTCTGGAAGCGCGCTATCCTCTCCTCGACGGTCTCGGCGACGACCCTGTCGCTGACCAGCCTCAGTTCGTCCGGCGGGCGTCGTTCGAGGATCTCCCTCTCCGCTCCCCAGTTGCGGGGGCGGCGCTGCTGGTCCCATCTCCAGCCGTACTTCTCGGCTATCTTCCTGAAGCGCTCGCGCCGCTCCTCGAGGTACCTGCGCGCCGCCTCGTCGTCGGGCCCGTCCCCCGCGGTCGAGGCCCCCGCGGACCAGGGCATCGGCGAGAGGAGGGACCTGTCGGGCCGCATCCGGACCAGGGCGAAGACCCCCGAGCGGGCCACCCTGGCGCCCTCGCGCAGGACCGAGAGCGGGTCCTCGAGCACGTGGATGACGTGCACCAGCATCACCGCATCGAAGGACCCGTCCCTGAAGGGAGCGCGCATCCCGTCGGCGAGGAAGAGGTTGGCCACGCCCTTGGCCCTGGCGCGCTCCATCATCCCCCTCGAGACGTCCATCCCCGACGCCTCGTACCCGGCGCCGATGAGCGGGACGGCGACGCGGCCCGTGCCCACCCCGACCTCGAGCACGGAGCGACACCCGTGCTCCTTCAGCATCTCCTCGATCCCGCCGAGAGCGTCGTCGTCGAGGGCGCGCCTCGTCTCGTCGTAGACCTCGGCTATCCGATCGAACTCGGCGGCCATGGCTCCCTGCACCCGGTGGAGCGGGTGGCAGCCCGGCCTTATCTCGTTTGTCCCCCGGCCGCGCCCGATGGGCCCGGTCGTGCTGGCCGAGGAGACCGCCGTCGGACCGTCCGGCCCTTCGCGCAGGCGGTCGCTGCTCGGGCCGCCGGCCGACAAGAGATAAAGCCCGGGCGGGCGCGACGGCTCCCCTAGATTGGCCCGACAGAACCCGCTGATAAGGGCTGGCGGAATCAGCTTCAAGGACTACCCCCTCGAGGAGGCGATAGCGAGGATGCGGTCGGCCGGATACGACGGCTGGGAGGTCTTCACCCCGCAGATAGCGGCGGTCAAGACCCCGGAGCTCCTCGAACAGTTCGTCGAGTACACCGACCGTGCGGGGCTCCGGGTCTGCGCGCTCAACGACAACGACAGCGAGGAGTTCAGGCCCTTCGACCCTCGGGGGGGTTTCGAGAGGACCCTCCAGCGGATGAAGGAGGGCGTCAGGCTCGCCCGCGCGCTCGGGGTGAAGCAGGTGATGTACTGGGAGGGCGTCAGGCCGCGGGGGAACAACCAGCCGGCCGGCGAGCTCCTCGAGGTCGCCATCAGGCTCTACCGGGAGGCGGTCGCGTACTCGTCGCAGCTGGGCGTGGGCTTCCTGGTCGAGCCGCACCCGTTCTCGCTCGGGATGGACCTGGACTACCTCACCCGGCTGTGCGACGCCCTCGACCCGAGGTACTTCGGCGTCCTCTACGACAGCTGCCACTTCGGGGTCGGCAGGCCGACGGGGTACATCGAGGCCATCCGCGTCCTGGGGAAGAGGATCAGGTACATCCACTTCTCGGACAGCGACCAGCGCACCTCGGAGCTGCACTACCCCATCGGGAGGGGGAGGCTCGACATCGACGGGATCGTCGAGGCGCTCGCCGAGGTCGGGTACGACGGCGAGATGTCCCTGGACACGTGGGGCTACCCGCTCCCGGAGGAGGCGGCCAGGATAGGCATCCCCGGGCTCCGGAAGGCGCTCACCAGGCTCGGCCTGGACGCGTGACCGACGCCATGGAGGGCGCGTCCGCGAGGCTGGCCGAGTTCGCCTCGGGCCTCAGCCTCACCTCGGTCCCCCGCCCCGTCGTCCGCCGGGCGAAGCTCAGCATCCTGGACGCCCTCGGGACGGCGCTCCTCTCCGCGGGGCTCGAGAGGTCCAGGCAGACGGCCAGGGCCGTGAGGTCGGTCTCCTCGTTCTCCTACTCTTCGTCCGGCAGGTCCACGGTCTGGGGGCTCGGGTTCAGGACGTCCCCGCGCACGGCCGCCCTCGTCAACGGGATGCTGGTCGAGGCCCTGGACTACAGCGACATACACGTCGGCGCTGGGCTCCATCCGGCCTCGGTCGTCCTGCCCGCGGTGCTCTCCTACGGGGAGGCCGCGGGTGCCAGCGGCGCCGACCTCCTCGTCTCGCACATCGCCGGGTGCGAGGCGATGGTGCGAATCGGCCTCAGCGCGCCGGGCCGGTTCCACGCGCGGGGGGTCCAGCCGACCTCGGCGATCGGCACCGTCGGGGCCGCGCTCGCCACCTCCAGGGCGATGGGGCTCGATGCCGGGCAGACCGAGCAGGCGCTGAGCCTGGCGACCGGCCTGGCGTTCGGCTCCTCGCTCTCGGTCCGCGTCGGCGCCTACTTCGGGGGCGTAGACTCGGGGAGGGCGGCCGAGAGCGGGGTCCTCGCGGCCGCGCTCGCCAGGGAAGGGGTCTCCGGGATCGCGCGGGACTCCCTAGAGGGGAGGTTCGGGTTCCTCGAGGCCCAGGTCGGTTCGGGGGGATACGACCTGGACCGCATCACCCGCGGCCTGGGGCGCGCCTGGGAGGTCCGGGAGACGTTCCTCAAGCGGTATCCGACGAGCTACGCCTGCACCCAGCTCATCGACTCGGCGATCAGGATCGGGAGGAGGGCGGGGTTCCGCCCGTCCGACGTCGAGGCGGTCACCTTCGGGGAGAACGCGGCCAACATAGGGCTCTTCTCCGAGCCCGAGGCCCAGAAGCGCCGGCCGTCGACGATCTACGAGGCCAAGACGAGCCACTACTTCCTCCTCGCGCTGGCGCTGAGCTTCGGGGCCGTGAGGCCGGAGATGCTCCAGGCCCGCCTCCGGGACCGGGCGGTCCTGGACCTCTCAGAGAGGGTCAGGTACGTCCTCGACGACCACAGCCACTGGGTCGAGGTCGTCCTCGGGGACGGGTCCGTCCTGAGGGAGACCCAGGACGGCCTGGTCGCGACGCCCGACGACGCCGTTAGGAGGAAGTTCAGGGAGAACGCGGCGGGCGCCATCGGTGACGAGAGGGCCGGAAGGGTGGAGTCGGCCGTCGACTCGCTCGAGGAGCTGGGCGCGGTCGGGGAGCTGGCCTCTCTCCTCCGCGGGACCGGTGCCTCCCGGCGATAGCAAGGAGGGGCGGCGAGCCCCGCCCCCCGGACCGGGCTCTTGGACGCCCCGGGGGGAGGATCGATGAAGGAAGGGAGGGCGTCCCGTTTGGTTATAAGGCGTCCACCTCGGCAGGGTCGGGCGACGCCCATTGCAGAACACGCTCAAGAGGAAGCTCGCCAGGGGCGAGACGGCCATGGGGACCTGGATCTCGTCGGGTAACCCTAACAACGTCGACATGCTGAGGGGCCTCCCGTTCGACTGGTTCCTCTTCGACATGGAGCACTCGACGATCGGCATCGAGACGGTGGGGAGGATGATCCAGGTGCTCAACGGGTCCTCGGCGACGCCCCTGGTCAGGGTGGGCCAGGTCGACCAGGCGCTCTTCAAGATCGTCCTGGACAGCGGCGCACACGGGCTGGTCGTGCCTCTCGTGAACACTCCCGAGGAGGCCGCCAGGGCGGTGAGCTTCTGCAAGTATCCCCCGGTCGGCGTCAGGGGGGCCGCGGCGGCCAAGGCCTCGGACTACGGCCTCTCCCTGGCGAACTACATCAGGACGGCCAACGACGAGACGATGGTGATAGCGCAGATCGAGACCCCCCAGGCGGTCCAGAACATCTCGGAGATAGCCTCGGTCGGTGGGGTCGACATGGTCTTCGTCGGGCCGACGGACCTCACCATGACCATGGGGCTGCTCGACGACAGGTCGAACCCCAGGGTGACGGAGGCGATGCTCACGGTCGTGAAGGCGTGCCGGGAGGCGGGCAAGCCCGCCGGCGTGATGGCCTCCACTCTCGACGAGGCCAGGCTGGCGGTCGAGAGGGGGTTCAGGTTCGTCTCGCTGGGGACGGACATGCGCATGACCGCCATGGGGGCGCGCTCCTTCCTCGAGTCGGTCGGAAGGAAGTAAGCGGCCCGGGCGGAGGAGGAGGAGGCGGCCATCGACGCCGTCCCCGCTGCCCCTCCCTCCCTCCCTCAGCCCCGTCTTCTCGGGAGTACGTCGGGATTCAGCACGTTCTGGGGGACCCGTCCATCCAGGGCGTCGATCACCTGCGCGGCGGCCTGGTGTATCATGGCCCGGCCGGTGCGCGGCCCGTACCCAAGGTGCGGCGTCAGGACCAGGTTCGGGAACCTCTCTCCTAGCTTGTAGAAGGGGTGGGGCGGAGCCAGCGGCTCGGTCGAGTAGGCGTCGAGGCAGGCCCCTGCGATCCTCCCGGCCTCGAGGGCCCTGGCCAGGGCGGCCTCGTCGATGACCGCGCCCCTCGACGTGTTGACCAGGATGGCCGTCGGCTTCATCCTCGCCAGGGCCGCGTCGTCGATGGCGTGGCGCGTCTCGGGGCTCAGCGGGGAGTGGAGGGAGAGGACGTCCGAGTCCGAGAGGAGCCGCTCGAATGAGACGTACTCCATCCCGAGGGACCTCTCGAGGTCCTCCCGCCTCACCACGTCGTGATAGATCAGCTTCATCTCGAACGACCTGGCCCTCTTCGCGACCTCGGACCCTATCCTCCCCACGCCGAAGAGGCCGAGGGTGAGCCCGTAGAGGTCGACGACCTGCCCGCCCCAGTAGGTGCCCCGCCACTCGCCCTTCCTCACGTCCGCGTCCATCTGCGGGACCTTCTTGGCCAGGCTCAGGAGGAGCGCGAAGGTGTGCTCGGCCATCGCCTGGGCCAGCTCCCGGACGGGGGTCGTCGTGACGATGACGCCCCGGTCGGTCGCGGCCCTGACGTCGACGGTGTCGAAGCCGACCCCGACCCTCGAGACGATCTTGAGCCTCGGGAGCGCGTCGAAGACCCTGGCGGTGTAGGGCTCGTTCGCGGCGAGCGTCCCGTCGGCCTCCGAGATCAGCTCGATGAGCTGGTCCTCGCTGATCGCTCCGGGATAGGGGTTGGAGATGATCTCGAAGCCCCGGGAGGTGAGCGTCTCCCTGACGTCCTGGGGGAACCTGGGGTCGCGGTTGTTCTGGGCTAGGAAGCACTTCAAGGCCACGCCACCCACCCGCCTAGCTGTTGCGGATACCGATCGTCCGCCGCGCCGCGTCGGGCTTGGCCACCTCGCGCCCGGCCTCGCCGGCGATCCTCACCATCCGCGCGACCAGCTCGCCGCTGTCCTTGGCAAGGCGGTCCGGGAGGTAGTAGGGGTTGTCCTCCATGCCCACCCTCAGGTGATGGCCGAGGAGGAGGGACATCGCCGCGATCGAGGTCTGGGCGTGGCTCATGATGCTGACGCTGCAGATCGAGTCCTGGCGCTGCTGCCGCATCCGGTGGAGGAGCTCCTCGGCCGTCGCGGGGGACCAGATCCCGCCGGGCCAGTCGAAGAAGAGCGTGACGAAGTGCGGGGGCTCGGCGAGCCCCTTCTCGACGAGGTAGTTCAGGTTCCAGACCGAGCCCGCGTGCCAGACCTCCCACTCGGGCCTGATCCCGTGCTTGGTGCAGACCCGGCAGTACTCCTCGAGCTCGTCCCTGTTGTGGAGGAGGCTCATGGTCATCTTCGGGAACGCCTCGTCGTGGTGGTTCAGGATGATGGAGAGCATGTCGGGCTTCATCTTGATCACCGGGAGCCTCTCGGGTATCTTCAGGGCGGAGAGCCCCACCTGGATGATGGCGTCCGTCTTGTCGCGGAGGGTCTTGATGACCCTCGCCCACTCCTCCTCGGTGAAGTTCATCCGGCCGTGGATGTGGATGACCGCGGCGCCCGCCTTCCAGGCCGAGACCGCCTCCTCGATGGCGTCGTCGGCCGTCTTCGGGTTGTTCTTCGCGTCGGGGTAGATCCACGAGGGCGCTACGGTCGATGTAATGATCAGGGCGTTCTTCTGCCTGTCCATGCGAAGGCTCGCTCTGCCGCCCATGTTATTTAATCGATTGCGGCCGGCCCGCCCACCCTCAGCACGACCCGGCCCGCCGCGCCGGCCCGGACGCGCCCGAGCGCCTCGTTCGCCTCCTCCAGGGGGAAGACCTCCGAGACGATCGGCCTGACGACGCCCCGGCCGAGGAGGTCCAGGGCGGTCTCCATGTTCGAGCGGGTCCCGTTCCTCGACCCGACGACCTCGAGCTCGCGCTGGGCGATCCTCGTGCTGTCGGCGGGCAGCCTCGACCCGTCCTCCTCGCCTACCATGACTATGCGGCCGCACCTCCGGACCATCGAGAGGGCGTCCCCCATCGACTCCTCGGAGCCGACGCAGTCGAAGACGACGTCCAGCCCGTCGGCCGAGAGCGAGCGCGAGCGCGCGCCGATCTCCGGGTCTCCGGCCCTCCAGGCCTCGTCCGCCCCCATCGACCTGGCGACTGCGAGCTTCGCCTCGCTCCTGGAGACCGCCACCACGGAGAGGCCCCTGTGCTTCAGGAGCTGTATGACGACCTGGCCGACGCCCCCGGCCCCTATCACGGCCGCGGTGGCCGCCCCCGGGACGGCCCCCCTGTCGTAGACGGCGTGGACGGAGGTGATGACGGCATCGGCGGTCAGCGCGCCTACCTCCGGCGGGACCCCGTCGGGGAGGCGGAAGAGATTGCGGGCGGGGGCCCTGAAGAACCGGGCGAAGGCTC
>JBEKTS010000065.1:0-21583 GCA_049515775.1 Nitrososphaerales archaeon | reverse complement strand
CGAAGAAGCAGGAGGAGGAGATGATCCTGAAGCTCGAGGAGGTCCGCAAGAGGAAGGAGGGGTTCGAGGCGAGGATAGCCTCGGTCGGCGACGAGCGCAACAAGTTCATCACCGAGGTGGTCCAGGGAGGCGGCGAGGGCCCGACCAAGCTGAGGGACGAGAGGGAGTCGGCCAAGATAAGGCTCGACCAGCTCACGACCGAGATGCAGAAGAGAGAGGAATCCCTCGGGCGACTCGAGACCGAGTCGATCCCGACGCTGAGGACGCTGCTCAACGAGAAGAAGAAGACGATCACGGCCTCGACCACCACGGTCGAGACGCTCGCCTCGACCGAGGAGAAGCTCGAGGGGCGGAGGAAGGAGCTGGCCGGGCAGCTCGACGAGGTGAGGAAGGCCGAGGAGGTCCTGCGAGCGACCATGGAGAGGCGGAGGAAGCAGACCGACAGGACGGCGGACAAGATGGCCGAGCTCAACCAGTCGCTCGTCCCGCTCGAGTCCGAGGCGAACGTCGTGGGCGCCAACCTCTCGGTCGAGAAGAAGAGGCTCGACGAGCTCGACCTGAAGCTGACGAACTTCGGAAACCTCCTCGAGAGGCTCGACTCGAACGCGCAGCAGCTCTTCGAGCTCCAGGCCAAGAGCGCCCAGGAGCTCGGGGAGATCGACCAGAACCTCGGCCTCCTGGAGAAGAGGAGGTCCGAGATCGGCCGGCACATCGAGGCGGCCGGGAGGGTCCTGGAGAAGGCGGCCGGGGAGGTC
Source organism: Nitrososphaerales archaeon (assembly GCA_049515775.1). Taxonomy (GTDB): domain Archaea; phylum Thermoproteota; class Nitrososphaeria; order Nitrososphaerales; family Gagatemarchaeaceae; genus Gagatemarchaeum. Next base: position 20,828 of record JBEKTS010000065.1, on the reverse strand, counting down.
GCCACGACCGCGGTCAAGCGGGAGCTCACCGACGAGATAACCGGGGACCGGATAGGCCACGCCCGGCTGAGGGCCCTCTGCGAGGAGGGGGGCATAGGCGGCTACGTCGGGGTGCTCAGCCAGTTCGTCTCCTACCCTGCGCAATACTCGAGGGCGTGCTCCGCCATCATGGACCGCTGGATGAACGCCTTTGTCGTCGAGGACGTCCGGGCGATGACCGCCGTGATCAAGGCGGGCAAGAGGCTGAACGTCCGCTCCTTCGCCGTGATCCCCCTGGAGGTGGTCTCCTCGACGCCCGGGGCCGAGGTGGAGATCTCGGCGGGGGTAGTCGGTCCGCTCGCGTCGGTGCTGAGGGCCGACAGGAGGTACCGCGGCCTCCTGAACTTCATAGCCGGCGACACGGTGCTGGTCGAGTCGGAGGGGATAGCCTTCGAGGTCGCCTCGGAGGGGTTCAGGACGGTCACGACCGGCGGGGAGGTCTTCGAGCTGGGCGGACGGGCCTTCGCCTACGGCCTCCACGACGTCGTCTCGTCGATCATCCAGTCGCTGGAGGACATCGAGGACACGGGAGAGGTCGAGAGCGCCGTCGCGGCGCTCAAGGCGGCCATAGAGAGGCGCCGGCAGATGCTCGCGGCCCTCGAGTCGGACGGACGAGCCCTCGGCAAGGACCGCGTCAAGAAGATCGCCTCCGTGGCGGCGATGGGCGCCGAGGCCGAGACGGTCGCCCGGCTCTCGAAGAGGTACAGGGCGATGTTCCGCTCGCAGAGGCAGGAGAGGGACAACCAGCAGAAGGCCGTCGAGAGGTACCTGAAGCGCCAGCAGGCGCTCCTCGCCAAGAAGGAATCGCTCCTCGCCGAGCAGAGGGGGCTCGACGCATCGATAAGGGAGTGGGACTCGCTGGAGCTCGACTCGATGCTCGCCGAGCTCGAGGGAGCCAGGAACGACCTCTCGCTGCAGCTCAACGAGGTGAGCGCCCGGGCCTCCGAGGTCCACCTCTCCTACTCGCGGGAGCGGTCGAACCTCGAGGAGATGCTCGAGCCGTCGTTCCAGAGGGTGAGGGTCGACCTCGAGAACGCCCAGCTCAAGTACGAGGACGACCGGCTCTTCATCCAGAACGGACGGAGGGACCTGGGCGACCTCTCCAAGAGGTTCTCCGAGCTCGACGAGCAGCTCCAGAAGGTCCTGGCCTCGTCGACCAACAGCCAGCCCGTGATAGCCGAGTTCAACACGAAGATGAAGCGGCTCGAGGAGGAGCGGACCGCTGCCGAGAGGTCGGCGCTCAACACCGAGAAGGAGATCTTCTCGCTCCAGCAGTCGGCCGGGGCGACCCGCGAGAAGGTCGACCAGTACCTGAGCCAGCTCCGCTTCTACGGCTACGAGGACGTCCTGGACGTCTTCGACGAGTCGGAACGGATGCTCTCCCAGGTCGAGTTCGAGTTCGAGGCGCTCGGGAAGTTCGTCAACAAGTCCGCCGAGAGGGAGTACGCCGCGGTCTACGACAACTACAGGCACCTGTCCGAGAGGATCAACGAGCTCGAGCAGGAGAGGACCTCGATAGTGAGGTTCATCGAGTCGATCGACTCCGAGAAGAAGAAGGTCTTCAGCTCGGCCTTCGAGTCGATCAACGGCGAGTTCCAGACGACCTTCAGGCGGCTCACCAACGGCGAGGGGAGGCTGGAGCTCGAGAACAAGGAGGACGTCTTCGCCGGGGGCATCTTCCTAATGGGGAACTTCAGGGGCAAGGGCGACTGGGAGTCCTCGTCGATGTCCGGAGGGGAGAAGTCGGTGACCGCGGTCGCGCTCATCCTGGCGATCCAGAAGGTGAACCCGCACCCCTTCTACCTCTTCGACGAGATCGACCAGAACCTCGACCAGAACAACTCGAAGAACCTGGCCGAGTTCTTCCGCGAGCGGTCGGCCGGCGCCCAGATCCTCGTCGTCTCGCTCAAGGACACGATGGTCGCCCAGTCCAACGTCACCTACGGGGTCTACTCGGTCGGAGGGGTCTCGCGCATCGTGAGGTCCAAGCTGGAGGTCGAGGTCAAGAGTGGTTGAGGACGAGTCCCTGGCGCGGCCGCCGCTGAACCTCCTCATAGACCCCCGAGCGGCCAAGCGCAAGTCCCCCTGGGAGATCCACATCACCGAGCTGCTCGACCTCTTCCTGCGGGCGATAACCAAGTCCGAGATACTGGACCTCAGGATCGCGGGCACGGCCGCCCTGACCTCGGCGACGATCTACCGGTTCAAGGTCGAGTCGCTCTTCCTCTTCGAGAGGCTCCAGAGGGAGCGCAGGATCGTCGACTCGACCGAGCCTCCTCAGATCGTCGTGATGCCGTTCCGCTACGAGATCTACTCGACGACCGTCGACGAGCTCTTCGACGCGCTCTCCCGCATCCTCGAGGAGATCGTCGTCCACGAGCGGGAGGAGTCGACCGTCTCGGCCTCGCTGCTCGACGACACGCCCCCCCCAAGCCCCGAGGACTATCTCATCAACATCCTCTCGAACCTCCAGGCCTTCAAGACGATCCTCAGGGAGAGGATCGGCGGGGTCGGCAGGATCAAGTTCTCGGACCTCATAAGGGGGATGGTCATAGGGGAGGCCGCCCGCACCTTCATCCTGATCCTCTTCTCGGCCTCCAGCGGCGAGGTCGTCCTGGAGATGGAGGGCGAGGACGACTTTCTGGTCATCCTGGTGGGTTAGTGCCGCATGAGCGAGACCGGGAAGGACGTCAGGGGCAGGATAGAGGCGGCCCTCTACTCTTCGGGGCGCGCCCTCGACGTCGAGCAGCTCGCCAGCGCCGCGGGGATAACCTCGAAGAAGCGCGCGGCCGAGGAGGCCCAGGCCGTCGCCCTGGCGCTCAAGTCCGCGCTCACGGCGGTCGAGATAGTCGAGTACCCCGGGCCCCGGTTCGCGATGCAGCTCAAGGCGGAGTACACCGGCGTCGCGCGCAAGTTCGCGACCAAGCCCCTGCTCTCCAAGGCGGCGCTGAGGACGCTCTCATTCGTCGCCTACTTCCAGCCGATCTCGAGCTCGGACCTGGCGGCGCGGAGGTCCTCCTCGGTCTACGAGCACCTCAAGGACCTGGAGGAGGTGGGGTTCCTCGTCTGGACCAGGAAGGGGAGGTCGAAGCTCTTCAGCACCACCTCCGAGTTCGCCGAGTACTTCGGGCTCAGCACCGACGTCCCGACGATGAAGCGCCAGCTCGAGAGGCGCACCATGATACTCCGGTGACGTCCGCCGAGGGGGGACCGACGCGAAGCCGGGTCGCATCCGCGGCGCCGGCCGAGGGAAAGCCTTAACACCTCCTTCCTTGGGCGCGTTCGGAGGATTTCGCATTGGTCAAGGCAGTGGAGAACCTGAGGAAGAAGAAGCTGTCGGGCGGGAAGCGGAGGCCCAACAGGTCGCGGAGGGCCTTCGAGGCCGACGACTACCCGTTCGAGCCGGTCGTGGGGGAGACGGTCAGGTCGCCCAAGAGGACCAGGGGAGGGACGGTGATCCACGGCCTGCGCGCCGCTGACGAGGCGAACGTCTTCGACGGCTCGACCGGGAAGACGGTCCGGTCCAAGATCCTGAAGGTCACCGCCAACACGGCCAACAGGGAGTACGAGCGCAGGGGCGTGATCACGAGGGGCGCGACAATCGAGACCGAGCTGGGGAGCGCGAAGGTGACCTCTCGTCCGGCCGACGACGGGGTCGTCAACGCCGTCCTGACCAAGTAAGCGAGCGAGAGAGCCCGTGGGCCGAGCGGTCGCTGCGACGGCGAGCGGGTAGCGGGCCGGCCTTGAAGTCGTACGACCGGTTCGTCGTCTGGCTGGACTACCTGGACTCGGAGCGCAAGAGGTCGGAGGGGCGGCGGGTCCCGCTGAACTCGTGCTCGCGCTCTCCCACGCTGGACGAGCTGACGCTCGCCTGTGGGAGGCTCCACCTGGACCCGGAGCCGCAGCAGGCCAGATACCCGGGCGCGGCCGCCCGGCCGTCCGGCTACGTCTCGATCAAGAAGACGGCCGAGAAGAAGCAGCCCACGATGATGCAGATCGCCCGCGAGCTGGCCCGCGTGAAGGGCGAGAAGACCGCGGCGAGCCAGGGAAAGCTTAAAGGCAGGTCATAGAAGTTTCATAAAGAAATGCGAGAGGTTGGGGAGGTCCTACATGCAGCCCGCAGCGGGCGCATCATCCTGCGTCTCGAGGGGGAGGTCCCCGCCGGGACGGTCCTCCTGGACGCCAAGGGACGAAACGCGGTCCGGGTGATGGAGCTGATGGGACCGGTCTCGAGGCCCTACGCCTCCGCCATCCCGAGCTCCACCAAGTTCGGGACCAAGGGTCAGAAGGTCTACGTCTCCGGATAGAAGGGCACACGCGATGTGGGAGACCAAAGCCGAAGAAGACCTCTTCCAGGTATACTGCCTCAACTGCGGTAACAAGCTCATCGGCGACGCCGAGAAGGGCGAGCAGGTCTGCCCCTCCTGCGGGTGCGTCACCTCCGCCCCCTCCGACTCGGGCCCCGAGTGGAAGGCCGTCGACCTGGAGGAGAAGAGCAAGAGGGTGCGCGTCGGGTCTCCGGCTACGCTGACGCTCCACGACCTCGGGCTCTCCACGGACATCAGCACGGACATGCGGGACTCCCACGGCCGCTACCTGGACCCGACGATGCGCGCCACCGTCGAGAAGATGAAAAAGTGGCAGTCGAGGATAAGGACCTCGAACAGCCAGGAGCGCGGGCTCTCCATCGTCCTCGCCAAGATCACGGAGGTCTGCGACAACCTCTCGCTGCCCCAGAACGTCGCCGAGACGGCGGCCCACATATACCGCACCTCGGTCCGGCTCAAGGTCGCCAAGTCCAAGTCGATAATGGGGATGACGGCGGCGGTGGTCCTGCTCGCCTGCCGCAAGTGCGGCGTCTCCAGGACGCTCAAGGAGGTCGCACGGGCCGCCGGCATAGAGAAGGGAGCGGCCGCCAAGTACTTCCGGTTGATACTCAAGGACGTCGAGAAGGACTACGTCCCCCCTCCCTCGGTCGAGAAGCACATCTCGAAGCTGGTCAACCTCGCCAAGATAGACCCGCGGGTCGAGCACCTGGCCCTCTATCTCTCGAGGTCGACCAACGACTCGAAGATATCGAGCGGCAAGGCGCCGGCGGGCCTCGCGGCGGCCTACGTCTACATGTCCTGCGTGATGCGCGGGGAGCACCTGCCTCAGAGGGAGATAGCCGAGTTCGCCGAGGTGACCGAGGTGACGGTGAGGAACCGCTGCCGCGAGCTGCTCGACAACTACATAATCAGGCAAAAGTTGGGGCCGGCGGAATGACGATGATGGAAGCTAGGAAGCCCGTCAAGCAGAAGGGCGAGAAGCAGCAGCCCAAGGGCGAGGGAGCGGCTACGGCTACGAATGCGACGACGACGACGACGGCCGCGGCACCCGCCAGCGCAGGCGCCAAGGAGGCGCCCCAGAAGGCACCACGGGCCGCTGGTCTGACGGAGAAGACCGAGGAGGAGCTGGTCGACCTGACGTCGAGGGTCTACAAGCTCGTCGTCGAGAGGGGCAAGGACGGCGTGCTCCAGTCCGAGATCTGGAAGGAGCTGGGGCTCACCTCCAGGGACGGCTCGAGGCTCGCCATCAGGCTCGAGAAGCGCGGGATGATCAAGAGGGTGAAGGTCCTCGACGACGGCAGGTGGACCTACAAGCTGACGCCGCTCAGGCTGCCGGCCAACATCTCCTCGATGGAGTCGGCCCCCTGCATCGTCTGCCCCGTCGAGAGCAAGTGCTCGGTCACGACCGAGGTGAACCCTTTCACCTGCCCCCTGATAGGGCCCTGGGTCGTCAAGGAGCACAGGGACTCCCTGCTCATCATCACGGTCCCCTCGGCCTAGGCCGGGGACAAGGGAAGAGACGAGCGGGAGAGGAAGGGTGTGGCGTGAGGCTCTCGGAGGCGCGCAAGGACTACTACCGGAAGCGCGCCAAGGAAGAGGGTTACAAGTCCCGCGCCGCCTACAAGCTGCTCGAGGCCGTCCGCAGGTATCGCCTGATCAAGCCCGGTGACCGGGTCGTCGACCTCGGCGCAGCCCCGGGCGGGTGGCTCCAGGTCGCCTCGGAGGCGGCGGGCCCCCGGGGCCTCGTGGTGGGCGTCGACCTCTCGACGATCAAGGTGGAGGGCGAGAACGTCCGCGCCCTCAAGATGGACATCAACGACGTCGGCCTCGTGGCGAAGGTCGAGGCCCTCCTCAACCGCCCGGCCGACGTCCTCCTCTCGGACCTCTCCCCCAAGATCTCCGGGATTTGGGACCTCGACCAGTACCGTCAGATCGACCTCGCGATAAGGTCGATTACGCTCGGCGACGCCCTGCTCAGGCCGGGAGGGAACGCCATGCTCAAGGTCTTCCAGGGCGAGCGGTTCGGCGAGGCCGAGGCCGAGGCGAGGAAGCGCTACGGCTTCGTGTCCCTGATGAAGCCCGACGCCAGCAGACCCACCAGCTCCGAGATGTACCTACTCTGCCTCGGGCGGCTCGGGTGACGCCGCCTTCACGGCAGCGACAAAGTCCCCGTAGCCGGCGTCGGTCTTGATCCCGATGTCCTCGAAGGGCTGCCGTGCGGCCGCGAAGCCCGCCGCGGCGAGGGCCTCGACGACGCCCGTGGCGGAGACCGACGGTATCTTCAGGCTCGAGCAGACCCGCTCCGGGGAGTAGCTGAAGGGCGGGAAGCGGTCGATGCCTCTCAGCGACGAGAGGACGTCGGCGGCGCCCCTCCAACCCATCCCTTCGGCGAACGCGGCCGCTCCCCCGACCACGGCCTCGCCGACGATGGGTCCGAGCCAGAGGGGGCCGGACGAGCGGACGCGCGTCCCGCACCCCGGGCAGTTCCGCAGGGGCAGGTCGCCGGAGTACCTCGAGCCGCAGCCGTTGCACTGGGTGACGTAGCCGAGCGACCGGGCCGAGGCGTCGGCCTTCGTCGCCCCCCTCCTCAGCACGAAGAAGGCGCGCAGGTAGTGCAGGGTGCTGTGGGCCGCGACCGGCTCGACGCCGGCCTCGTTGATGGCCGCCATCCGCGCCGCGAACCCGAGCAGGATGCGGAGGCCGGTCTCGTGGACGAACTCGGACCTGACGGCGCGGGCGCCGTACCTCCTGAACGAGACCTCCGGGTAGACGCCGCAGAGCACGGCGGCGTCGGTCGCGGTGACCGAGACCATGGCGCCATCGGCCGCCGCCGAGGTGGCCGCAAGGACGAATGGCGCGGGCGTGCCGAAGGGGTCCAGGTCTATGGCGTCGAACTTCTCGGGCCTCTCGAAGCGGGAGACGAGGTAGGCGTTCGCCTCCCTGTGGACGACCGTGCACCTCCCGCGCAGCCCGTTGCGGGCGACGTTCCGCCTGGCGACCGAGAGCGAGGCGAGGCCGAAGTCGACGAGGGTGACCTGGGTCGGCTCGCTCCCTCCCGACGCCTCCTTGGCGACCCTGACGCCCCTGGCCCCCGTCCCGGCCAGTGCGTCGAGGTAGGTCCGGGGTCGGGTCACCGACGCGACGGCGACCGAGACGTCCCTGTTCGTCCGCGCGGCCGGGTTGAAGAAGACCGGGTGGGTGGCGGGGGCGCGCCCCGTGAGGCTCTGCGAGGGCACGTAGAGCTCCGTCCCGCCCTCCGTGATCAGCTCGAGCTTCGGCAGCACGGGGACGACGGCAGCCCTGTGAAGCATTTAAGCGGGCCCCCGTGGCCAGGGGGGCAGGCAGGCCGAACGCACACTTGTCCACCCCTCCTCCCCCCTCTTCCGCTGCTCCTCCTTCGCCGTCCCCCCCGCAGGCCCCGGTGACCGTGCGCGCCTGGCTCCTGAACGGCCCCCCCGGCATAGGCAAGTCGACGGTCGTCTCCAGGGTCGTCTACCTCGTGCGCTCCAGGGGGTTCGGCGTCGGGGGTTGCCTCACCAAGGAGAGGCGGAGCGGCCGCGAGAGGACCGGCTTTACGATCATCGACCTGATGTCCGGCACGGAGGCTACCCTGGCGTCCACCGAGACCTCCCTCGGACCGCGCGTCGGCCGCTACAGGGTCGACCTGAAGGGTCTCGTCGAGGTCGGCGCCAGGGCGCTCGAGAGCGCCGCCGCGAGCGCCGAGGTGATAGCCATCGACGAGGTCGGGCCGATGGAGCTCACGAGCCCGGAGTTCAGGCGGGCGGTCGAGGCGTGCTTCGCCTCCGGCCGGCCGGTCCTCGCCGTCGTCCACGAGATGATCAAGGACCCCCTCGTCGAGAAGCTACGGAAGCTCCCCGGGATGGAGCTGATCGAGGTCACGCTGCACAACCGGGAGGGGCTGGCGGACAAGGTCGCCGGGGAGATCCTGGCGGCGCTGCCGCCGGCGCCTGTCTAGGGGACCGGGGGGCGCGGCCGTGGGAGCGGGGAGGGCGCCCGCGACGTCGGCCTCAGCCGCTGTCGGCGGCATCGACGAGGCGGGGCGGGGCTCGATACTGGGGCCCCTGGTCGTCGCTGGGGTCTCGGCGACCCCGGACGCGCTGAGGCGCCTCGGGGAGCTGGGCGTGAAGGACTCGAAGCTCCTCACCGCCGAGAGGAGGTCCTCGCTCTACCCGGAGATCGAGGCGCTCTGCGACGAGGTGGCGTTCCTCGCCATCCCTCCCGCCGAGATAGACCGCTACGTCCAGTACGGCCGCAGGAGGAGGAAGCTCAACTACCTCGAGGCCATACACATGGCCCGGATCGTCCCGCTCCTGGGCGAGGTCGAGCGGGTCTTCATAGACGCGCCCGACACCAACCCTGCCCGGTTCTCTTCGGAGCTCGCGGAGATGCTCGACCCGTGCCCCCGGCTCGTCGCGGAGCACAGGGCGGACCGCAACTACGTCGTCGTCTCTGCCGCCTCGATAGTCGCCAAGGTGGAGAGGGACCGCGCCGTCGAGGCGCTGAGGTCGGTCCACGGGGAGTTCGGGTCCGGCTACCCCTCCGACGAGGAGACGATATCCCTGACCCCCTGACGGCGGGTCCCGAGCGCCCCTCTGCCGTTCCTCCCTCCCTCCTTCCCTCGCTCCCGGCCTAGCCGTCGAAGACCGCCGAGATCAGCGCGTGGTCCTTGTCGAACGGGCTCAGCTCTATCGTAGTGTCGACCCGGAACCCCGTCGCCAGGAGCTTGTCTCGCTCCTGTCGGAAGACGTCGCGGGGGTCCTTGAGGACGTCGATCGACCGGGACTTGACGACGAGCAGCAGCCTACCGCCCTTCTTGAGGTTCGTCCTGCAGTGCTTGATCGCTAACACGGACTGGTCCTGCTGGGCCACGTCGCAGTAGACGACGTCGACCCTCCCGAAGGACGAGAACCTCTCGGCGTCACGGGCGTCGGCGATGTAGGGCACGACGTTGCTCCTCACCCTGGCCACCGACTCGACGAACTCCCTGCCGACCCGCGGAGCGGACTCGACGCCGACGAGCAGGCCCGCGGGCCCTACGATGTCGGAGACGTGGGACGGGGTCGTGCCCGTCGATGTGCCCAGGTAGAGGACCCTGTCCCCCTGCCCGATGGCGTCCGGGGGGAGCCCCTTCAGGATGGCCGCGGCGAGCTTCGACCGGAAGGGGTCCCAGGCCCGGTACTCAGTCCCTTCTATTCGGACGAGGGCCTCGCCGTAGGTCCTGTTGCCCGGAACGAGGTTCCTTGTGAAAACCTCTTCCCTTCCGCCCCTTTCCATAACGAGGACGTTTGTCGCCATCTCTGAACTGTCTTTTCTCGGGCGCGGTCTCCCTCGGCTCCTTATACTTTACCCTGATCTCGTCGAGCCTCTTCTCGAGCGTCCCGGTCAGCGCGTCCTCCTTCTCGCCCCGGTAGAAGTCGATCCTCGCGGCTATGGCGATCTTGTTCGCCAGGGCCCGCGCTATCTTCCCCCGCTGCCACTTGGGGGCGCTGTGGACTGCGTCGTGCTGGAAGAGTATCCCGTGCTTCGGCGGCCTCGCCCCGGTCCTGAGCGCCCTGAAGAGCGCCTTCTCGGCCCCGAGGACCTGGATCGTCGACGCGGGCAGCCTGGCGAGCCTGTCGAGCCCGCCCGCCCGGGCGATCAGCCTGGCCCCTATGGTCGCGCCGGCGACCCCGGTCGTGTTCGGGGCGATCCTCTTCATCGTCGACTCGACGTACTCCGCCATCTTGTCCCTCTCGGCCGCGGTCGAGATCGCTATCTGCGCGAGCCCGACCATCCTCCCGAGGTCCCGCTCGGTGATCGTCCCGCCCTTGGACCTCTCGGCCGCCAGCAGGATCGCCTCGACCTTCTTGTCGCTGAACCCCTTCCCCTCGAGCTTCGCCTCGGTGAACCCGTCCCTCCCGCCCTCCTCGACGACCAGCCTCGAGAGCACCACGTTGTCGCCGATCATCTGCTGCAGCTCCGGGAAGTGCAGGCTGTACCACTCGGCGACGCGCTCGCTGGTTATGTTGAGGAACCGGTCGAGCTCGTCGAGCGCCTGGATCCCGTGGACGAGCTGCAGGTCCTCCCGGGACGACTCGCTGCTTATCTTCCGCTCGGCCTCGGCGAGCGCGACCGGGTTCTCGAGCCTGAGCCCCGCCTCCACCATGATCTCCACCTTCCGGGACGCGAGCTCCTCGCGCTCCGCCTCGGTAGCCACCGAGGCGCTCAGCCCGAGCCTCGACAGCTCCTGGGCCGACGGAGCGTCCATCGCCCTCACGGCCTCTATGCCCGCGGCCCTCGCCTTCTCGCCTACCTTCACTATCCCCTGGGCCCTGACCTCGCTCTTCCTCTGGGCGTCCAGGACCGTCGTCGTCCCGCGGAGCAGCACGAACCCCGCCTCGGTCTCGAAGAGGTAGACGGCCTGCTCCCCCTCCTCTTCTCCTCCCTCCTTCGCCGTCCGCGCCCCTCCCTCGGCCGGTGCCCCCGCTGCCGTTCGCTCGTCGGACATGGTCGCTCGTTCGCCGCTCGGCGCCGCGCCAAGGGCTTAAAGGTTATCTTGGTGCCGAAGGGGCGCAACCGGCGTTGGCCGACACGTCTCTGCGGGTCTCGATGGCGGGGCTCAGGCTCGAGAACCCGGTCGCGCTCGCCTCGGGCATAACCGGCGTCACCGTCAGGACCCTGGTCCGCGCCCTCGAGTCCGGCGCCGGAGCCGCGGTCTCAAAGTCCATCGGCCTGGAGCCCCGGGAGGGGTACAGGAACCCGACCGTCGTCGCGACCGAGAGCGGCCTCCTGAACGCGGTCGGCCTCGCGAACCCCGGCGCCCACGCCTTCTCCGAGGACCTCTCCCGGGTCAAGGGCCGCCGCCTCCCGCTGGTCGTCTCGATCTTCGGGGGCGGGCCGGTCGAGTTCGGCCGGGTCACCGAGATACTCGACGGGAACGACTTCGCCGCCTTCGAGCTCAACCTGAGCTGCCCCCACGTCGAGGGGGTGGGCACCGAGATAGGCCACGACCCCGAGGTGGTCTCCTCGGTCGTGAAGGCGGTCCGGTCGAGGACCAGGAAGCCGGTCTTCGCGAAGCTCTCGGCGAACACCCACCGGACGGTCGAGGTGGCGCGGGCCGCGGTAGCCGCCGGGGCGGACGGGATCACGGCCATCAACAGCATGGGGGCGATGGCGATAGAGGTCGAGACGGGGAGGCCGACCCTCTCCCACGGGTACGGGGGGCTCTCCGGCTCGGCCATCAGGCCCATCGCGGTCGCCCGCATCTACGAGCTCTACGACGAGCTCGAGGTCCCCATAATCGGGTGCGGCGGGGTCTCGACCTGGGAGCACGCCGTCGAGCTCATCCTGGCGGGCGCGAGGGCGGTCGAGGTCGGGACGGCGATGTACGGGGGGTACGGCGTCTTCCACGAGATCACCCGGGGAGTGGAGCGGTACATGAAGCGCAAGAGGTACCGGAAGGTAGAGGAGATGGTTGGGCTTGGACATCGGTTCTGAGAGGATACGCATCCGGCGCGTCGCCAAGAACGTGAGGGAGAACCGGTCGATCAACACCGTGTTCTTCCGCGACGAGAGCTCTGCGGGCGCGAAGCCGGGCCAGTTCGTGATGGTCTGGGAGCCGGGGTTCGACGAGTTCCCGATGAGCCTGTCGAGCTACGGCGGGGGGGACGGCCTCTGCTCGGTCACGGTCAAGCCCTGGGGGCCGGGGTCGAACGAGCTCGTGAAGGCGAAGAGGGGGGACCTGGTGGGCGTGCGGGGGCCCTACGGGCGGCCCTTCACCGTCGAGAGGTGCAGCGCCCTCCTGGTCGGGGGCGGCACCGGGCTGGCCCCCCTCCTCCCGCTGGCGAGGGCCCTCGTCTCGGTCGGAGCGAGGGTCGCCGTCGTGATCGGCGGGAAGACCAGGGCCGACCTGCTCTTCGAGAAGCCGATGCGGCGCGTCGTGAGGCGGAAGAACCTCTTCCCGGCGACCGACGACGGGTCCTACGGCCACGCCGGCTTCGCGACCGACCTGGCCGAGGGGCTCATCGCCGAGAGGAAGGTGACCCGGGTCTACACCTGCGGGCCCGAGGTGATGATGAGGAAGCTCTACGACGCCTCGGCCAGGCTGGGCGTGGCCTTCGAGGCCTCGCTCGAGCGCTCGATGAAGTGCGGCATCGGGATCTGCGGGTCGTGCGCGATCGGGAGGAACCTGCTCTGCCGCGACGGCGCCGTGCTGGACCGCGAGGCCCTGAAGGACTCGCTCGACGAGTTCGGCCTGCTCCAGCGCGACCCCGCGGGGCGCTACGTGCGGGTCTAGCGCCGGCCCCGGGCCGCCACAGAAGGTTTTTACGACCTGGGCCGGCCGAGCCTGCACATGAGCCTCCCGTTCAAGAGCATAGTGGATCTGGCGGTCCCGATGACGAGCATGAACACGCCCGTCTATCCTGGGTACCCGCAGCCGCTGAGGACTACGTTCTCCACGATCAGGGACGACGGCTACCAGTCCTACGTCTGGTCCTTCGTCGAGCACGTCTCGACCCACGTCGACGCGCCGGTCCACATGGTGGCGGGCGGGACGGCGGTCGACAAGATGCCCCTGACCCACTACGTCGGGAACGGGGTCGTCCTAGACTTCTCGAGAAAGCCGAAGAGGTTCCAGATCACCAGGGCCGAGGTCGAGAAGGCGCTCAAGGCGGCGGGGCGCGCCGGCGAGGTGGGCAAGGGGTGGATCGTCCTCTTCCACCTGAACTACACCTCGAAGAACACCACGCCGGACTGGATGGAGCACCCGGACATCACGAAGGAGGCGGCCGAGTACCTGATAGGCCTGGGGATAGAGGCGGTCGGCATCGACGCCCCCGGGCCGGACCACCCTCCCTTCGAGGCGCACAAGACCTTCCTCCCCAAGGACGTCGTCATCTTCGAGAACCTGAACAACCTGGACAAGCTCGTCGGGAAGGACTTCCTCTTCGTGGGGACTCCGATCGCCCTCGCCGGAGGGACCGCCGGCATCACGAGGCCCGTCGCCCTCGTCCGCTAGGGCGCCGGCCCGTCTCGGCGCCGCGCCTCTCAAGGCCAGCGCCGCGTCCGACCAATTCCTATCCTTTTCCTGAGAGGAATAACCAAAACACTCATATAATGAGCGCACGTATCGCGCTCCCCAGTTGCAGAAGCCGACGAACTTCGCCCGGGATGCGACTGGACTCGTAAGGGAATTCGGCGCAATAGATACGCTCCTCTTCGCTTCGGCCATGGTCTTCGCGCTGGTCTTCACGACCACGCAGTTCGCCTGGTTCTACGGGAACACTCTGGGCGCCAACCTGACCGAGACCCTGCTCGTCGCCGCCATCCCGTTCATCTTCCTGATGCTCGCCTACTGGGCCATCGGCATCACCATGCCCAGGTCCGGGAACGACTACATCTGGGTGGGCAGGATATTCCACCCCTCGATAGGGTTCGCCTGGGGGGTCTTCTACATGATCATCGTCTTCCTGGTTGCGTACGTAGGCGAGGTCAGCCCGTTCTCCTACGCGATCTCCGCCTCGCTCACGATCCTGGGGCTCCAGTCGAGCTCGGCGAGCCTCACCAACCTGGGCACGTTCCTGGGCGGCTCCCTCGGCACGCTGGAGCTGGCCAGCCTGTTCACGGTCGTCTTCGGGATCTTCGCGCTCTTCGGCAGTCGCTTCATCAAGGGCATCCTGTACGTGACCTGGGTCGCTGCGATAGCGGGGATCGGGCTCATGTGGTACATCCTGGGGACGACGAGCACCTCCGCCTTCCAGGCCCACTGGGACGCGTTCCTCTCGAGCACCTGTTCGAGCTGCTCGTACAGCGCGCTCCAGACCGCCGGCTCGGCGGGGATGCCCGCTCTCTCCTCCGGTTTCAGCGGCGTGCTCCTGGCGCTGCCGCTCGCGTTCCTGTTCCTGTTCGGGGGCAACTACGCCAACGGGTTTGCCGGCGAGATCAAGAACGTCAAGCGCGCCATCCCGATAGCCCTCTTCCTCTCGCTCACCCTCGGGATAATCTACTGGTCGGTGACTTCGACGCTGACCCTGGACACCGTGGGAAGCACCTGGATGACCATCATCGGGCACGCCTGGGACGGCAGCGGGGTAAGCAGCGCGGCCTATCCTCTGGCGTACGCGCCTTCGCAGCCTCTGCTGCTGGCGGTCGCGGCCTATCCGAACAACGCCCTCATAACGCTGATGTTCGTCACCTACATCCTAGGCTCCGTCGGGGCGCTCTTCACCTACTTCTGGATACCGAGCAAGTACTTCTTCGCGTGGTCGTTCGACAGAATCCTGCCTACCAAGTTCGCCGACGTGAGCCAGCGGTTCCACACGGCGTACCTCTCGGTCGTGGTCATCGTCGTGCTCGGGGTCGTCCTGTCCTACGTGTACGCGTACCTGGGCTACTCGACCTACTTCACGATGGGCAGCGTGCTCTGGGGCGCCGCCTACATAATCCCGGGGCTGGCCCTGGCGGCGTTCCCGTTCGTGAAGAAGGACCTCTTCGCGCAGGCGCCCGGCTGGGTCTCGAAGAAGGTCGCCGGGATCCCGCTCGTGACCGTGATCGGCACGGTGGTGGCGGTGGGGTTCGCCTACGTGGCGGCGGTGGCCTACAACAACCCGGCGATCGGGACGGCCGACGCTTTCAGCGAAGAGCTCGCCGCCGGACTGGTCGTGGCCGGGTTCGTCATCTACTTCGTCAGCTCGTTCTATCACAAGAACAAGGGCATGGATCTCGGTCTGGCGCTGAAGGAAATCCCGCCAGAGTGACGCAGAAAGGTTCACATCTCGAGGCGCGCGAGCACGGGGTCGGACCGAATGCCCACCAAAGCCACCGGATCGCCCTCGGGCGAGAGGGGAGCGGTCTCCTCGGCACACCCCCTGGCATCGGCCGCGGGGATCAAGGTCCTGAAGGCCGGCGGGAACGCCGTCGACGCGGCCGTCGCGACCAGCCTGGCGCTCGGGGTCGTCGCCCCGGCCTTCTCGGGGCTCGGGGGCGGAGGGTTCTTCCTCGTCCACCTCCACCACGGGGAGACGCTCTTCATCGACTATAGGGAGGTCGCCCCCGGGCGTTCGACCCCCGAGACGTTCCCGCTCGACGAGGACGGGTCCCCGACGGGGTTCGCCAACAGCATGGGCCACCGCGCCGTCGGCGTCCCGGGCTCGGCCGCCGGGCTCACCTACGCCCTCGAGAACTACGGGACGATGAAGTTCCGTGACGTGGCCGCCCACGCGATCGGCTACGCCAGGAAGGGGTTCGAGGTGAGCGGGTTCCTGGGCCACATAGTCTCGAACAACGTGGACAACGCGACGACCAAGTTCAAGAGGTTCCCCGAGTCCGGTAGGACCTGGCTGCGGGACGGGGGCAAGAGGCCCTACCGGGCGGGAGAGCTCATGCGGAACGAGGAGCTGGCCCGCTCCCTCGAGCTGCTGGCGACCGAGGGGAGCGCCGCCTTCTATCACGGGCCCCTGGGTCGCGCCGTCGTCGAGGTGCTCGCCGGGAACGGGGGACTGATGGAGGCGTCGGACCTGGAGCGCTACCGCGTCGAGGTGCGGAGGCCCGCGAGGACCACCTATCGGGGCCTCGAGGTGCTTACGATGCCCCCTCCCTCCATCGGCGGGGTGACCGCGGTCGAGCTGCTCAACGTCTTCGAGGACATGGACCTGGGAGCGAGCGGGCTCAACACCCCGGAGACGATAGCGACGATGGCGAGGGCCATCTCGGTGGTCTGGCCGCCGCTCAGGAAGCGGGTCGCCGACCCGGCGTTCCTCCCCTGCGACCTGGCCCGGCTCTGCTCGAAGGACTACGCGGCGAAGCTCTGGTTCGGCAGGGGCGAGCGAGGCAGCTCCCACGCGGCCGCCCCTGGCTCGCAGACGACCCACCTCAGCGTCGTCGACGAGGAGAGGAACGTCGCCGCGGTGACCGAGTCGATCGAGTGCTACTTCGGCTCGGGGGTCGTCGCGCCGGGGACCGGTTTCTTCCTCAACGACACCATGCACGACTTCGACCCGCGCCCGGGCGGCCCGAACTCGATAGCGCCCGGCAAGAGGCCGGTCTCGAACATGATGCCCACGCTCCTCCTCAGGGACGGGGAGCCCTACCTGGTCGCCGGGAGCGCTGCCGGACCGCGCATCGTGACCGCGACGGTGCAGACGATCCTGAACGTCGTCGACCACGGCCTCGACGTCCAGGCCGCCGTGGACGCCCCGCGCTTCCACTTCCAGGGAGCGGGCTCGACGGTGAAGGTCGAGGGGCGCATCGGGGCGCGCGTGAGGAGGCGGCTCGGGGAGCTCGGCTTCGAGACCGAGGTTCCCAACTACGTCCAGCTGAAGCCCGGGTTCGACGCCTACTTCGGCGGGGTCCACGCGATCCTCGCGGGCCCCCGGGGCGAGCTCAGGGCCGGCGCCGACCCCCGGAGGCAGGGCTCGGCCGCTGCCTACTGAGGCGGGGCCAGCCTGCGGCCCCGCATCCCTTTTACCCGTCGCGGGACCATGGGCGGGGAGCGATGACGACGAGAGCGAATAGGAGGGGCGGCGACGATGCCCTGGAGACCAGGGCCCAGAAGGTCGTCGAGAGGCTGAACGGGGTCGTCGCGGCCCCGAGCAGGGTGATGTACTATCCCCTGATAGTCCGAGAGGCGCACGGCTCGACCGTGACGGACATCGACGGGAGGGACTACATCGACTTCAACGCCGGCTGGACCGTCGCCGCGGTCGGTTTCTCCAACCCGGAGGTCGTCGCCGCGGTCCGCGAGGAGCTCGCCCGGTCCGCGGGGCTCCCGGGCGGGACGTTCCCGAGCGAGACCACGGTGAGGTTCGCCGAGAAGCTCGTCTCGATGACCCCCGGGTCCTTCCCGAAGCGCGTCTGGTTCGGCCACTCGGGGACCGACGCCTGCGCGGCGGCCTACAAGCTCTTCCCGGTCTCGACGAAGCGCGAGAGGTGCGTCACCTTCTACGGGGGCATGCACGGCATCGACCTGGCGGGGCTGGCGATGGGAGGGATCGCAGCGACGTCGCGCTACCGCGTCCCCAGCCTCGTCTCGAAGGTCCCCTACGCCTACTGCTACCGGTGCCCCTACGGCCTCGAGTACCCGAGCTGCGGGGTCCACTGCGCGAGCGGGTTCATCGAGGAGCAGCTCTTCAAGCACGTCTGCCCCCCGGACGACACCGCCTTCATGATGGTCGAGGCGATGCAGTCCGACTCGGGCGACGTCGTCCCTCCCAAGGAGTACCTGCCCAAGCTCCGCAGGACGGCCGACAGGTTCGGCATAGCCCTCGTCGCCGACGAGGTGAAGATAGGGTTCGGACGGACCGGAGAGATGTTCGGGGTCGACCACAGCCGGGTCGTGCCCGACGCCGTGGCCCTCGGCAAGTCGATCGCCTCCGGCATGCCGGTAGGCGCCCTGGTGGCCAGGGAGGAGCTCTTCCCGCAGGGGTTCGCCTACTCGACGCTGGTCGGGAACGCGATCGGCACGGCCGCCGGGATCGCGACCATCGAGATCATCGAGCGCGACAGGCTGCCCGAGAGGGCGGCGAAGCTCGGGCGGAAGCTCAAGAGGAGGCTGGAGGAGATGAAGGAGGCCCACCCCCTCATCGGGGACGTGCGGGGAGAGGGGCTTCTCCTGGGGGTGGAGCTGGTCAGCGACAGAAAGACCAAGAGGCCGGCCCGGCTCGAGACGGCCAAGGTCGTCTACCGAGCCTGGGAGCTCGGCCTGTTGACGGTCTTCGTCGGGGACGACGGTAACGTGATAGAGATCACCCCTCCGCTGGTGATACAGGACGAGGAGCTCGAGGCCGGCGCCGAAATCCTGGACAGGGCGATCGCCGACGTCGAGAGGGGGCTCGTCCCCGACTCGGTGGTGCGGCCCTACACCGGGATGTAGCGCGGCGGCCTACCAGAGGCCGTAGACGCGCCTGACGTTCTCGGCGAGGACCATCTTCGCCGCGCTCCGGGCCTCCTCCTCGTCGTAGACGCCCGTCCTCACGAACTCGCCCAGAGACTCCTCCAGGACGCGCCTCCCTATCTTGGCGCCGGCCCAGTGGATCTCCGGGATGACGACCCCGTCCGACCCGTAGACGACCCTCGCGGGCGGGGCCATGTCGAGTATCTGGGTGGTCTTCTCGATGGCGCCGGGGACGCTGGCGAAGGGGATCATCTCCGAGAGGTCGACGTAGACGTTCTTCAGCGCGTTGGCGTAGAAGGCGGCCTCCTGCGAGAACGGGTACCCCCCGTGTATGAGGAAGACCTTGGTGCCCCACGTCTCCGGGTCCTTGAGCAGCCCGTAGAGCTGCATCGGGTTGCACCTATCGAAGACCACGTCGATGTCGCCCATCCCGGCGTGGACGTGGAAGGCCGTGTGGAGCTCCCGAGACCTCTCGATGACGCGGCGGACGTACCAGTCCCGGATGTGCTTCACGTCCCGGGCCCTCGTCGCCTTGGACCTCTCGTAGTCCTTCCTGACCTCGTCGTCCGTGGGACGGTCTATGTGGAGGCCCGACCGGTAGGCTATGACCGACTTGAACGCGACGACGCGCTGGACCCTGGCGGCATCGTCGATCGCCCGGTCGAACCTCTCGACAAAGTCCTGGAAGGAGGTGGAGGCGTCGACCGCGTCCTGGAACCTGGGCTCGATCCTCGCGACCCGCCGGATGGGGACGGGCGCCCGCCTCGCGAACTCGTCGACGTCGTTCCTCGCGAGGCCGGCCCCCACCGAGACCTCGGAGTAGCCGTCGTCGACGATCAGGCCCTCGATGCCCGCGTCGCTGAAGAGGTCGCGGCAATAGCCGGCGTAGTCCTTGCCGGCCCGCGCGTTCCTCGCGTCGATGACGTCCTGGAGCCGCGGGGGGCATCCGAGGAACCCGGCCATGAGGTGGAGGATCTGGCGCCCCATGGGGGTGAACTCCGAGTGGAGGACGTTCTCGGGGTCGGCGGCCTCCTCGGGGGAGAGCCCTCCCATGTTCATCAGCGAGACGTAGAGCTCCTTCGTTATCTGGTTCGTGGACTCGGACCAGGGGTGACAGTGGTTGTCTATGATCGGATACGACGCAGCGTCGAACTTCAACGCGCACGCGCAAGCCGCTCGGGGCTAATATGCTGCGCGCTGCCCCGGGGCCTAGTACAGGTCGAGCTGGTTGTCGAGCTCGTACTGGGTGACCTTGTCGGCCATCTGCGCGATCTCCTGCTCCTTGTTCCTGATGTACTCCTCGAACATGAGGTCGCCCATGGCCTCCCTCAGCAGGGCGTCCTTCTCGAAGGCCGAGAGGGCCTCGGAGAGCGAGCGGGGCATCAGCGCGAGGCCCCTAGCGGTTATCTCGCGGTCGCTCATGAAAGAGAGGTCGACCGTCAGGGGCTTCCCGGGGTCCAGCTTCTTCTCGACGCCCTC
Source organism: Nitrososphaerales archaeon (assembly GCA_049515775.1). Classification (GTDB taxonomy): domain Archaea; phylum Thermoproteota; class Nitrososphaeria; order Nitrososphaerales; family Gagatemarchaeaceae; genus Gagatemarchaeum. The sequence continues at coordinate 1,091 of JBEKTS010000065.1, read as the reverse complement.
CAGCCCGCACGCGAGTATCGACCCCAGCGCGAGGTATGGGTTCATCGCGGCGTCGGGGAAGCGGCACTCCACCCTGGCGGACCCGCCCCTCTCGTCGGGGATCCTTATGGCGGCGCCCCTCGCTCCCGCGCCGTAGACGACCGCGTCCGCGTTCCAGTGGCCCGGCAGGATCCTCTTGTACGAGTTGGGCATCGGCGCCGCCACGGCCGAGAGAGCCGGGAGGTGGGCGATTATGCCAGCTATGAACCCGTAGGCCGTGGCGCTCAGGCCCATCCCCTCGTCCCTGGGGTCGTCGAAGAGGTTCTTGCCGGAGCCGTTCACCAGGGACATGTGGAGGTGCATCCCGCTCCCCCACCAGTCGTGGCCTATCTTCGGCATGAACGAGGCGATGTACCCGTGCTGGCGCGCGACCGCCTTCGTCGCGTCCTTGAAGTAGACGATGTCGGCTTCATCCCCTGGTGGTGGACGATGTCGAACTCTAGCTGCCCCTTGCCGCCCTCGACGTGCCCCTTGGTCGTCTCGATCCCGACCGAGCCGAGCGCGGCGACGAGGTCCGTGATGAACCGGTGGTAGACGTTGAAACCCTCCTGGCTGTGCGTGTGGAAGTCGTCGACCCGGACGACCCTCCCGGACTCGTCGCGCCTGACGAGGTGGAACTCCCCCTCGAAGCCAACCGCGAGGCGGTAGCCCTTCGAGGACGCGCGCTCCAGCATGCGCCTGTAGAAGCTCCTGGTGCAGAGCCTGGAGACTGAGCCGTCCTTCTCGTGGACGTCGCCGAGGAACCTCCCTATGCCGGTGGTGTAGCTGGGCACGACGAAGGTATCGGGGTCGGCGACGATGCCGAGGTCGCCCTGCGAGATGTTCTCGGCCGCTCCGCGCACCGGGCCGTCGTTGTGGCTGAAGGCGAAGTTGGCCCGGGAGGTCTTGATGCCGTCCTCGAGCATCGCGTCGAGCTGGCCGACCGTCGCCGGCTTCATCCCCTGGTGGTGGACGATGTCGAACTCTAGCTGCCCCTTGCCGCCCTCGACGTGCCCCTTGGTCGTCTCGATCCCGACCGAGCCGAGCGCGGCGACGAGGTCCGTGATGAACCG
>JBEKTS010000064.1:0-15179 GCA_049515775.1 Nitrososphaerales archaeon | reverse complement strand
GTTCGACCTCGCCTCCTCAGTCAGACTCGGCCTTGCCAGGAGTCGCACAGGTCGTGATAAAACGCGCCTATGTGGTAGAGCCGGCACCAGTCGCTCGGCCCCGTGAACCACTTGCAGCTGCCGCAGAAGGCGAACCCGCCTTCTACGTGCCGGATGTTCGGAGGGTCCTGCAAGGGAGCCCCGGGCGGCCCGGGCAGCTATTAGAGTTGAGGGCCCGCGGCCGTGGGCGCGAGGGAGGGGTGCCTGAAAGTACCCCGGCATGCGGAGGGCGTGGTTCGTGTGACGCGGCATGGTCAGGCCGTCCCGGTTCCCGCGCTGAGGGGCCGCCCATCCCGTATTAGCCCGGCCAGACATCGGGATAGCTTATGCGTCAGATGGCGAGTCCGAAGCCCATCACGAACGCCTCGGCCTTCTTCACCTGGTTGATGAAGTCGAGGCCCTTCTGGGTGAGCGTGTAGTACTTGCCCTCGTCCTCCTGCCTCTCCTCGAGCAGACCCTTGGAGCTCAGCTCCCCGATGTACTTCACGAGCCGGTCGTGCGAGAGGTTCGCCTTGTAGAGGATGCGCGTGGGCTTGGTCTTACCCTCGTCCCTCACGGTCACCAGGATGTCCAGGTAGATCTTGAGGGCGGACCTCGGCCTCTCACCGGACAACACGACCACTCCAGTAGAGGAAGAAGAGGAGCGAGACGAAGCCGCAGAACTCCACGGTGTTCCCTATGAGGTTCAGGGTGGCGCCCAGGGTGAGCCCCGCCAGCAGGATGAGGACGTGGGCGACGAAGATCAGCACGAACCCGAAGAGGACCATGAGGGAGAGGTTCGACTTGGTCTGGGAGAAGACGCGCACGCCGTGGAAGACGATGAGCAGGAGCAGGACGACTATCGCGGCCTGCGACGCCAGGTATATCGCCAGGACGACGACGATGCCCTCCAGGATCTTCCTGGTGATGGGGTTGGTGGCGGCCATCACGAGGGCGGGGAGGGCGGTCGCCGCGGCACCCTCCGTGTCCTTCGCGGGCGGACGGGAGAAGAACGTGAGGCCGTAGCCCCAGGCGAAGATCGAGTAGGCGAGGAGCTGTATTGCGGTGTAGACCAGGAAGGCGACGAGGCTCAGGTCGCGGACCCTCGCCGCCTCGATCGCCGTGACCGAGACGATCCTCTCCGTCGCCGCCTGCAGGAAGAGGCCGAACCCGAGCAGGAGGAAGCCCATGCTGATGTACCTCAGCAGGACGCTGCCGACGAGCCGGTTGTTCTTGTAGGCGTAGTAGCTGATGAGGAACGCGACCGCGCCGCTGAGGACGTTCAGGACCGAGATTATCGTCGCGGTGGCCACGGCCGAACGGGGCCGAAGCGCGAACGGTGCCGATTAAACTCTTGCGTTCGGCGCGCGCAGGTTTCCGGTAACTCATGGGCGCACGAGCGGGATTCGCCCGGGGATAGCTCTCGGCAGTCCGGCGAGCGCCCTTACCGCCCTCGACATCTCCTTCCGACTGCGCGTGGGCTTCGACAGAGGACGCCCAGAGAGGCCGTTGGAATCAGGATCGAGGGGGTAACCTTTCGATTACCTTCGCTCGGAATGAATCAAGGAAAGGAACTCTTGAAGGTCCAGAGGACGAGATAGAAAGGCAACCCGACGAACAGATATCCAAAAGGCGTCGGCGGCGGGCTCCGCGCGAACGTCGCGATGGTATAGAAGAAGGTCGCGGTCGATAGGAGGAACGCGATGAAGGGATAGGTGTTGATGGCCCTTTCATGCTCTCCCATGGATGGCAGATTGAAGCCTTGGGTATTTATCGATGCTCGGGCGGTCGACGCTCGTTCAGACGTCCCGAAGAGGCGAGAGCCCATTACCCGTGAGCCCCAGAGTACCAGAACCGCGAGCAGCCCGGTCCTCGCCGACGGTCGTCCGGGGCGGAGCCCTCCCGCTCACACCGCCCCGATCACTTTCAGTCACCTCCATGGGTTATATGCGCCCCTCGGGTCGGGCCGGCCTTCAGCCATGACCGATTCGAAGACGAGGACGAAGAAGGCGGGGAGGGGCGACGCAAAGGCCGACGTCCAGGGCCGCGACCTCAAGCCCGAGGACTATGTGATCTACCACGACAGCATAGGCGTGACGCACTTTCTGCCGCCGAAGCGATCGGATAAGCGCGACGCCTAGTCGATGGCCTGCTGCCCCCCAACCCGGCCGCCTCGAGTCCCAAGTCGATCCCGCTCAGCCCCACCGCCCCGGCGAAGAACGCCGAGGTGTCAACGACCACCGGCTTCTGCACCGGCATCGACCCGGCCTGGCCTCCCTTCCGGATGGACCTAAGGACCGCCTGGCCCACCCTCGCCGATGGCAACCCCCGGGAGGCCGGCTTCCTCGATCATGGCCTCCCATTCGCTCATCTCAACGATCTTCTTGTCCGCCTCGAGATCGTACGGGAGCTTCGCCAGGGCCTCGGCCGCGGCGGTGTCGAGAGCCGTGAGCGCCCAGCCTTCTGAAGCGACGACCGCCACCGTGCTCCCCGCCTTGAGCCCCACCGAGAGGGAAGGGACGGTCACACGCCTCTCGGCATCCATCCCCCTCACCGTGACCCATATCGGCGTGCGCTCTCTCCCACTGTGAATTTGACGAGGCGGGAAATAGGGCCGTCTTGCGCGCCGTCAGGTCGCCGTGGTCCCTGCTGCTTTTCCGGGGACGGTGTCGACGGGGATCACCCTCCGGAAGGGCTTGCCGAGCTCGGCTTGCGCGGTCTAGACAGCGCGTCCAGACCCGCCGTCTGGACCCCGCGTCTAGACGCGGTGTTCCTTCGCACTATATACTCTCGGTGGCTTCTTCAGCCTTGAGGAAAAGAAAATGAAGACGACAAAGATCGCAGCAATCGGTACGGCTTCGGCAATCGCAATCGTGGCTCTCCTGCTGGCTGTGCCAGCGGCGATGGCCGCCACACAGAACACGACCCTGATCACGTCCAGCGGCGGCGCCGCGGGCGCCTCCACCACGACCACGGCGACGGCGGTCGCCCCGACCCCCCTGACGGTCGGCTCGACGATCACCTTCGCCAGCACGAGCGGCACGTGGCACCTCCTGCCCCTCTCCATGCACAAGTCCGGGACGGCGGCCGGGACGATGACCCTGACCGTGACCGGGGCGTACAAGGCGGGCTACTCGCTCTCCATCACGTCCGGGAGCCTGAGCATCAACGGTACGACCTACGCCTTCGGGACGGGCAACGCGGTGATGGGCCCATACCAGGCTCACCTGGTCGGTGAGGGCAACGTAGCCAGCGCCACTCCGGGCTCGTTCCTGTTCTCGGCCGGCGCGCACGCCAACTTCCAGGGCCGCACCTACAACACGCTGCGCTTCGACATCCAAGTGAACGGCGAGGAGTACGGGGTAGTCCTCCTGGTGACCGCGACGGTCGCCTAGGGACCCCCTCCCTTCCCTTTTTTGATTCAATGGTGAAACAGATGATGAGCTACGACGCCCAGGGTTGCTCCTTCTGCCGGGTGGTCGCCTACTTCGCCGACCGGGGGATGCTCGACGAGTACGACAGGGCGATCGTCCTGCACCACCTGGAGACACGGCACGCCGGCCTCTCGAAGCGGGGCCCCGCGGCGCGAATAGGTCAGGCCTGAAGCCGTCGTGACGGTGACCGTATAGATCTGTCCCGGCGTCCAGGTGAGGCCCTCTGGGACGACCATCAGCTCCCCTTGGTCGAGGTAGAAATTGGAGGGAAAGGTGGTCGACTTGGAGCCTCCCGGACCCGATATCACCAACGATAGCAGGTTCACGGGCGTGTCGCTCAGATTCTTGAATTCTACCACGGTCCGAGTCTGGTTGAACGTCGTGATGACCACGTAGACCTTGAGTCCGACCTGGTACGAAAGAGAGTGATGGGGATTGGGAGCCGACGACGTCGCATTTATCTTCAAGCTGATATCCCCGGCCGCATCGACGTAGTAGGCGGCGTTGGGCAACGGGATGACCAGATCCATCATGCCGGCGCTCGTGAACGATTCGGATCCGACCTGGACCCAAAGAGGCGGGTTGTATATCGTTCGCGAGTTGTCTGCCAGGTACGCGTAGATGGTTGTGTTCTGGGGGGCTCCGGTCGCGTTGACTCCGAGTTCGAGCCCCTGCACCTGGTTGAGGTTCAGTCCCGTTGGGACATCTATCGTGGATGTGGAACCGTACCACGTCGTCGTGTGTGGCGTCGGCTGGGTCGGCTTCAACGCCAGCCCGATGTCGTCCAGGTGTATTGAGACTGAGGGGGGGTACCCCACGGCCTGAGGAGATTGGCCTGGTACAATCATCGTAGTCGTCAGCGTGAGAATGTAGGTGCCTGCAAACCAGCCCGATGTCCCGTTGAGCCAGGCATTCGTCGAGCTCGGGTCGAAGCTGGTGTAGTCGTAGACCCAGCCGGACGGCCGGAAGTCGTTGCAAGCGGTAGGGTTGACGTAGTCATCCGGCAGCGTCGTGGTCCCGCAGTAGGCGCCACCGATCGGCAGCTCGAAGGAGACCCCCTTGGGATTGGTCAGGTACGCCTGGTACAACACGAGCGAGTTCCGTGGCGCATTGATGCTATCGAGGCTTGCCCCGAACGATAGCGTACAACACCCTCCCTGGGCTATCTGCTCGGCCGTCGATCCGTCGAGGGAGAACGATGTCGTGAAGTTCACCGTGCTGGTCAGCTGCATCCCGTCCGCTATCGGCATCGAGTTCAAGGAGGGGCGAAAGTCGATGTAGAGGCTCCCAGGCCCGCTCTCGGAGGAGGTCTGGAGAGCGTTCGCATCGTACCCCGCGGACACTCCGCTCGCGACCGCGCCGTCAGAGCTGGGGCGGATGACGGCGCTCGACGCTCCCGCCGTGCCTGACCTGGAGACGTCCGTCCGTGTGATCGTGGCATTGGTCGTCCCGATCGCGACGTCCGTGTACGGCAGGGCAGCGCCCTTCAGCCACGATACGACCACCGTGTTGTAGTAGGTTCCGTACGACTCCGGCACGTTGGCGATCCAGGTGAACACCTGATCCCCTCCGGTGGGAGAGATGCCGAGGAGGCCCACTGAGACCCAGGTGATGTTGTTCCCGACGACCTTCGGCGGCGTCGTCAGAATTTCCGATGCTCCCCAGTTGTTCGTGACCGGCTGAGGAGTCACCGTCGGGTCGGGGACGACCCAGTTCTGGTCCACGAGGACCGAGACCCGGGCGATGTCGGCCGGTGAGGACACATTGTCATCGTTGAAGACCGTCAGCGTGAACGTCTGAGGCTGGGAGGGGAAGAAGACGGACCCCTTCGAGGTGACGTTGTAGGTCATGTACTGAGGCGAATCCACGACCTCCCCGCTGTCTGACGTCTGATTGTACGAGTGAGATGCGCTCCACCTCTGCATTCCCCCGGTGAAGTTCATGTTCGTGACGGGGAGCAGAGGGTCCTGCCCAGCGTTGCTGCTCAGCGTTACACTGCTGCTTGAGGTGTAGTCGAGTCCGCCGAAGACGACCCGCTGGACGCCAAGCGCCTGCTGCTGGGCCTGCAGGGTCGCCTGGTCCGATTGGTGCTTGGTCTGGACCGAGTTGCTGAAGGAGTTGAACATCGCGGCGAGGGCACCGACCATCAAGACGACTATGAGTACGAAGAAGACCGCGCCCACGAGGTTGGCGATTCCCGAGCGGCGCCGGGTTCTCATCTCATATCGCCGGCACGATCCCCAGGAAGTAGGAGATGAGCAGCAGCGCGAGCGGACCGAAGACGCCTATCCAGATGAGCTTGTTCCAGCGCCAGACCTTGGCGCCGTCGAGCGGCATTATCGGGAGCATGTTGAAGGCGGCCAGGAAGACGTTGATGTACGAGCCGAGGTACCCCACCTCGAAGAGGAAGGGCGAGCCGCCGTTGTAGTAGACGAGTGGGAAGAAAAGGATCGCTATCACGATGTTCGTCAGCGGCCCGGCGATCGAGATTATGCCGTTCTCCCTCGTCTTGATGCCGTAGCCGTCGATGTAGGTAGCACCGGGCGCCGCGAAGACGAAGCCGCTGAACGCCGAGAGCACCAAGGCGAGCGCCAGCCCCTGCGGCCACATCCGGAACTCGGCCTGGAACCCGTACCGCTGGGAGGAGAACTTGTGCATCAGCTCGTGGAGAACGAACCCGGCCCCCACGGTGGCTAGGGAGAGCTCCACGACCGTCAGTGCGCTGAAGTAGTAGGCGACGCCGTTCACCTCGACCCCGACCCTGTCGGCGAACCCCGCGATCAGGCCGCCCGTGTTCGCCAGCGAGAAGGCGATGCCCAGCCCCAGCCAGGCGATGATGATGTCCCGGACCTCGTGGGCCGAGAAGGTGTGGGCCACCCGGTTCCTCGCCGCGACGGTGGCGCCGCTGTCCGACCAGGAGAAGGTGGAGGTCGAGGGCTGCACCACCGGTCTGTGCGAGAGGTCTCCGGTGCAGTTGTGGGACTCGGGGAGCCGGTGCTCGCCGCAGAACACGCCCCCGCAGTAGTTGCAAACGAACGGGAGCGACTCCTCCTTCCCGCAGTACTGGCAGTTCAAGTCCTATACGGCCCTTCTTTTTCCCTGATATATACGGTCTCTGCGGCCTAGATGACACAGAACTTGACCGTGTATCCAAGAGGTCCACCCGTCTGCACCCAGGCTAGGCCGATAGTGCTCCCGGAGTAGGTTATGCTGACGCCGTCCACGAGGCCTGCGACACCGGGGACTTGGATCGGGCTCGACCACGCCACCGAGTAGTTAGGGGTCGAGCCGTCGACGCTGAGCGTCCCAACCTGGAACGCAAGGGAGTCGTCCACCCCGTAGGCCAGGTATAGCTCGTTCCCGCCAAACGTCAGCGCGATGTGCCAGGAGTGGTCTATGACGTCATTCTCAGGGATGGAGGTGATGCCGAGGACCGTCGGCGCAGCGGAGAAGCTCGATGTGCCAGGCGACGATGCTGTGTAGTTGAATGAATAGAACACCACGTCGGCCGACCCTGACCCGGAGGTGGCGAGTCCCGCGAAGTATATCACGTCCGTCCCTGGCGAGGAAGGCACGACCGCTCCCTGCTGCTGCTGCATGTAGACCTGCACCCCGGCCCAGCCGGCGGGGGGCAGAGGGCATTCGTTGGGGATCGCGAGGTTGTACTCTCCCCCAAGGCAGTAGGTCGTGGAGGTGAGGTCCCCGTGGTCGAAGACGGTGATGTGCGGGTACTCAGGCGTGTTGCCCACGGCGAACGTGGCGGCAACCCCATCGGGCATCACGTAGAGCTCCGAATGGACCTGGGAATCGGGTCCAGTGTACACCTGGTTCAGTTGTATGTCGCCCGTGCCCAGGAGCGACGGAATCCTCCACGTGTTGGTGAACTGAGTGACCTCGACGTGCCACATCAGGTTCTTGTCGAGAGCCGGCACGGTGACCCAGACGCAGACATGGGTCGGGGCGCTGGCGCAAGACCCGTATGGGTCCAGGAAGATGTTCGGTGACCCGGCGGTCGTGAGCCCTGGCGCGGTGTTAAGCTTGGCGAGGGGCGCCGGGGTCGTCGGGACGGGGCACGTGGGCAAGGCACTCCAGGATATCACGGCCACGCCGGAGCAGACCTCGACCTGCCCTTGGACATAGTAGAACCCTCCCGTGAAGGAGGGCGAGAGCAGCACGAGATAGACGTTCCCGCCCGAGGTCGCGACGGAGAAGGAGTAGCCCTGGGTCACGCCGTCAACGACGACCTCGTTGCTGGGAACGTCCCAGTTGGTGCCGCTTGCGTCGGAACTGGACCTGTAGACGAGGTTTGTCCCGTCGGAGTAGAGCACAAACCAATGGCCGGAGGCGAAGAAGAGCGCGTTTTGGCTCCCGTAGGTGATGGCGTACGCGCTGCTCGTGAACCCTATCGTCGTGACCGTAGGCGATATCACGGTCAGTGTGAACACAGCGGACGCCTGGACGCCGAGCGAGTCCGTGGCCGTGACCGTCCACGTGTAGGTCCCGAACACGGCGTTGGGTGCTATCGTGATAGTCATCACCGAGACCGCCCCGGGAGACGCGCTGGCCTGGAGGCCGGGCGACCCGTTGGGGTTGTATCCGACGACCACTCCCGATGGGAGCGCGCCATTGGTTAGGGTTATGTCACCGGTACCTCCGACCGCGGTCACCGTCACTATGGTCGTCGTCCCGACCCCCTCGACGTCAGAGGTCGGGCTCAGCGATACCGTGAGCGGCAGCTTGTAGTTCGCCGTCACAGTCATGGCCGACGTGCCTATGGTGATCTGTGCGGAAGGGGATCCGCACGAGGCTCCACAGCTAAAGCCCGTCCAATCCTGGAAGACCGCGCCGGGAGCGGTGACCGATTCCGTTAGTGTTGGGGTCGCACCAGTGTAGTACCACCCCGCATCCCCGCTGCTGCTGACTGGATTCGCGGTGACCGTACCTGCATTCACCGGGTCGGACGCAAGGGTCAGCTGGTACTCCACCGCGAACGGAACAGTCACGCTGCCTGTGGGAGAGGCGACCGAAAGGGTCACCGGCTGGGGTGTGGCACCCGAGTAGACGTATTGCATCCCCGGGCCCCATGCCTGTGGCGTAGGAACCGTGTATGTGTAGGTCCCTAGGGGAGCCGTGGAGATAATGATGTCCTGTGCGACGCTAGAGCAAGTGTAGGTTGTGCCGAAGAGGAGGGTGCAACCAGAGGCACCTGGGTTCGGGATCGCGGCCGGAGCGACCACTGTCACAGACCACGATGGACCCGTGAGGGCTACGTTCTGCTCTACGAAGCCCAAACCGGTCACCAGGGTGAACGTTGAAGTGATGGTTCCGGTTCCCGTGACGGTGGCAACGGTGGTGGGTGCGCCTGGGGTGATTATTGAGATACCCCCCGTGTCAGTCCATCCTCCGAAACTGTACCCGGTTACCCATGTTCCAGTCAGGCTGAGAGATGAAAGTCCCGCCGGTTCCCAAGTCGGTGTTCCTGGGGTCACCACGGCGCTGTTGGCTTGGATGGAGCCAGTTCCAGGCGCGACCACGTTGAAGGTGATCTGGTACTGGTGGTTGTAGATGATCGGGTTGCTCACCTGGTTCTCCACCGAGATGGAAGGCCAGCTGCTCGCGGCGGGCTGAACGGTCCATTGTTCCGAGGAGAGCGCACCCTGAATGACAGCGTTGATTGAGACCTGCTTGGTGGCATCGAGCCAGACCACGTTTGCCGTAAGGTTGAGCAGGTGTGCCTTTTGCACGCCGAGCGTGTAGTAGGTGATCGTCACACTGCCGGGGGCACCGCGGACAGCACTTCCATCTGATGTTTCGTACACCAGTGTTTGTTGGAACTGATGATACCAGACGATTGAAGGACTGGTCACCGCGTTCATGGCATTGATGGTCCAGGATGCCGTGGGGGTGTACCATCTCTCGCCCGCTCCGCCCGCGTACGTTTGTGTCACGGCGGCAGTGGTGCCCGCGTCCATCCAGACGGTCGACGATGTAGAGTTCAGTCCAGAGTTCTTTGGCACCCCGAACGCGGTGTAAGCAATGGGGGGTGGATTCACGGGGATCGTGCTGGAATCCGAGACCCCATACGCAAGGCTCTCGGGGAACTGCTTGAAGTAGGTAAGGGAGTAGCCAACAGGATTGACCCCTACGCCAGTGCTAATCACGTTGGTCGTCGTCCCGTTCGCGTCCATGTCGGAGGCGGGAACGCATATGTTCGCGGGGCAGGATTGCCACCTCAGGTTGCTAGCAACGAAGGAGGGTGAGAAGTACACGCTCGTCGCGGCATCGGTCCAGAGGTCCGCGCTGAAGACGTTGGTCCCCGATGGCAGGAACGTCGCTATTGCAATCTTGAACTGGCCATATTGAGTGCCGTATATCACGAAACTTCCCGTCCCATCGAAGTTCGCGGCAGTACCGGAGCTAATCGAGAATTTGTTGAGGTACTGGTGGTAGTAGACGATGTTCGGGTTGATCTGGTTCGCCGCGGTCACCGTCCAGGCGAGGTTGGCAGGGTTGGCGACCCACTGGTCGCTCGCGGTCCCGGCGATGGAAGCGCTCGCGAAGTCGGTCGAGTTCTTAGCTATCCAGTACGACCCCGACGCGGCAGCCTGATTGTCGTTGTACGTCGCTGGGTTGGTAACGTAGTCTGTGGAGGAGGGAGCTGTCACGATGTGCATCGTGGGAGTCGAAGTCGGGGCCGGTGCCGCGGGAGTCACCGTGTACTTGCTCGGGTTGTTGAGGAGGTCGTAGTAGACTACCTGAATATAGTTGTTCGAGGGCGTTACGCCCACCGTCACCGTGGACGGGATGCCGTCGCTCGAACCGATGACGGTGGCCGAGCACGCGCCGTTGAACCCGCTGCTGCCCATGTTCATGCACCACTCCTCGTTCGCGTTCGAGCCCGTGCTCCACTTCGCTACGGTCACCGCCGTGTAGGATTCGACGTTGGGAATCGTCAGGTAGCAGCCCGAGGCTGCCCCCGCCGGGCACCCGTACGAGCCCGTCGCGACGGTGCACGTCGGGCCGATCAATCCCGAAGCCGTCCCGTAGCACACCGACTGGGCGGAAGTGCTAGCACAACCTACCGCCGTGCACTGCGTATAGCTGATCTGGAAGGAGCCGGGGTTCCCGTATCCGGCCGAGCCGAGCGGGTACCAAGCGGTCTGTGTGGGGGTCTGGTACTCGCCCATGGCGATGCTGACCGAGACCGGGAAGTTCGTGAGGCTCAGGGTCGCGAACCGGATGGTGTTCGAGTCGATCCAGTCGACACCCATGAAGGTCTGCGCCCCTATCGTGTATGCGACGGGGCTCACGTCGACCCAGTTCGAGTTGGCCAGGCCGTAGGCGCCGGACTCGGTGTTCTGCGCGACGTTCGGGCCGGCGGTCCAGGTCACTCCTCCGTTGGCGCTAGTCCACGACTGGACGCTGGCGCCGTTGGGGAAGACCGCGACCAGCGTGCTCCCCGAGACTCCGAGCGAGGCGAGGTAGCTGTTGGCGCTGATGGGGTCCTCCGCGGAGGACGGCCCGCCCACCGGGCAGCTGAACGAGTAGGTGCCGCTCCCGAAGTAGTTGTCCACGATGTAGACCGTGTTGCCGATGCTCGTCGCGCCGTAGTTGTACTCGTTGTAGAACTGGCTCGCCGGTGAGCAGGTTGGGCTCGCGGGGACCATCGCGCTCAGCGGGAGCGACCCTGCCGTGCTCTGGGCGATGAATATCTTGAAGGGCCCGTAGCCCGCCGCGCTGCCGGACGAGCTCGCGTCGTCGTAGGTCAGGACGTCGTACTGGTTCCCGCCGCTGCTCACCGAGAGCAGGCTGGGCGTCGTGAGGTCGTTGGTGCTCAACGTGGCGAGCTGGAACTGGGCCGTGTACCAGGTCGACGTGCCCAGGGCGCAGGTCGCCGCCGCGGACTGGCACTGGTAGACGCTCATGTAGAAGATGGTCGCGGCCGCGTTGGAGGTGGCTACCGCTATCGTCAGGTAGCCGTTGCCGTCGACCATGATGGACGCCCTGAAAGCCGCCGCCCCCTTGGTCCCCGCGGTCAGGGTGTGTGCGATGTTGTTCTCCACGTACGCCACGGTGCCGGTGTTCTGGAGGGTCACTTCGCCCCACCAAAACGTGGTTCCTCCAGAAGTCGGTGCTACAACGTAATACAGGTTGTTACCGACCAGGGTCGCGTCGAACTCAGGGCCGCCGTTGGTCGGGTTCTCGGCGTTAGTAAAATCGACGGGGGTACTCCAGGTCTGGCCATTGGTCGACGTCTCGTAGTAGACGCCGTTCGTCCCGCCGATCGACCCCCAGAATACCCACCAGTAGTTCTGGTCGTAGAAGACCTTCTCCTGAGACGGGAACTCCGTCGCGCTCCCGCTGGAGCCGGGGGTGTCGCTTGGGTTGATCGAGACGAGCGAGTGGGCCTGGGGGAGATAGGAGAGGAAGATCGTGCCCGTGAACAGCACGCCCAGAGCCACGAAGAGCAGGAACTTCCTGGAGGAGACCCTCTTCATCACCGAAATCGAAGCGCCTGGCCGATACGCGATCAGTGATTTCATTTGCTCAAACACCACTGAGGAGAAAAATCGTTAGAAATTGTGTTATATAACTCTACTTCCAAATTCTGTTAGCGTAGATTTTCATAGAATAATGTACCGTATTATTCCTTTGGTGAATTTAATTACTCTTGAATTAAAAAAATAATATGCGAATAAAGTCTGCCAGGTTAGCCGACGCCTGAAAAACGGACCGGATGTTCCCCGAAAAAGGAGACAGAATCGTCGCGAAACACGCTGAAAGACGGCTCCCGGGCGATTACCATCTCTTGGTAAAATCTATATAAACTCCCCCAAAAGGCAACCGCGCCTATAGGGGGTCGCGGGTGAGTCTCGTCCTGCACGGCGCGGATTGCGGAAGCGTTTCGAGCGCGTGCGATGGAACGGGGGCATCCGCCAGGTCATCCTAGGGGTCGACGCGATGAGAAGGCATGTCTAGTCCTGCGAAGAAGAAACGAAGCAGTCGGTCAAAGTCGACCACGACTAGGAAGAGGACTAGAACGAAGAGTTCCAAGGAGGGGGGGACGGACAACAGCAACCAGGCCCCATCTCCGGAGCCCGCCCAATCGTCGCCAACTTCGTCGACCCAGGAAGTCCAGCGCCCCGCGGAGCCCATCTCCGTCGCCAGAGAAGACCCGCCAATGGCCGAGCCCGTGCCGCAGCCGATGATCAACACGCACCTGCTTCCAGAGGAAGCCCCGAACCTCGTGACCGGCTATGTCAGGCTCATCACCCTCGGCCTGTCGTTCTTCATAGCGATGTACCTGGGGCTGGAGGCGTTCTCGATCTTCGTGAACTTTCCGACGAAGCTGCCCATATCGAGCCTGCTGATCAACTACGGTCATCTCTCGGACGGAACGGCAGCCATCGCCTTGGTCGGCCTCCTCGTGGCCGAGGTAGCGGTGGTGCAGTTCTGGGCCTGGAGGACCAGGATGTCTAGCTCTCAGTACGAGGAGCTTCCCGAGGTAGCCGCGCCGGCACCAGTGCCCCTTCTTCCCGCCTCGACGATGCAGTCGGCGACGGAGCACGTCGCGACGACCGCGCCCCCGCCGGAGCCCGCCCGTGTCGTCGTCGTCAGGACCCCTGAACCGGCGAGCGCCCCCGAACCCGTCGAGCCGGAGACCGCGCCAGAACCCGTCGTCGCGGCCGCACACGAGACCGAAGAGCGCGAGGCGATATCCGAGTTCGTCGAGATTCCACCCGAGACGAGGAAGGAGCCCCGGAGCGCGCCGGAGCCCGCGGCGCCGACCTCCCCGGTGGAACCCGCTCCCTCGCCGGTGACCGCGCAGGACCCCGTGTCCACGTCGGCGTCGGTGGTGACGGCGCAACAGGTCCAGGTATCGCAACAGGTCCAGGTAACCCAACAGGAGCAGCAGTCCGGGCAGTACTCGCAGTTCGAGGCCCAGCCTGCGGCTGAGACTAGCGCGGTCGTGGCCGCCACGACGACCGCTACGACGACGGAGGCCAAGCAGGCCCCGGTGAGCGCGCCGCAGTCGGCCGAGATGAGGAGGAAGGAGCAACCGGCCCCGACGTCCGCCGGCGCGCCCTTCGTCATGAAGTACCAGATCTTCCCGGACAACCCCGACGTCTACGTCGGCATCCAGAGGGACCCGGAGACCGGAGGGTTCAGGTACGTCGTCGTCGAGCCCAGGCTCAGCGTCATCGAGAAGCAGGTCTACCAGAAGCTCACCCGCCTGCTAATCGACGAGCTCGAGGTCGACATGGGGAAGCTCAAGAACAACAAGAGCTCGGAGACCTACCTCGTCGAGGAGGCCAAGATGCTGGCCAAGAAGTACAAGATCAACGTCCCTCCCCAGTCGTACAGGAAGATCGCCTACTACTTCGCCCGCGACTACATCAAGATGGGCCGGATCGAGGCAATCATGAACGACGGCCGCATCGAGGACGTCAGCTGCGACGGGCCCAAGATACCGCTCTTCGTCTGGCACAGGGACTACGAGTCCATCCCCACCAACGTGGTCTTCACGAGCGACGAGGAGCTCAACACCTTCGTCTCGAAGCTCGCCTACATCTCCGGGAAGCACATCTCGATAGCCTCGCCCATCGTGGACGCGACGCTTCCGGACGGCAGCAGGATCCAGATCACCTACGGCAAGGAGATCACAAAGAAGGGATCGACGTTCACCATCAGGAAGTTCAAGGGAGACCCAATCACCATCGTCGACCTGCTCAAGTACAACACCCTGTCGCCGGAGCTCGGCGCCTACCTCTGGTATCTCATCGAGAAGCGCATGTCCCTCCTGGTGGCCGGTGGCACCGCCTCGGGCAAGACGACGACGCTCAACGCGCTCTCGATGTTCATCCCGCCCGACCAGAAGATCGTCTCCGTCGAGGACACCCCCGAGCTCAACCTCTCGCACAAGAACTGGATCCAGTCGATCACCAGGGGAGGGGGCGTGGCCGGGGAGATCACGCTCTTCGACCTGCTCAAGGCCGCCATGCGGCAGCGCCCGGACATCATCATAGTCGGGGAGGTCAGGGGTGTCGAGGCGTTCACGCTCTTCCAGGCCATCGCCACGGGCCACGGAGGGCTCGGGACGGTCCACGCCGACTCCGTAGAGGCCGCGATCAACAGGCTCACGACCGAGCCGATGAACGTGCCCAAGTCGCTGCTCGGGTCGACGCTCGACTGCCTCATCATGCAGCTCAGGATCAAGATGAAGGACAAGTCCGTGAGGAGGATGGTCCACGTGGCTGAGATAGTGGGCCACGAGTCCTCGACGGACCAGATAGTGCTCAACAACGCGTTCAAGTGGGACCCCGTCTCGGACAAGTACCTCTTCGCCGGCAGGTCCAGGCTCTTCGACAAGATCACCAAGCGCTACGGGACGCCGCCTGAGAAGATCAGGCAGGACATCGAGGACCGGAAGATCTTCCTCTCCTGGGTGGTCAAGAAGAACCTCCGCGACTACAGGGACCTCTCCCAGCAGATCAGGGAGTTCTACTCGGACCCCAACGAGGCCGTCGAGAAGGCGATGAGGAGCCTGGAGGGGGACGTAGGGGCTTGAAACCTGAAGGCGGCAAGAAGATCAGCGCAAAGTCGAAGGCGGCCGCGAGAGCCAAGGCCAGGGGCGACGCTGGCGGGGTCGGCCGCGCCTACTGGCGCTGGGCCTACTTCACGCTCGACCCCCACATGGCCAGGGTCTACAAGTTCTGCAAGCCCCTC
>JBEKTS010000063.1:0-11808 GCA_049515775.1 Nitrososphaerales archaeon | reverse complement strand
GGGATTCTCAACGTCGCGGCCAAGGACCTCGGTACGGGCAAGGAGGCGAAGATAACAATCAGCGCCTCGACCAAGCTCTCGAAGGAAGACAAGGAGAAGATGGTGAGAGACGCCGAGCAGTACGCGGACCAGGACAAGAAGAAGATGGAGGAGGCGCAGATGCTCAACGAGGCCGACTCGGCCC
This sequence comes from Nitrososphaerales archaeon, assembly GCA_049515775.1. GTDB lineage: Archaea > Thermoproteota > Nitrososphaeria > Nitrososphaerales > Gagatemarchaeaceae > Gagatemarchaeum. The sequence goes on along the minus strand of JBEKTS010000063.1, from coordinate 11,624 downwards.
TCTACACGGCGGAGAAGACCAAGACGGACCTGACGGGGAAGATCAGCGACGAAGACGTCGCCAAGATCGACTCCGCCTCGAGGGACCTCAGGAAGGCGATCGAGACCAAGGACTTCGGGCAGGTCAAGTCCAAGTCCGAGCACCTGCGGAAGGTCCTCCAGGACGTGGGGACCCAGGTCTACCAGAGGGCCGCCCAGGAGGCCCAGGCCGCGCAGAAGGCGCAGGGAGGCGGGGGGCAGGCGCCCGGCTCCGGGTCCTCGCAGGGCCCGGCCGGCTCCGGGTCCTCGCAGGGGGAGCCCGACGACGGGAACGTCACCGACGCGTCCTACAAAGTGATGGACGAAGACAAGAAGTAGGCCCAGGGCACCCCAGATGAGCGGCTCCTCCTCTTCCTCCCAGGACTTCTACGATATCCTAGGGGTCCAGAGGAGCGCCTCCAAGGACGACATCAAGGCCGCCTACAGGAAGCTCGCCCTGGAGTTCCATCCGGACCGAAACAAGGACCCCGGGGCGGAGGACCGGTTCAAGCAGATCTCCGAGGCCTACGCCGTCCTCTCCGACGACGAGAAGCGAAAGCAGTACGACGTCTCCGGCAAGGAGGGCGTATACCAGAAGTACGGGTCGGAGGAGGACATATTCAGGGGCGCCGACTTCTCCGACGTCTTCAGGGGGACCGGGTTCGGCGGGTTCGACGACATCTTCGGCCAGCTCTTCGGCGGGGGAGGGTCCCGGCGCGCCCCCCAGAAGGGGAACGACCTCCAGGTCCGGGTCCAGATGAGGCTCGAGGACGTCGTGAAGGACTCCTCGAGGGACCTCGAGATCCCGCGCACCGAGCTCTGCCCGGTCTGCGCCGGCTCGGGCGCCGCCCCGGGGACCTCTCCGAGGACCTGCCCGCAGTGCCAGGGCGCCGGCCAGGTCCAGAGGGTCCAGAACGCGGGGTTCGCCCGCTTCATCCGCGTCGAGACCTGCAGCAAGTGCGGCGGGAGAGGGACGCTCATCGACGACCCCTGCAAGGAGTGCAGGGGCCGGGGCACCGTCCACCGCACCCGGAAGATCAGGATAGACATACCGGCGGGGGTCGACGACGGCCACGTCCTCCGCCTCAGGGGCGAGGGCGAGGCGGGCCCCCGGGGGACGCCGCCCGGGGACCTCTTCGTGGTCATCAGCCTGCTCCCTCACCCCGTCTACAGGAGGAAGGACGCGGACCTCTTCGTCGCGGCCCGCCTGAACGCCGTCGAGGCGATGGTGGGGACGACCGTCCGCGTCCCGACCCTCTACGGGGACGTAAACGTCGAGATCCCCGGCGGGACCCCCCAGGGCCACGAGTTCAGGATCAAGGGCAAGGGCCTCCCCAAGCTGGGCCACCACGGCAACGGCGACGAGTACGTCATAGCGAACGTCTTCATCCCCCGGAGCCTGAGCGGGAGGCAGAAGGACCTCCTCCGCAAGGTGCTCGAGGAAGGAAAGCTTCAGTAGGAGAACTTGTAGATCATCAAAAAGGGCACGTCCTCGATCACCCTCACGGCCTTCTCGGCGCCCAGCTTGTTCGAGAGCGCTATCTCGACGGCCCTCTTGCCCGCCAGGTTGACTATCGACGAGTCCTTCATGAGCCGGAGCGCCTCCTGGCCGTCGACTATCTGGCCGCCGAAGTAGTCCCGGGAGATGTGCATCTTGAGCCTCCCCTCGGTCAGGGTCTTCCCTATGAGGTCGGCGTCGCAGATGTTGATCAGGGTGGTGTCCTTCCAGCTCATCGTCCTGACCGAGAGCCCGTCCGTCGCCATGTCAGTTGACCTTTGCGGAGGAGCGCGCCCCACACGCCTCGCAGACCCTAAAGTGGAGCCTGCTGACCGTCTCGATCCTGGTGTCCGGGCTGCCGCAGACCGGGCAGGTGACGTTGTCCGCCATGTACTTCTGGAAGAGCTGCATGAAGGACGCCTTGTCCTTCCTCCCGATGAAGATCGCCCGCTCGCCGTCTATCGAGGCGGCCGTGGCGAGCTCCTTGGCGAGGTACATGAGCACCCTGTCCGGGTCCCTCCTGAAGAGCTTCGGGAACTCCGAGTAGTTCCTGAGGATGGTCTTCTTCCCGACCCAGATGACCTGGGGGTCCGGAAGCTCGAGCCTGTTGAGCGACGACTTGGTCGAGATCTTCTGCAGGCTGGCCTGCGCCCTGGAAAGGAGCTCGTCGTACTCTCTGCTCATCGATTTTCCGTTCGACGGCGAGGAGTATTTCAACCCTTCTGGAGCTCAGAACGGCCTCTGGCCTCGACCCGCCGGGTCGGGCCGCCCTCTCCGCACCCCGCCGGAGGACCGAGACGGACCGGCCGGGCGCCGGCCGCCTTGACGGGGAGGTAGCTATGTGGGTAGGTAGGTAGGTAGGTTAATCTCCCGCGAGGAGGGTCGACGGCCGGCTTGACAGAGACGGAAGACCGGAAGGTTCTCGACTGGCTCCTCGAGGAAGACGAGCCGGCCGCGAGGTACGCTACGCTCCTCTGCCTCCTCGACCGCCGCCCCACCGACCCCGAGGTGGTCGAGGCGCGGTCGGCCATCACCAAGAGAGGATGGGTGAGGCAGATCCTCGCCGAGCAGAGGCCCGACGGCCACTGGCAGCCCGAAGAGGAGGGTCTGTACACCCCAAAGTACCTGGCGACGAACTGGCGGATGCTCGCCCTCTCCGACCTGGGGGTGACGGGCCTCGAACCCGGGGTCAGCAGGGGGGTGGCGCTCTACGTCGACGAGTGGCTGAAGGACGACCGGGTCCTGCAGCGCGACCGGGAGGTATGCGTGCTCGGGAACTTCGCCAGGGCGATGACCCGGTTCGGCTACGGCGACGACCCCCGGGTCCGGAGGATCTTCGAGTGGCTCGTCGGGGACCAGAAGGAGGACGGAGGGTGGCACTGCTTCCCCGGCAAGACCGCGGGGACCCTGGACTGCTGGGAGGCTCTGGCCGCCTACGCCGCGCTCCCCAGGTCCTCCTGGAGCCGGAGGATGAAGAGGTCCGCCGAGCTGGGCGCCGAGTTCTACCTCGACCGGTCGCTCTTCAGGGAGGGGAGCCGGCGATACGCGCCCTGGTTCCGGTTCCACTACCCAGTCCACTACTACTACGACCTCCTCGTCGGCCTGGACGTGGTCACCTCCCTGGGCTACGCCGGCGACGAGCGGCTGGCCCCCGCCCTGCGGATCCTCGAGGGGAAGCGGAGGCCGGACGGCGCCTGGAACCTCGACGCGGTCCATCAGGACCTCGGGCCGGGCGCGGGCTACCGCACGAGGAAGCAGCCGACCCCCTTCGTCATCGAGAGGGCCGGGGAGAGGAGCAAGTGGGTGACGCTCACCTCCCTCCGGGTCCTGAAGAGGGTGCGCGAAGCGAAGCCGTAGGTCTGGGGCCGCCGCTGGGTCCCGCCTCAGCGGCCCGGGTCCGCCCGCCTCAGGTCGGCGGCCGACCAGACGACCAGCTCGACCGTCGTGTGCCTGTGGTACGTCCGTCCGGCGTACCTCTCCCGGAGGTCGGCGATGATCCTCGCGTGGACGTCCTCCGGCACCTCCCAGGTGAGCGACTGCCCCCTCTCCCGGAGGTGGGCTATCTCGTCGTCGGCGACGACCGTCCGGTCGGACCGGGCGACCAGGACGGTGGCCGTCGGCGTCGCCAGCTCCTCCAGGGCGCGCTCGCCCTCCTCGAGCCTGATGAGCGGATGGCCCATCCTCCCCCGGAGCTCCCGGTACTCGGACCTGAGGTCCGGGCCCGTGGCGTCCTCGAGGACCGAGACGACCGTCCCTCCCGAGACGCGGGCCGACTCCCGCACCACCGCCCTCCAGTCGCCGACCAGGTGGAGGACGTGGACGAGCAGCGCCGCATCGAAGCTGTCGTCGCGGAAGGGCATCCTCTGGACGTCGGCGAAGAGGAGCCGGCGCACCCCCTTGGCCCGCGCCTTGGCCATCATCCCGCGCGAGACGTCCATCCCGGAGACCTCGAACCCCATCTCCTGGAGCGGGAGGGCGAACCGGCCCGTCCCGACTCCGACGTCCAATACCCGTCCGCGGCGGGGTATGTGCCGGGCCATCTCGGCCATGAGCGCGTCCATCTCCTCCCTCGGCAGGGACCTGGTGGCGTCGTAGATGTCGGCCACTCTCCCAAAGTCGCTAGCCAAGGGGGCCCCTTCCGGAGGCGTCCCGATAAAGGGTTCCGGGCCCGTCGGCGACGGCCGGTTCAAAGATTTTAAGCCCTGGAAACTCGACGCCTGAATGTGAACCGGGCGCAAGTCGGCATCTTCGGAGGTTCGGGGTTCTACAGCTTCCTCAAGGAGCACGAAGAGCTGCAGGTCGAGACGGCCTACGGCCCCCCGAGCGCTCCCCTCAAGCTCTCCAGGATGGGGTCGAAGGACGTCGCCTTCCTGCCGAGGCACGGCGAGCACCACCAGTTCCCACCCCACATGGTCCCCTACCGGGCGAACCTCTCGGCCTTCCAGCAGGTGGGCGTCGAGAGGGTGATAGGCCCCTGCGCGGTCGGGTCGCTCGACCCCATGAGGAAGCCCGGCGAGTTCGTGATCTGCGACCAGTTCGTGCACTTCACCACCGGGAGGAGGGACACCTTCTACGACGGCCCCCAGACGACCCACGTGAGCACCGCGGACCCCTACTGCCCGGAGCTGAGGAAGATAGCCCGCGAGTCGGCCGAGGCGCTCGGCATCCCCGTCCACTACGGGGGGACGGTCGTCGTGATCCAGGGGCCGCGCTTCTCGACGAGGTCCGAGAGCAGGTTCTACCGGGGACAGGGCTGGGACGTGATCAACATGACCCAGTACCCGGAGGTCGTCCTCGCCCGGGAGCTCCAGATGTGCTACGTCAACATCTCGCTCGTCACGGACTACGACTCGGGGCTGGAGGGCGACCCGTCGGTCAAGCCCGTCTCCCACGAGGAGGTCGTCAGGATCTTCGACCAGAACCTGGAGAACCTGAGGAGGCTCATCACGGAGATGGTCCGGCAGATCCCCGAGGCCAGGTCCTGCCCTTGCGGTTCCTCCCTCGAGCACGCGAGGCTGACCGCATGACCGAGGCGGCCGGCGCCGCCGCGACGGCGGAGCTCGCCCTCGAGATGAAGTCCTCGATCAGGCGGATCCCCGACTTCCCCAAGAAGGGCATAGTGTTCAGGGACATCACGACGCTCTGGAAGGACCCGGTCCTCCTGAGGCGGTCCGTCGATGCCATCCACGAGCGGTTCCGCGACCGGAGGGTCGACAAGGTCCTGGGGATCGAGGCCCGCGGATTCGTCTTCGGCGCCCTGCTCGCCGAGCGGTTCGGAGTGGGGTTCATCCCGGCCCGGAAGATGGGGAAGCTCCCCGCCGAGAGGGTGACCGAGGAGTACCAGCTCGAGTACCGGGTCGACGGCCTCGAGGTCCACCGAGACTCGATACGACCGGGCGAGGACGTCCTCATCGTCGACGACCTGATCGCGACCGCGGGGACCGCGCTCGCCTCGGCCAGGCTGGTCGAGCGGCTCGGGGGGAGGGTGGTCGGGCTCGCCTTCGTCGTGGAGCTCTCCTTCCTGAAGGGACGGGAGAAGCTGAGCAAGTACGACGTCTTCTCCCTGGTCCGCTACGCCACAGAGGACGAGTGAGCCCTCCTGGCGCGTTCCCGGCGCGTAGAAGCGGGGACGGGGCCGACGACGATGGCGGTCATCACCGGCAGCGGGATGCACGACCTCTTCCCCGCCCGGGGCGAGCTGCGCGTCGAGACCGCCTACGGCCCCGCGACCCTCTACCGGTGCGAGACGGCGAGCGGGCGCGGGTTCCTCTTCCTCCCCAGGCACGGGCCCGACCACTCGGTCCCGCCCCACCGCATCAACTTCAGGGCGAACCTCTCGGCGCTCAGGGAGGCGGGCGCGACGCGCGTCCTCGCCACCTCCGCCGTCGGGTCGATGACCCGGAGGCTCCCCGTCGGGGAGATGGGGCTGCTCGACCAGTTCATCGACCTCTCGAGCTCCCGCGCGACCTTCTTCGACGACCGGCCCGTCCACGTCGACATGACCCGGCCCTACGACCGGGCGCTCCAGCGCGAGGTCCTCGGCGCGGCCTCGGCGCTGGGGGAGAGGAGGCCGCGGACCGGCCTGGTCTACGTCTCGGTCGACGGCCCCCGCTACGAGACGGCGGCCGAGATACGGGCCTTCAGGATACTGGGGGGCGACGTCGTGGGGATGACGGGCGCCCCCGAGGCGACCCTCGCCAACGAGCTCGGCCTGCGCTACGCCTCGATGGTCGTCGCGACCAACCGCGCCGCCGGGCTGCAGGGCAGGGTCTCCCACGACGAGGTCGTGGAGGCGATGGCGACGGCGGCGCCGCGGGTGAGGCGCCTGATAGAGAGGACCGTCGAGGCCGCCAATCGCATTTAATAATGGACGGCGCGGCGGAGGGGTCCGAACCTAGCTTTGGGCAAGATAGCCAATCCCTCGCTGGCCGACGAAGGCGAGAAGAACTTCCTCTGGGCGAAGGACCACATGGTCGCCCTGAACGCGCTCGTTGAGAAGCAGAAGGACAAGCCGCTCCGGGGGGTTACCGTCGGGGTCTGCCTCCACGTCACCAAGGAGACCTCGGTCCTGGTCGACTCGCTCGTGAGGGCCGGCGCGGAGGTCAAGCTGGCCGCGGCCAACCCGCTCTCGACCCAGGACGACATCGCGGCCTATCTCGCCAGGGAGGCCGAGGTCTGGGCCTGGAAGGGCGAGACGGCGAAGGAGTACGAGTGGTGCCTGGGGCAGGTCCTCGCACAGAAGCCGCAGGTCCTCATAGACGACGGCGCGGACCTGCACGTCGCGGCCATGAGATCGGGCCTGGATACGGTCCTCGGCGGGTGCGAGGAGACGACCACGGGCGTGGTGCGCATAACCGCCCTCGAGAAGGAGGGGAAGCTCGGCTACCCCATCATAGCGATCAACAACGCCAAGACCAAGCACCTCTTCGACAACCGCTACGGCACGGGCCAGTCGACCTTCGACGGGATAATGCGGGCGACCGCCCTCCTCATCGCGGGGAAGATGGTCGTCGTCGTGGGCTACGGCTGGGTCGGGAAGGGCGTCGCCAAGCGGGCCGCCGGCCTCGGGGCGAGGGTGACGGTCGTCGAGGTCGACCCCATAAGGGCGCTCGAGGCGCACCTGGACGGGTTCGAGGTCTCCTCGATGAAGGAGGCCGCCCGGGTCGGCGAGATCTTCATCACCTGCACCGGGATGAAGGGGGTCATCCCCTACTCGGCGGTCGAGCTGATGAGGGACGGGGCGATACTCTCGAACGCGGGCCACTTCGACGTCGAGATCGACGTGAAGACGATGCTGCGGCGCGCCCGCTCGGTCAGGGGGGTCCGGCCCAACGTCGACGAGGTCGTCCTCCCGAGCGGGAGGAAGGTCTACCTGCTCGCCAAGGGGAGGATAGTGAACCTCGTCGCGGCCGAGGGGCACCCGCCCGAGGTCATGCAGATGTCCTTCGCGAACCAGTTCATGTCCGCGCTCTACGTCCTCGCTAACCACTCGAGGCTCGAGAAGAGGGTCCTGGACGTGCCGCCGGAGATAGAGAGCCAGGTGGCGCTCGCGACGCTGGGGTCGCTCGGCATCTCGATCGAGAGGGCGACGAAGGCCCAGCTCGAGTACGCAGGGAGCTGGAAGCTCTAGGCGAGAAGAAGGGGAGGCGTCTCCGCTTGTCGTCCGAACCCGCTGGAGGCGGCAGGGAGAGGAGGAAGCGCGTGCTGGTCTGCTGCGCGCTCCCCTACACCAACGCGGTCCCGCACGTCGGGAACATCGTCGGCTCGCACCTCCCCGCGGACATCTTCGCCCGCTACTGCAGGCTCAAGGGGTACGAGACGCTCTTCGTGGGCGGCGCCGACGAGAACGGGACCCCCACCGAGGTCGCCGCGCTCGAGCTCAAGGTCTCCACCCAGCGGCTCACGGACGTCTTCTACGAGGTCCACAGGCGCATCTACGACTGGTTCGAGATATCCTACGACAACTTCTCGAGGACCTCCCTCCCCGTCCACCACAGGACGACCCAGGACTTCTTCCTGAACATCTACGGGAAGGGCTTCATCTCGGCCGGGACTCTCACCCTCCCCTACTGCGAGAACGACCGCCTCTTCCTCGCCGACCGGTACGTCCAGGGGACCTGCCCCGTCTGCGGCTACGCCTTCGCCCGCGGGGACCAGTGCGAGAACTGCGCCACCCTCCTGGAGCCGGCCCAGCTCATCGACCCGAGGTGCAAGATCGACGGCAGTACGCCCGTCTTCCGGGACAGCGAGAACCTCTTCCTCGAGCTCGGGAAGCTCGAGGGCGACCTCAAGGCCTGGATAGACTCGAACGGGCACTGGAGGCGGCAGGTCTCCTCGCTCGCCCTCGCCTGGATCAAGGAGGGGCTCAAGAAGAGGTCGATCACCAGGGACCTCAAGTGGGGCGTCCCCGTCCCCCTCGAGGGATACGAGGACAAGATCTTCTACGTCTGGTTCGACGCGCCGATCGGGTACGTCTCCTCGACCAAGGAGTGGGCCGAGCGGTCGGGCGACCCCGAGGCCTGGAAGCGCTACTGGCTCGACCCCGAGACGGCCGTCTACAACTTCCTGGGCAAGGACAACATCCCGTTCCACACCATCTTCTGGCCGGGGATGCTCATGGCCCACGGGGGCTTCAACCTCCCCTACGACGTCGTCGGGCTCCAGTACTGCAACTACGAGGGCGACAAGATAAGCAAGTCCCGGAACTGGGGGATATTCTGCGAGAAGGTCGTCGGGTCGGGCCTCGACCCGGACGTCTGGCGGTACTACCTGACCTACCTCATCCCCGAGACGAGGGACACCGAGTTCAAGTGGGACGACTTCGAGAACAGGGTCAACAACGAGCTGGTAGCGAACATCGGGAACTTCGTCCACCGGACGCTCACCTTCGCCTCGAACTTCCTCGGGGGGGTCGTCGAGCCCCTGGAGCCGGGGGAGGACGGTCGCGAGCTCAGGGCGAGGGTCCTGGCGGAGGCGGAGCAGGCGGACGCGGCGCTGGCCGACGTGAGGCTCCGCGACGCCATGAGGAACGTCCTGCAGGTCGCGACGCTCGGGAACGAGTACTTCCAGAGGTCCCAGCCCTGGGTCCTGATCAAGCAGGACCCGCAGCGCTGCCGGCAGGTCGTATCCTCCTGCGTCGAGGTCTGCCGAGTCCTGGCGGTGCTGATCGACCCGTACCTGCCGGCCTCGTCCAGGAGGATCTACCGGTTCCTGGGGCTCTCCGGGTCGCCCCGATGGGACGACATCGCGGCCCCGCTCGGGGCGGTCACGATCCTAAAGCCAGAGATCCTCTTCCGGAAGCTGGAGAAGCCGGAGGTGGAGCGGCTCAAGTCGGTGGTGACCAAGAGCACCGACGCCGCGGACTACTTCAGAGAGTGACGGGAGGGGGGTCGCCGCCCCGGCCGCGCCCGTTCACCCGAAGGAGGGGACGCCCTCGAGGCCCGACGGGAGCGAGTACTCCATCGAGTCGTCGATCGACCTCAGAGAGGCGAGCGGGTCGTACTCGTCGTACTTGGTCCCCTTGAACCCCGAAGCGAGGACGCTGACCTGGAGCTGCGAGCCGCCCCGGTAGCTGACGCTGTACTCGACGTCGATCGCCCCGTTCCCGAACATCGAGCCCAGGCGCTTGACCGCGGTCGCGGTCTCGCCCGCCCTGAGCGTCGAGTCGCCGGTGAGGACGACGACCGCGTGGTTCGCCTCCTTGGTCTCGGCCCTCCTGCTCATACCGATGATGGCCCTGGAGAGCGCCTCCTCGGTCTTGTCGACGGACCCCGACGAGGCCGAGCTCAGGAACGAGTAGCCGTCCTCGAAGACCGTCCCGAGCACCTTGTTGAGGCCGACCGGGATCGAGTCCTCGGAGGTCCTGGAGAGCAGGGCCCCCAGGGCGTTGACCGCCTCCGAGTTCGCCAGCTCGTAGATCTCCCTGAGCGTCGCGTCCGAGGTCGTCGCGAGCAGCGCGTCGTTGTCGACGACCACGACGCCCCTCGAGACGCCCCTCAGCCGCCTCAGCGCGAGCCCGGCGTAGAACCGCAGCTTCTCCTCGAAGCCGAAAGGCATCACCGCGATGCTGACCGTGTCAGCCCCGCCCTCCCTGGCGAGCTCCGCGACGACCGGGGCCAGCCCCGAACCGGTCGCCCTCCCGAGCCCCGCGACGATGAAGACCACCCTCGCACCAGCCAGGAGGGACCTTACCTCCTCCTGGTACGGCATCGAGAGACCCCTGACCATCGAGGGGGTGAGCTTCTGGTCGATCGGGCAGTCTATCAGGACCTTCCGGCCTCCCTCGACCGGCTCGAGGTCGGCCCGGTCGCACGAGAGGTAGGCGAACCCGTCGACCAGCGTCGTCTGCTTGCTCAGCGCAGAAACTATCCTTACTCCGGCGCTTCCTATGCCGAGAGCCAAAACTTGACCTGATGACGAGCTTGACATCTTGCGAGGCAGTGCTGAGTGCCTAGCGGATTAATCCGCCTCGCAGCGAAGACCTTGGACCATTGGTTTACTTATCGTTCACAAGAGCGCCCCGACGACCGTCGTCACTGGTGGTGCCGCGGGTTGACGAGCCTGTTCACGAGGTCGTCCTGCATGTGGCCGCTGCACTCGACGACGACCTCGGTCACGCCCTCCACCCCGGCGGCCGCGTCCCTGATCCTCCTCCCGAGGTCGACGGCGGTCGGGCTGTAGGCGGAGTAGGGCGTGAACCTCACCATCACCACGCCCGGCCTGACCTCCGCGATCTCGGTGACCGCGCTCAGCTCGCCCACCTTCCTCTCCGTCTCCTCCTCGACGAGCGCGTAGATGGCCTCCTTCACCTTCCCCTCGAGGACCTGGTTGGCCATGCGCAGCCTCGCCCCCGCTCACCACTTAACCTTGAGGGAGAGCGGATGGGACGCCTTCACCTCGTCGATCCGCCCGACGCTGGTGTTCATCGGCTCGTGCTCGAGCTCGCCCCTCTCGAGCCTGGCGTGGAGGTCGTTGAGCAGGTCGGCGTACTCGTCGAGGGCCTCGAGCGACTCGGTCTCGGTCGGCTCTATCATCAGCGCCTCCTCGACCGTGAGCGGGAAGTAGACCGTCGGCGAGTGGACCCCGTAGTCCAGGAGCCCCTTGGCGATCTTCATGGCGCCCCCGGTCATCGTCCCGTTCACCGAGACGACCGCCTCGTGCTTCCTCCTCAGCCCCTTCCCCTGCAGGAGGAGGTAGGCGTCCGGGTCGAGCCTCGAGAGCAGGTAGTTGGCCGCGAGGACCGCGAGGCTGGAGACGTCGTCCAGGCCGCCGGCCCCGAGCAGCCTGATGTAGCAGTACGCCCTGAGCAGGATCGCCGAGTTGGCGTAGGACCCCTTGAGCCTCCCTATCGTCCTGGGGAGGTCGCTCTCCAGGTGGTAGCCTTCGGGCGTCTTCGTCACGACCGGGACGGGCAGGTAGTCCCTCAGCCTCTCGGCGACGCCGACCGGCCCAGCGCCCGGGCCGCCCCCGCCGTGCGGGGTCGCGAACGTCTTGTGCAGGTTCAGGTGGACGATGTCGAACCCCATGTCGCCGGGACGGGCCTTCCCCAGGAGCGCGTTCATGTTCGCCCCGTCGTAGTACATCAGGCCGCCCGCCTCGTGGACCACCCT
>JBEKTS010000062.1:0-11951 GCA_049515775.1 Nitrososphaerales archaeon | reverse complement strand
GAGAGGTCGCCGGCCGATATAAGCCCCCATGGAACAGACGAGCGAAGGGGCTCGGTTCGCGGCGGACGGCTAGGTGGGTGGGTGGTTTATTACCCCGACAGCCTACTCTTCCGATGGAAGGACCGATAACGCGGGCCGTCCGCCGCCTCGCCGGGAAGCGGAGGTCGGTCGCGCGCCCTGACCCGCTCCTCCTCGAGCTCTTCCAGGAGGTTGAGGGAGAGGAGGTGGAGAGGTACACGATACCTCCCTTCACCTACACCATCAAGCGCGCCGGGCCAGCCGTGAACTACCAGGTGACGCCGGACCTCTCCATGGCCGAGGTCCTCAGGCTGCGCGAGACGGTCGCGGAGATCAGCGCGACGCTGCGGCCGGCCGCCCTCGACCCGCTGACGTTCTCGGGGCTGGTCGACCTGCTGAGCCAGGCGGGGGCCGGGCGCCTCGCGGCCATCGGGGACCCCGAGAGAGTCCGCATCCTCTCGAGGCTCGCGGCGTTCGAGGCGGTGGGGATACCCACGATCTACTGCCTCTCCCTCGACGGCTCGGTCTCGGAGTTCTACGTCGACGCGCCGGGCACCCCGGTCTATCTGGACCACTCGAAGCACGGGCGGTGCGAGACCCAGCTCACGCTCACCGAGAGGGAGAGGAAGGCCGTCGAGACGCACATGGACACCTTCAAGGGGTACACGATCGACTTTTCGAATCCGTCCCTGAAGAACGAGTTCGACATCTTCGGGAACAGGCTGCGCGTCTCCCTGGACCTCTCGCCGCTGGCGGTGAACGCGTTCTCGCTGGACGTCAGGAAGCTCACGTCGTCCAGGCTCACGATCGCGGATCTGGTCGCGACCGACGTCATCTCGGCGGAGGCCGCGTCGTTCCTGCTCGCCGTCCTCGAGGTCGGGATGAACGTCACGATAGTAGGAGAGACCGGGACGGGCAAGACGACGCTCCTCAACGCGCTCGACGAGGCGATGAGCCCGAGGCTGAGGAGGATCTACGTCGAGGACGCGGTCGAGACCAAGGACCTGCTCGAACGCGGCTACCACCAGATGAAGCTCAAGGTGGACCCCTTCGACAGGGGATCGGAGGCGTCCCGGACCAAGTCCGCCGAGATCACGAAGATACTCCACAGGTCGCCCGACGTCGTGGTGCTGGGGGAGATCCAGTCGGAGGAGCACAGCAGGGCGTTCTTCCACGCGCTCTCGGCGGGAGTCAGGGGCCTGCAGACGTTCCACGCCTCCTCGGCGGCGCTCGCGGTGAGGAGGTGGAACGAGATGCACGGCATCTCGAGGACGAACCTGCTCGACCTGGACGTCCTCGTGCAGATGGCCCGGCCTGAGAGGTTGGGGTCCAGGCGGCAGGTCTTCGGGATCAGCGTGATGACCGAGGAACAGGGAGGAGAGCCGAGGCTCCGCGAGGTATACGCCCGAGCTCGGGACGCGCGCCTCCAGCGCGTCGCCTCCTGGGACGAGCTCCAGGTCAGGAGGCCCACGACGTCGAGGGAGGAGATCCTGGAGCGGCTGGAGCGCGTCCAGCAGACCATCGAGGACGGCGTCGCCGCGAGGGTGCGCGCTTGAGGATCGGCTCGTGGGATGCGCTCGGTCTGGACCCCAGGAGGATGTGGGTGGTCGTGGGGTCCGTCGGCCTGGCGGTCGGGGTGGCCGTGACCCTTGCGACCTTCGAGTTCCTCGGGCAGCTGGCAGCCGTCCTGGGGGCGATCGTCGCCCTCGGGTCCGGGTACGCGGTCGGGGTGCTCCCGAGGCGCTCCCTGGAGCGGTCCGCGATCCAGCAGGCGGGGGAGGCGCCCGCCCTGGCCGCGGCCGCGTCGGTCTACCTCCAGAGCTCCGGGTCCAAGAGCAAGACGCTGCTCATGCTGCGCTCCGATGAAGTCCGGCTGTCGGCGCGGCTGGACGAGCTCAGGAGGACCACCCTGCTGGGCATCGATCCGGCCACGTCCTTTGCGCGGCTGGGAGGGAGCTCCGAGTCCGAGTCGGTGGCGAAGGTCATCGGGGCCGTCGTCTCCGCCCAGGGGGAGAGGCTCGCCGACGAGGGCGAAGAGCTGGAGGGGATGGTGACCGCTTCGCTCTCTCGCGAGGAGACCAAGTTCCCCGTCTTCATGACGATCTCGTTCTTCCTCCCGATCATGCTCATGCTCCTCGCCTCGGTCGGTCACCACACGGATCTGGTCGCGATGGTCAGCCTGACCTTCCTGGAGGTCGTCGTGCTGGACCTGGCGCTAGCGCTCTCCTCGACCGAGAGGAAGAGGCTCTCGGGATGAGCTCGGGGGAGCTCGTCAGGATGGGGAAGCTGAGGCAGGTGCTCCGGCTCGCTTCCCAGGGGAAGGGCATCGCCGCCTCGATCGTCGAGACGTTCAGGATGAGCCGCGCCGTCGGGGAGACCGAGATGGTGAGGCGCATCCTCCTGGGGAACCCGGTCGACGCCGCCGTGAAGGAGGTGATCTCCGGGAGCGACCGCACCCGGGAGATACTGCTCTACGTGGTGAACCAGGCGAAGGTCGACGCCGTCGAGGCCTCGAAGCGGGCCGACAGGCTGACGACGCTCTTCGAGCACTGGATCTGGATGAAACAGCAGCGGGTCGTCGAGCAGAAGATCATGGAGACTAGGTCGATCATGGTCTCGGCGATACTGGGCGGGGTCACCGCGATGATCTCCGCGCTGGCCCCGGTCCTGGCCTCATTCCAGCTGACCCTAGGCACCCAGCCACCCCCGGCTGCGCCGTCGTACCTGGGGGTTCTCTTCGTCGTCCCGGCCGCCGCCTTCCTGGGGTTCTTCTTCTCGCCTCGGAGGGCGTACCTCAACCTGATAGTGGCGACGGCGGCGTACGCCCTCGTCGCGTACTACTTCACGCCTCTCATCGTCGCCATCTAGGCGAGTTGGTCGTTATATACGCCGGCCGGGTCTTCTATCAATGATAGAGCGTCTACTGCGGAGGGCGAAGAAACAGAGGAGGGCGGCGCAGCTCATCGAGGAGGCACTCCTCCTTTCGGTGGCGCTCGTCGCGCTCTCGTTGCTGGTGGGTGGGATAGACTCGATCCTCAAGGAGGCGGGGAGCTACACGTCCGGGGTCTGGTCGTCCATCTCCTCGACCCTGAACAGCGTCTTCAGCTCGGCCTTCCAGTGGTGAGTGGGCTGGACCGGGGAACGGAGGCGGAGGGCGGCGGGGGAGGGCGAGTACGAGGGAGGCTCTTCTCCAGGATGAAGTGGAGGTTCAGGTCGGCGATCCCTCTCCGGATCGACTCGATCGGGGTCGTCGAGGGGAGGTACCTCGCCATGACGCGGGGGGAGAGCTCGCGGCTGATGTCCCTCCTGAGGGTGGGGCTGGGGGAGGCCGCTGACGACTCGAAGCTCGACTACTCGACCGCTGTCAGGATCACGCTCCAGCAGCAGAGGATGAAGGGTCTCTTCGACGGGCTCCACAGGTCGAGGATACCGTTCCTCTACCTGATACTGGTGCGCCCCGCGGACAGGGGCGGCGACGACGACCAGGTCTTCGAGTTCGACCTCGTCGTCGGGACGTGGATGGACGTCAAGGCCAAGGACGCCACCGAGGCGATGGCCACGCTCGAGCAGAACACCGGCGTGCTCGCCGCGACGCTCGCCGTCGGGGTCCCGAACTCCTCGGTGAGGAGGCTCACCAAGAACGAGCTGAAGGACTTTGGGCAGGGTCTGCTCCAGCCGTCGGAGCCGAAGCTGACGCAGGTGGCCGACTCGTCGACGATCAGCAGGCTCGAGTCCTTCGAGAGCAGGAGCCCGGCGGTCCAGGGAGGGACGGGCGCGCCCGAGTTCTACGTCCCCAACGCCGCCGAATCGGGTACGGGCGCTGCGGGGATCCTGCTGGGGAAGGTGAGGTCCAGGTCGGGGACGGCCCACGACTTTAGGCTGCAGCTCGACGACCTCAGGAGGCACACCGCGATACTGGGGATGACCGGCGCGGGCAAGTCGACCAGCGCATCGGTCCTGGTGAGGCAGGTGGCCGGGATGGGGCTTCCGCTGATGATCCTGGACTGGCACAGCGAGCACGGGGACCTGGTCAGGTCTGTTGGAGGGCAGGTGCTCTCCCCCGGGAGGGACAAGTTCACCATCAACCCGCTAGACAGGAGCGTCTCGACCGACCCTAGCGAGCACATCGCCATGACCACCGACATCTTCTCCGACATCTACCACTTCACGCACCCCCAGGCGTACATGTTCAGGAACGCGCTGCAAAGGTGCCTCGACGAGGCGTCGGAGCGCGAGATCCCCACGCTGACGTCGCTCGTGAAGATCATCGAGGGGTACCCCCTCAGGTCCGCCTACGACAACGAGACCAAGGTCGCCCTGCTCAGGAGGCTCATGCCCCTCACCGTGGGCCAGGTCGGAAAGGCGCTCGACGGCCCCTCGAGCCACTCGGTCGACGAGCTGCTCGACAAGGTGATCTGCGTCGAGCTCGGGCAGCTCCGGGACATCCAGACCAGGTCGGTCTTCGTGGACATACTCATGAAGATCATCTACGAGTACCGGATCAACAAGAGGGGGAAGATGGAGCACCTGCTCGTGGTCGAGGAGGCGAAGAACGTGGCGCCGGCGCGGCGAGTCGAGGACCCCCCTAGCGTGGGCGAGAGGATGATCTCGGAGCTTAGGAAGTTCAACGAGGCGATGGTCTTCGTCGCCCAGTTCCCCACGCAGGTCGCATCGGAGGTGATCAAGAACTCGGGGGTGAGGATCATCCACAGGGTCTCCTGGGCCGAGGACCTGAGGCTGATCGGGCAGTCGCTCAACCTCAACGAGGAGCAGCTCGCCCACGTCTCGAAGCTCGGGGTCGGGGAGGCGGTGGTGAGCCTGACCAGGCTCCAGAACCCCATACTCGTTCAGGTGGACGCGGGCTCGGTCCTCGGCCTGGAGAGGAGGGACCTGAGCTTGGTCGAGGAGTCGTAGGCGAGGGTCCAGTCGGTCCTGGGGCGGCCCGGAGCGGGCAGGCCTGCGCGGACGTCACGGGCGATGGCCTCCGCCACCCGCCGGACCTCGGCGTGCGTCGTGTCGTACTCGTGGACCCGCTCCGGCCCGAACGCGCGGAGCGCCCCGTCAAGGACGACCCCGATCAGCTCGGCCTCGACGTTCTCCAGGACCTTTCCGCCCGGGTAGCCCCGCGAGGCGAGCCTCCTCTTGAGCGTCCGGGGCTCGCACCGGAGCACGGCGACGAACCCGACATCGGCCGGTCTGACGACCTCGGCGAGGAGGTGGCCCGAGACGACCTCTGGGCGCGTCCCCCGCAGCCTCCTCAGCTCGGCCCTGAGCCGCACCGGGTCCACCTCAACCTCGCCTCGCTCGTCGGGCTCCGAGAGGGTCCGAGCCACCGTGTTGATCTCGACCAGGTCCATGCCCAGGAGGGCCGCCAGCAGGGGCGAGACCGACTTCTTCCCGGTCCCCGGGCTGCCGGTGACTCCGACGGTCGGCACCCGCACGGCGCGCTGGGATGGCACGGGTCGGACGCCCGCTTCCATCGCATAAATATGCGCCGACCCTGGTGAGTGGCGGGTCGATCCAGCTTGAGTTCAGACAAAGGGGCGGAAGGGGAGAGACCGGACGAGGAGACCGATCCCGTCCGGCCCGAGGGGGAGGAGGAGAGCAAGGTGCTGGCCGGCGAGGTCGCGGGCCAGACCGAGGAGGCCCGGACCGAGAGGATCGAGGACAGGGAGACCGAGCACGAGAAGGCGAAGAGGCGCAAGCGCGGGAACAACACCCAGTGAGCGGACGGGCGGGGGCACCGCTAGAATGGAGGACAGCCAGGGACCGACGCTCCCGGCCCTCGGCGGGAAGACGTCTGTCGCGGGAAGGCTGAGCGCACCGCCTCTGCGAACGGGCGAGCGGCCTCCGAGGGCCGTCTCGGCGGTCCGCGGTCTTGTGTTGAGGTGCCCCGGGTGGGATTTGAACCCACGTCGCTACCTCGAGAGGGTAACATGCTTGACCGGGCTACACTACCGGGGCAGATAGGCGGGCCCCACCAAGCGTCTGGATTAAAACTTGTTACTCCGGGGCGGCCGCTCGGGCGACGGCGGCCGGAGAGGGGCCGGTGCCCGGAGGCTCACGGCTTTAGGATGGCCTTGGCCGCGAGCTTGACGTCGGACGGCTTCACCGTCTTCCGGCCGGCGTGCTTGGCGAGCTCTATCGCCTGCTTCGCTATCTGCGTCCCGACGTCCTCGAGAACAAGGCGAAGCTCGACGGCGGCGTCGTCCCCCACCCTGTCGGCGCCCGCCTTCTTTATTAGGCGGTAGACCGCCGCTAAACCGAACTCTGACTCGGACATGGCGTTCCCTCGGTGAAAGGGGCAAATTATTAAACGTTTTGGGTGAAAGCGTTTCATCTTAGCTCCATTCGTGTGTGCCCGCACGATTTTCACCTTTTATCACCAGAACGGCAGGATAACGAGGAATCGACGTGCAAGGGACGAGAATCAGACCCCTAGCAGACAAGATATAGCGCAGGCGTGGGACCGCGTGGCGACCGTCCATGACCCTGGTCGACGTCCATCTGCACCTCACCGCCTGCGCCGAGAGGGAGAGGCTGCTCGACCTCGCCAGGGGCGCGCCGATGCTGCTGGTCTCGTGCACGGTGAACGCGGCCGAGGCCGCCGAGAACCTCCGGCTGAGGTCGGAGCTCCCGGAGAGGGTCCGGTGCTTCCTGGGGGTCCACCCGTCCGACGCCACCCCGCAGCGACCGACCGATGCGCTGGGACCGCTCCTCCCGCTCTGCGACGGCGTCGGGGAGATAGGGCTGGACGAGAAGTACTCCTCCACGGCCGAGGGCGGGGCCCAGATGCAGGCGTTCCGCGACCAGCTGGAGGCCGCCGAGAGGCTCGGCAAGCCGGTCCAGGTGCACAGCAGGGGCTCCGAGCGGACGTGCCTGGACGTCCTGAGCACGTTCAGGCTCAGGTCCGTCCTGATGCACTGGTTCGAGGCAGAGGCGCTGGTGCCGGAGCTGGTGGGGAGGGGCTACTTCGCCTCCGTCGGGCCGGCGATCCTCTACTCGAAGAAGATCCGCAGGATCGCCCGCGCGCTGCCCGGCGGGAGCCTGCTCACCGAGAGCGACGGCCCGGTCGCCTACGCCCCGCTCGGGTCCGCCAGCGGGCCGGCCCTGGTGGCGAGCGTCGTCTACGCCCTGGCCCAGGCCAGGGGAGAGTCGTACCCCCTGGTCGAGCGCCGGATCGAGGAGAACGCGGCGAGCTTCCTGGCCTCGGAAAGGTTAATCTAACCATCCGCGAGGGGTTGCCTTCGCTTGGATAGAGTCCGCAGGATCTCGGAGGAGATAGTACAGAGGTACCCCGGCGTGTTCGGTACCGATTATCAGGTCAACAAGGATGAGCTCAACAAGAGGACGGTGGTGCACTCGAAGATGCTGCGGAACAAGATCGCGGGCTACATCACCAAGATGAACGGCAAGGCCGCCGAACAGGAAGAGAGAGAGGAAGGGGAGGAACAGGCGGTCGAGCAGCCGGCCGCTGAGTAGGCCGTGCCACATCCCCCTCCGGGGAACATCAGGCTGGAGATACGGCCGCTCTCGGAGCTGAGGCCGCACGAGGAGACGGTCGCCGGCCTCTCCGAACGGGTCCTGCGCGCCCTCGAGAAGGACCGCGTCCAGAGGGACCCCGTGATCGTCGACGGCTCGAGCGGGACGATCCTCGACGGGACCCACAGGGTCGAGGCGCTCGGGAGGGCGGGCGCGCGCTCGGCTCTGACCTTCGTCGTCGACTACCGGGACCCCGGGGTGCGCCTCTTCAGGTGGTTCAGGGTCGTCAGGGTCGGCGAGAGAGGGAAGGCCATGGAGGTTGTGCGCGAGCTCGGTCTGGAGCGGGTCGGCCCCCCCTCCGAGGCGGGCGGGTCTCCCCTGAGGGTCGTGGTGTCGGGCGCAGAGTCCTACGCCATCGGAGGGGCGACGGCGGGCCTGGAGGAACAGCTAGAGCTGGTGAGGCGGTTCGACGCAGCCTGCGCCGAGCGGGGGCTCAGGGTCGAGTTCCTGGACGAGGTGCCCGCCGCGCCTCGGGGCTCGTCGGCCGGGGAGCCCGTCCTGGCCCTGGTGCCACCGAGCCTCTCGAAGGACGACGTCCTGCGGGCCGGAGCCGAGGGCAGGCCCTTCCCCCCAAAGTCGACCCTCCACGTCTTCCCCTACCGTCCCCTGGGCGTCAGGTACCCGGTCGAGGACCTCAGGGCGGGGCGGGACGTGCTGCAGGAGCTGCTCGGGGACAGGAGCCCCAGGATGCTCGGGGCGTCCCGCGGCCGCCGGGAGCCAGTGGTGGTGTACCGATGACGATCCGGGTGACCTGCATCGGGCACATCAGGACGAGCGTCGGCAGGGAGACGGTCGAGATACCCGACGAGAGCATACGGACGAGCGAGCTCATCGAGAGGCTGAGGGAGATGGGCCGGTCCGACCCGAACCTGGGGTTCACCAAGTACAACACCCTGGTGGTCGTCAACGGCGAGAGCGCGTTCACGGGGGCCGCCTCGGACAGGGTGCTCGAGGACGGGGACGAGGTCCTGCTGATCCCCTTCTCCCACGGAGGATGATGCGAGCGTGGGTGGGGAGGTCCTCGCGGCTACCCTGGACGCGCCTCGTGAGGAGGCGGCCTCGGAGCTGAAGCGGCTGAGGTCGCTACATCCGCGCCTCGCGATCCAGCTGGTGGCCCTGAGCGAGGTACCGGGCAACCGGGCGGTGGAGATGATCGGCCAGCAGACGCTACGGGCGTCGGCCTCGGGGGCGCTCCTCGCGTCCAGGCCCGAGGTCGACCTGCTGCTGCGGCTGGCCGGGACGACCCAGATCTCGGAGGCGATCGAGAGGTCGGGCTACGGCGCCGTCGGCGGTGGGGAGGAGGGGAGGAAGCTGATGCTCGTCGCCGCGGGCGCGCCCCGCGCCGTCGCGGGGCTGGAGAGGGCGCTCGCCGCCGACCCGAGGTACCGGCGCCTGGAGGGCACGGAGATCGGCCCCCGGGGGCTCGCCATGGTCGAGACAGCGGCCCTGCTCGGGACCAGGTCCTAGGCGGACCGCTTCAGCCGGGTTATGCTGATTATCTCGTCGGGCCGCGCGAGGCAGAGCGCGGTGTACTCCCCGAGGACCTCGACCTGTATCACCCGGTCGGGGGACTCGAGGTTGACGCTGCGGTCGACGACCTCCGCGATGGCGTCGATGAGCTGCTTCCTCGAGTAGGGCGAGTCGCGCTCGTCTATCTCTATCTTGAAGGACTCGGTCTTGGCTATCTGCTCCCCGAGCTGGCCCGCGCCCAGCTTGATCTGCTCGAGGTCGGTGTCGACCACCAGGTCGACCGGTATGACGCGCTGCACGAAGTGCATCCGGAAGGGCTCGGAGCGGACGTACTCGCGCAGGAAGGCGACGAAGCCCCGGGAGTCCTCGATGTCGACCTCGAGCACGCCGTCGAAGTCGGACTTCTCGACGTGGAGCTTCCGCAGGCCGTGCTGCAGAGCGATCTCCTTGAACTCGGCAGAGGCCTTCGCCTCGTTCCCCTTCTGTGAAGTAAGAATCAGGTTCATCTATCCGATCTCTCTCGTGGTCCCCGGGACAAAGGCAACCGAGCCCCTCCTTAAAACCTCGACAGCCTCCCCGCGGATCCGCACCACGGTCGATTCCACCCCTCCCCGGACCCCCCCGTCGAGGATGGCGTCGATCCGATCCCCCAGCGAGCCCGCGACCTCCGCCGCGGTCCTGCACGAGGGCCGTCCGGAGAGGTTGGCGCTGGTCCCCGTCACGAACCCGCCGCACCGTCTGGCGAGCGCGACGGCCGTCTCGTCGTCCGGGACGCGCACCCCGAGCCACCCCGAGCCCTGGTCCAGGAGCCGGGGCACGCCGACCCGGAGCGGCGCGACGATCGTGAGGGCGCCGGGCCAGTGCTCCCTCGCGAGCTCCAGGGCCCGCGGGCCGAGCTCGACGAGGCTGGCGGCCTCCTCCTCGCCCGCGCAGAGCACCGAGATGGGCTTCGACTCCCGCTCCTTGGCCTCGAAGAGCCTCCCCAGGGAGCCGGAGTCGAGCGGATCGCAGCCCAGCCCGTAGACCGTGTCCGTGGGGTAGGCGACCACACCGCCGCGCCCGACGATGCGCGCCGCCGTCTCTATCGAGTCCCCGTCCGTCGCCAGGAGAAGCGCCCTCAAGACGGGATCGGAGACCGAGCAAGATTTAATAGTTTAACTAAAACCGGCACGTCGGTTCGCATGTCAGCCGAAGACGACGAATCCGAAGAGGAGTTTGACGAAGACCTCGACGAAGACGGATGGGAAGAGGACTCCGAGGAAGACGACCTCTAGCGAGCCGCCTCACCCTCTCCCGGTCCCGTCGACCGGCCCTGCAGTTTAAAGGGGCGGGCCCGGGGTCCGTGCCCGAGTGAGTGAACGAGCCTGTCGGGCCATCCCGTGCTGATAATCAACTTCAAGAACTACGGAGAGGTCCTCGGCGACGGCGCCCTGCGCCTGGCGCGGGCCGCCGAGTCCGCCACGCGCGACCTGGAGGTCGAGCTGATCCTGGCCCCGCCGGTGCCCAACCTCAGCTCGATCGCCGCGGCCGTGGCCGTCCCCGTCTTCAGCCAGGGCGTGGCCAACCAGAGCGAGGGGAGGTCGACCGGTCACGTGATCCCCGAGGCGGTCAGGGCGGCGGGCTGCGCCGGCTCGCTGATCAACCACAGCGAGTCTCGGCTCCCTCTGGAGGCGCTGAGGCAGCTGCTGCCCCGCATGAAGGGGCTGGGCCTCAGGTCGTGCGTCTGCGGCGAGGACGCCGGCCAGGTCGCGGGCTTCGCCCCCCTGGGGTCCGAGTACCTGGCGGTCGAGCCGCCGGAGCTGATCGGCGGCGGCATCGCGGTCTCCAAGGCCAGGCCCGAGCTCCTCGGGGAGACGTCGGCGGCCGCCAGGGGCGCGGGCTACACCGGCAGGCTCCTCTGCGGGGCCGGCATCGTGAGCGGGGAGGACGCGCGGGCCGCCATGGAACTCGGGATGGACGGGATCCTGGTCGCCAGCTCCGTCGTGAGGTCCGCGGACTGGCGGTCGAAGGTCAGGGAGCTCGCCTCGGCCCTCCTCTGAGGGCCCCGCGGGCGGCGGTGGCCTGCCGGAGGGACGCCCCTCCCTTCGAAACCCGTAAATAAACTGTGAAGAGCGCCGGGCCCATGAGCAAGGCCAACCCGAATCCTTTTGACAACGTCCTGGAGCAGCTCGACATAGCCGGGAGCTACCTCAAGCTGGAACCGGGGGTCAGGGACCTCCTGCGCCAGCCGAAGAGGATCGTGACCGTCTCGCTCCCGGTCAGGATGGACGACGGCTCGACCCGCGTCTTCACCGGGTACCGCGTCCAGTACAACGACGCCCGCGGGCCGTTCAAGGGCGGGATCAGGTACCACCCCGGGGTGACGCTCGACGAGGTAAAGGCGCTCTCGGCCTGGATGACCTGGAAGTGCAGCGTCGCCGACATACCGTTCGGGGGGGCGAAGGGAGGGGTCGTCTGCGACCCCAAGAAGATGTCGCAGGGCGAGCTTGAGCGGCTGACCCGCAGGTACGCGGCCGCGATCTCGGACATCATCGGCCCGGACCAGGACATCCCCGCGCCCGACGTCTACACCAACGCCCAGGTGATGGCCTGGATCCTGGACACCTACAGCCTCATCAAGGGGCACGCCGTCCCGGGCGTCGTCACCGGCAAGCCCATCTCCCTCGGAGGATCGCTCGGGAGGGACACCGCCACGGGCAGGGGCGCGGCCTTCTGCACCCGGGAGGCGGCCAAGGCGGTCAAGCTCCCGCTCAAGGGGGCGACGATGGCGGTCCAGGGCTACGGGAACGCCGGCTCGAACTACGCGGTGATCCTCGAGGAGATGGGGGCGAAGCTCGTCGCCGCCAGCGATTCGCAGGGCGGCATCTACAGCAAGAAGGGCCTCGACGCCACGAAGGTCCTCGCCTTCAAGGAGAAGACCG
>JBEKTS010000061.1:0-12156 GCA_049515775.1 Nitrososphaerales archaeon | reverse complement strand
GGTTCTGCGACGCCGTGGTCAGGGGCCCGCCCTCCTTCACGCTTCCCGCCGGGTCGAGCATGGACCTCTGGTCCCCGGAGTTCGCGTCCGCCACGTCGATCCCCGCCGGGACCCTTTCCCTCCAGCTCTTCGCCGACGCGCCGGCCCCGGCGCTCGACGGCAGCGCGGCGGGGGCGTGGAGCTCGGGCTCGACCTTCACCATCGGCTCGTTCAGCACGACAAAGGCCAACGACGTCGTGCTCCTCTCGATCGGTACCTACGTCTCGGGCGCCTCGGTGACCGTCTCCTCCGTTACCGATTCCCTAGGCAAGATATCGTGGCAGGCGTCTGCTCGCAACTCCTTCGTCAGCTGCCCTGCATCGGAGGAGACCACCCACATCGAGTGGTACGGGATCGCCTCTACCGTTGTCCCGTCCGACACGATCACTGTCAGGCTCTCCTCGACGCCGGCAGCGGCTATAGGGATCGCCTTCGGCGTCTCCGGGGCCGACACCGTCACTCCGTTCGACCCTGCGTCCGGACTTCCCGCGACCGCGACCGGCGGGTGCACGGGCACGGCCGTCACACCGACGGTTCCGGCGGTCTCCACGGTGGCGGACACCGACCTGGTCTTCGCTTTCTTCGGCGGATCCAGCTCGGAGGCCGAGACTGCGGGCAACATCGGGACGGGGGGCGCCACCCTCGTGGACTCTGTGACCACGTCGGGCAACGACGCCGTGGAGTACGCGACCACCACGACGTCCCAGTCCTCCGACTCGTGCACGTTCGGCGCATCGGGCACCTACTGGGGAGCCCTCTGCGACGCCCTGATGCCTGCGAGGCAGACGATCGCGGTCTCGTACCACGCCACCAACTCGGCGGGCACCGTCCAGTCGACCATGGCGAGCGCCTCGCCTGCGACCATCACGGCGCTCTACCAGCCGGTCTCGATCCCTTCATCGGCGGGGACCGTACCTGCCTCGGGTTACGTCGAGGTGGTAATCACGGGACCCGCGGGTGCCGCGCTCACCGTCTACTGGGGCACGCCCAAGCCCACCCTGTTCGAGGTAACCTACGCATACAGGGCATGAGAGACATGGACATGGAGAGGTTCTGAGAGATGGAATCGCGAACGCGGCGCATCCTGCTCGTGCTCGGCGCGGCCCTCCTCCTCACCCTGCTTGCCCTCCCGTTCATCGCGGGGACGAGCACGTACCCCATCGCCATCGTGCAGGGCAACAGCATGTACCCGAAGCTCCAGAACGGAGAGCTCGTCTTCTTCACCGCCCCGCGGGGGCCGATCCAGAACGGCACCGTCATCGTCTTCGTCCAGGGAGGCACCGGCGTCGGCTCGCTCGATTCGTTACTGAAGCCCGTCGTCATCCACAGGGTCGTCTCGGTCGGGCAAGAACCCAGCGGCGTGGCCGACTACCAGACGAAGGGGGACAACAACCTCGCAGCCGACCCGTTCGTCACGGACGCCAGCAGCGTCCTGGGAGTGCCCGCGGTCACGATCCCCTACGTCGGGCTGCCGATACTCTTCCTCCAGACCCCCTACGGGATGGTCGCGGCGATCTCCCTCGTCTGCTTCTTCTTCCTCTCCAGCGTCGACACGAAGATGGAAGGGGAAGACGAGAAGAAGCGCCTCATCGCCGTCTTCGCCAGGTACTCACTCAACGGGACTATATCCCAGAGCCAGTTCGAGAGGCTCAGGCTCTCGGTGGAGTTCTTCGACGAGATGCCCATCGACCTCCTGCAGGACCCGACGATCGTCTCCGTCATCGACTGGCTGAGGGAGGGGAGCCTCGAGACCGATTGGAAGGAGGAGCAGCTACCGTGCCCCACCTGCGGCGCGGCGTCGTTCCGGATCGTCAGCGGCTCCAAGTTCTTCCTGGTCTGCCCGAGGTGCAGCGACAGGCGACCCCCAATCAAACGGGTCGCATGACGCCGGACCCCGCCGGAGTGCCGGCATCGCTGCACGGTACCTCCATCCAACGCCCGGGAAGACGCGTCTTCGCCCTGGCGAGCCGGACTGGGCCGATGGTCCCCGGGCGTCCTCGCCGGTCGAGGAGTGCTAACCCGCGACCGCTCGCGAGGACGCGAACGTCTTGCGCCTCGTCCTTGCGGCGCCCCGACCGAGAGCGAGGAAGACGGCTGCGCTCAAGGCCACCACCCATAGGTACCCGGGCGATAGCGCCGTCGAGCTGCTCGAGCTGGTGGACGCGGAGGACGGGCTGGAGGAAGCCTGCTGACTCGAGGTCGCGCTCGCGGACGTGGGCGTCGACGATGCGGAGGTGGTGGTGGCGGTGGTCGGGCCCGTGGAGGCGGAACCGCCCGAGAATACCGAGACCGTGTTCGAACCGAAGTTGGCCACGAAGACGTCCCCCTTGGCAGAGTCGTAGGTAGCGCCTCCGCTCGTGTCGGAGACACCGGGGCTCAGGCTCACGGTGCCGATCACGGCGTTGGTGCTGTCCGAGATCACGGCGACCTGCGCGCTGAACTCCGGGCTGACGAACACCTCGCCCTTCGCCGAGTCGTAGGCCAGGCTCTGGGCCCCGCTCGGCACGTCGATCGTCGCTATCGCGCCGTTCGTGGAGTCGGATATCACCGAGACGTTGCCGTCGTTGTCGTCCGCGACGAAGACCTCGCCCTTCGCCGAGTCGTAGGCCGCGGCCACGGGGTCTGACGCCACCGTGACGTTCGCGACGATCGCGTTCGTGCTATCGGAGATCACGGACACCATGCCGAGGTCGGTATCGGCGACGAAGACCTCGCCCTTGGCGGAGTCGTACGTTATGCCGTCGGCGTAGCTTCCTGCCGGCAACGCTACCGTCCCGGTGACCGAGTTGCTGGCGTCTGAGATCACCGAAACCGTCTGGGAATCCGTGTTCACGACGAAGAGCTCGCTTTTGCCGGGGTCGTAGGCGATGCCGGCGGGGGTCGTCCCCACCGTGACGTTCGCGATGACGGCGTTCGTCTTGTCAGAGATTACCTGGACGATGTCGGGCCCAGCTTCGGTGACGAAGACCTCGCCCTCGGCGGAGTCGTAGGCCAGGCCCTCGGGGTCCGCACCCACGTTTATCGTGGCGCTCACCGCGTTGGTGGAGTCCGAGATCACCGAGACCGTGCTCGAGTGGAAGTTGGCGACGAAGACCTCGCCCGTGCCGGGGTCGTAGGCCAGGCCGCTGGGCTCGCCCCCTACGTTCACGGTCGCTATCAACGAGGACGTCGCCGCGTGAGCTAGCGGCATCGACGCGGTCGCGAGGACCAAGAGGAGCGCGAAGAGGACAGAGGTTGTCTTACGGTCGATGCGGTGGTTTGGACCCATCCATTCATTCAGCCCTAGACCGTCGCTCTTTCCCGTGAAATTTAAGCGTTGGATGGCCGCCAGGGATACCGTCGCCTGGCTCTACGCATGGTCCGTAAGTCCGTAGGGGGAGAGGAGGGCTGGAGAGCCAACCGCAGACGCTCCATGACCGGAACGATCCCATCGTCCGACCGGGATCGAGAGGGGTGCCGAGGGGAGATCGGTCGATACCGGAACCCCCTCGGCCATCATCGATGTGGCATCATCGGTTCCTGCCCTCCTGTCCGTGCGGCGAGAGCCGTCTGGTCCCCACCCCACGGAGAAACCTTATCCTCGAGCGGGGCAGGTTGGAGCACCGGAGTCGTGTGAAGACCAAGGAAGATCCACTCTGCGCCTATGGCCATCGAGGCGTCCGGATCGGCTGCGGCGACGAGGCTGTGCCCCACGCCAGACCCGAGATCGTTCTCGTGGACCTCACGGGCGCGAGTATCGGCGAAGAAGGACGGCCCTCGGTGACGGACTAGATGGGAGCCGTAGCCAGGATCGGGGCCGACCTGGTCGTCTTCGCCCGCAGCTACGCCCGTAGCAGGGTGGGCCTCTTCTTCGGTTTCGTCTTCCCGGTCATCCTCATCCTGATCTTCGGAGCGATCTTCTCCGGCGGCGGCTCCGCTCCGACGGTGTACGCGCAGAACCTGGACGGAGGACCGGTCGGCGCGCAGTTCCTGGGCGCCCTCAACTCCACGGGGAGCGTCACCGTCTCGCTGGTCCCGGCGTCGCAGAACCTCTCGGCCTATCTCCTCTCGCGCTCGGCGTCGGACGGCCTGATCGTCCCGCAGGACTTCTCCGCCGACTACCGGTCGGGCCACCCGGTGAACGTGACCGAGTACTGGAACCCTTCGAGCTCCACGAGCGAGGAGGTATACGGGGTGACGAACGGAGTGCTGCAGGCGCTCAACCTGCAGAGGGCGAACGGGACGCAGGTCATAGGCATGCAGACGCTGAGCATAAGGCCCTTGACCTACGTCGACTTTTTGATCCCGGGCCTGATCGGGTTTTCGATACTCGTCAACCCGATGTCCGAGCTCGTGGAGATAAGCTCCGAGTACAAGAGGGAGAGGATCTTCAAGCAGCTCTCCCTGACGCCCCTCACAAAGGCGGACTGGCTGGCCGCGAAGGTCGGGTTCTACATCGGCACGACCTGCGTCTCGTTCCTCATCATGTCCGTGGTCGGCATCTACGCCTTCGGAGCGCAGGTCACGCTCACGCCGTGGGTGATCCCCTTCCTGCTCGTCGGGCCGTTCCTCTTCGTCTCGCTCGGGATGCTGGTCGGCACGGTCTCCAACACGCCCGAGGCGGCTGGGGTCGCGGGGAACCTGGTAATCTTCCCGATGATGTTCCTCTCGGGCACCTTCTTCCCGGTGAGCTCGATGCCCGGCTACCTTCAGGCCGTCGCCCACGTGCTGCCCCTCTACTACGTCATAGCGGGCCTCAACAACGCCATGATATACGGGAACGTCGGTTCGGCCCTCGTGGACGTCGCCGTCCTGGCCTTCACATCGGCCGTCGTTTTCGCTCTGGCCGTCAGGCTCTTCCGGTGGCGCGAGCCCTAGAGGAGCCGACCTCCCGCTCCGCTTCGGTCCGATCCTCGATGCTCCGGGTCCCGCGGCGACCAAGCCGCCTCTGGTCGCGGTCCCCGACCGCATCCAGGACCAACGACGGCCCAAGAACTGAAGGAGGACGGGGCAGAGGACGGTCTCCGTTCGACC
The DNA here is from genome assembly GCA_049515775.1 of Nitrososphaerales archaeon. GTDB lineage: Archaea > Thermoproteota > Nitrososphaeria > Nitrososphaerales > Gagatemarchaeaceae > Gagatemarchaeum. The sequence goes on along the minus strand of JBEKTS010000061.1, from coordinate 7,104 downwards.
TCAGCGGCGCCCGGCGGGTCCGAAGCTCGCGGGCCCCATCTATTCGCTCAGCCCGTCCCGGACGGCGGGAGCGACGCGCCTGCCCAGCAGATCGATGGCCCGAATGATCTTCTCGTGAGGCAGAGATGCGGCGTTCATCTGAAAGGTGACGCGCGAGACGCCTCCGAGGGCCTTGCTGTGGTGGATTATCTTCTCGGCCACCTGGTCCGGGTCGCCTATGATGAACGCCCCCTCGGGACCGAGCTGGTCATCGAAGTCGGCCCGGCTCATGGGAGACCACCCCCGCTCCTTCCCGACGGTCTCGACTGCGTTCGCCCACCCGGGATAGTAGTCGTCCGCGGCCTCTCTGCCGGTCTCCGCGACGTAACCCAGCGAATGAAGGCCCACCTTCCATCGACCGGGTGGCTGGCCGCTGCGAGCCCAGGATTCCCTGTAGAGGTCGACGAGCGGCCGGAAACGGCGGGTCTCTCCGCCGATGATCGCGACCATCAAGGGAAGGCCCAGCACCCCCGCGCGAGCGAAGGACCGCGGGGTCCCGCCGACGCCGAGCCAGACGGGGAGCGGGGTCTGGACCGGCCTCGGATAGATCCCCTGTCCGTCCAAGGAAGGCCGGTGCTTACCGGTCCAGTAGACGTTCTCGTTCTTGCGGATCTCGAGGAGGAGCTCGAGCTTCTCTGCGAACAGCTCGTCGTAGTCATCCAGCGAGTAGCCAAAGAGCGGAAACGATTCGACCGACGAGCCCCGACCGACGACCATCTCGGCCCTGCCGCGAGACAACAGATCGACGGTGGCGAAGCTCTCGAAGACGCGGACGGGGTCGGAGGAGCCCAGGACCGTCACCGCGCTGGTAAGGCGGATCTTCTGGGTGCGTACGGCGGCCGCTCCGAGGATGACGGCCTGCGCCGAATCCAAGAATTCGCGGCGGTGGTGCTCGCCGACGCCGAACACGTCAAGCCCGACCTGGTCCGCTCGCTCGATCTCCTCCACCAGCTCGTTGAGGCGGACCGCTGGATCCACCGCCTGGCTCTTCTCGTCGAACGCAGCAGCGAAGCTGTCTATTCCAATCTCCATCTCGATGTCGCCGATTACCCCAGAGGACCTGGTGGCGCTTCCGGGAGGGGCGTGTTAATAACGTCCACGGACCGGCCGGAAGGCAGCGGTCGCTCGGCGCGCCTGGCCCGGGTCACACCCGAACCAGGGACCCGGTGCCCGAGGGATCTTGGGCAACGCAAGAGGCAGACGAGCCGCTCGGAACGCTCGCCCGATGCGGGTCGTTCGGATCCCACCAATGAGAGCACACCGCTCGAGCCTCGCCGGCCCCGGTATCCCATCCGAAACTACCCCAGTTAATAGGCCGTGAAGACATCGGGATTAGATGCGCGACCGTGGAGACGATTCCTAGGCCATTCGAGGTCGAGGCCTCAGAGTATCCGTTCGAAGACCATTGGCTACCCTACCGCGACGGGTACGTTCACTATATCGACGAAGGGCAGGGGCCTCCCGTCCTCCTGCTCCACGGAAACCCGACGTGGTCGTACATCTACAGGAACGTCGTCAAGGAACTGAGGGGAGAGTGTCGTCTGGTCGCCCTGGACTACCCAGGCTTTGGGATGTCAAAGGCGCCTTCCAAGTACGGCTTCACCCCGCAAGAGCAATCGGATGCGGTAGCGGGCCTGGTCGGTCACCTGAAGCTGAAGGACCTCGTACTCGTGGTTCAAGACTGGGGCGGGCCGATCGGGATGGGCTACGCGGTACGAGACAGGGAGAACCTGCGCGGCCTCGTCGTCATGAACACCTGGGCATGGCCGGCCTCCAATCTCCAGAAGATCTTCTCGCTGGTGATGGGAGGGTGGCCCGTCGGATACTGGCTCCAGACGAGGAGGAACTACTTCGCCAGGTCCATGTTCCCGGACGGCATCTACGATAAGAAAAAGGTCACGGAGAGCTTCAGAAGGGCATACACGGACCCGTTCCCGACTCCGGAATCGAGGAGGCCGACGTGGGTCTTCCCCGGGCAGATCCGCAAGGCCCGGCCGTGGCTCGCCGAGATCGAGTCCGGGCTGCCGAGCCTCTCCGACCTGCCCGCGCAGATCCTCTGGGGGACGCACGACGATCCGGGCTTTCCGCTCGCGGACATGGCGAGGTGGCAGGGATACCTCAAGATGCACGAGACCGAGACCCTCGACGACGCCTCGCACTCCGTCCAGGAGGACCGGCCGGATCGGGTCGTGGCGTCGATCCGGAGGGTCCTCGTGCGGACATCTGCGGCTCGATAGCCCGGACCGTCGCCCTTCACGCCCGAACGGCCGCAACCACTGATGGCGAGGATCGAGCGGCGGCCCAGAGGGGCCTGACCTCGAATGGCCCAGGTCCGCCGTGCGAGAGCGCGATGGTCGAAGCTCACCGGCCCCGCCGAGTTCACGGTTCGGGTACCGTTTGAGGGCGAGACGGGGCGTCTCTCTTGGACAGATACTTCTCCGACCGCTCAGAGAGCCGCTGGAAGTTGTGCCAGGGGCTGACCCTCACCCCCCACCGCTCCTTGAAGTGCTCCGAGACCGGTTCGAACACCTTCCAGTCGGTAACGACCACGTACTGCAGCATCTCGGCCACCATGGAGAAATCTATCAGGTCGTCCCTGACCATCTGGCCGTAGAGCTCGTACTGGTACGCGAAGTTTCGGACTTCGAAGTCCTCTGGGCTGTCGTCGAAGCCGGCCCAGTCATCGGCCCTGTACTTCTCGATGACCTTGTAGAAGTTGGCCCGCCTCTTGGCGAACGACTCGTTGGTGAGCCTCTCGAGCATCGAGAACGCGGCGTCCTTCCTCTCCTGGCGGAGCGACGCCCTCAACAGCGCCCCGTTCTGCCTCAGCTGCACGATGACGAATCCCGCGCCTGCGATGACCGCGATGGAGCTTATGGCGCTGAGGACCGTGACCACGTCGGAGAGACCGACCATTGGAAGTCATCACCGGTCTCCCTCGACTCAAAAGCCTTCGGATACGAAGGCTCGAACGCATCCCGGCTTGCTCCACCGCGAGGACCGAAGAGGCGACGTCGACCACGACTCCGGCTGCTATCGATGCCCGCACTCGCGCGGAGGACAAGGGTCCCGGCCACCTCCGCCTCAGAACGAGCGTGGGCGCTTGTTAGCCCTGAGCCAGTGATCATCCAAGGAACCGTCGAAGGATTTGAAACGAGCCGAAGAAGTAGAAGCGGGTCCATTCCTTAAATATCTGAGAGCGGAATGAGTGAGTGAAAACTTGGCAGAGAAGGTCGCGAAGATAACGCTCAGCACGGCGCAGAAAGCCCTCCAGTCAGTCATCGCACCTGACCTCAATGAGATCAAGGGGTCGATCAAAGTTCTCGACGCCAAGCTTGACGGCACCAACAGCAGGATAGGAGAGCTAGACAAGAGGCTCTCCACCGGGATTGGAGAGATGGACAGGAGGCTCACTTCCGGGATGGGTGAGATGGACAGGAGGCTCTCCACCGGCATAGGAGAGATGGACAAGAGGCTCTCTGTCGACATCAGGGCGCTCTCGGAGAAGGTGGATCTCGTCCGAGACGTCGAGAGGCTCAAGATCGAGGTCGCCGAGTTGAAGAGGAGACGCTGACCGTCACCGAGACCGCCAACGACACTCGTGCTCGTTCGGACGACGGGAGTCACCAGCCCCGCCGGCGATGATTGGCTCGATCGGCGACCATGCAGCACGTCGAAGCCGAGGAGTCTCCCGAGCGGAGCCCATGCGCCGTGCGCGCCGCCCTTCGATTGTCGCGATACTCATAAGAGAGACGTTAAGGCGGGATCGGACAGATGAGAAAGCGGACAGTGGTCATAGGTCTGATCCTGCTGGTCGTCGGGATAGCCTTCGTGGCTGGCGGGATAGTCGGCCTCAAGGGCGCTACCAGCACGATATCCACCTTCACCACGCCCCAAACTGGCGAATACGTCTCCTCTGAGATCGTCCTGAATTCCAGCGGCGCCCTCGTCGTCGTGAGGCCGTCTTCCTCGACCGGAGGGCTCATCCCGGCACAGGCTCTGAGCGAGGTGAGTTCGACCAGCCTTGCGACATACGCCCTCACCGCCAACTCGACGTCGGGAGGCTCGGCGACCTACATCAGCATCAAGGAAGGAGACTACTACTATGTCATCTTCACGTCCAGCCAGCCCACCACCAAGATAACGCTCAGCGGAAGCCTCTTCAGGACCGCCGAGTCCGGGATCCTCGTCCTCCTGGGCGGCGTCCTCGTCCTGGCAGGATTGATAGTCACCATAGTCGGAGCGATCAGGAAGAGCAACAAGCCCAAGCAACCGGCCGGCGTGACCGATGCCGACTACTACTCGAAGCGTCAGGGTGGCGGCAGCCCTCCTCCGCCACCACCGCCGAACGCGACGATATCGCAGAACGCATCCATCGTGCGGCCCGTCGGCTTTGGCGCTTCTGGCTGAGCGTCTCGGGCTACGAACCACCCTGGCGCAAGCACCGGCCAAAGAGCTTCGCTACTCCTCCTCGGTCGGGCCAGCGGGCGTCTCGCTCCGAAAGCGTCGATGGGCTTCTCAACGGGCCTCTGCACTGCTCGCCCTCCACCCGTCCGCCAGGTAGAGGCGACCCCCCGATGGTCGCGGGGATCCATCCGTCCCGTGATGAGCCCCGCGGCCTGCGCGCTGGAGAGCCTGGCCGTGCGGACGGAGCACCCCGGAAGCCGGGGTTCGCCATGGGGGTCCTCCCGATCCCATGATGCGATAATCCTCAAATCCACCCCGTGCATCAGCCGGCCAATGATCAGCCGTACGACCTCAGCCGAGTCAGAACCCATCCTCGTCACGGGCGCCACGGGCAAGGTCGGCTCTCACCTCGTCCCCCGACTCCTGGCTCAGGGGCTTCAGGTCAGGGCGCTCGTCCGCCAGGGACCCAGCGTCCAGAGGCTCCGGGAGCAGGGGGCGGAGGTCGTGAAAGGGGACCTCCTCCGGTCCGAGTCCCTGGACGCGGCCTTGAAGGGGGTGGAGACGGTGGTCCACCTCGCCGCCTTCTTCAGGGGAGCCACGCCCGAGCAGATCCGCGAGGTGAACCTGGTCGGCACGGAGCGGCTGGCGACGGCGGCCCGACGGGCCGGGGTCAAGAGGTTCGTCTTCGCCAGCACCGGCAGCGTCTATCCGCCGGGATTGAACCGCCCCGCGCAGGAAGCCGATTCCCCGGGTCCGGCCGCGCCCTCGACCCCCTATCCCGCCTCCAAGGTGGCCGCAGAGGCGATGTTGATGGAGATGGACCGCGACGAGGGCCTCGGGCTCCGCATCCTGCGGCTCGGCTTCGTCTACGGCGAGGGGGACCGCCACGTCTGGGAGATCATGCCTCTGATGTCCGGCCGGAACCCGACGAGGCGCATGCACGCCGTGCACCACGCCGACGTGGGCCAGGCCGTGGCTCGGGCGCTCTCTCCGGGGACCCGGCCAGGGGGGAAGGTCTACAACGTCGCCGACGACGGACCCATCACGCTCCTCGAGCTGATGCGGCTCGCCCGGGTGCCGGAGCCGTCCCCCGAGAAGTTCGCCCTGCCCTTCGACCCCTGGGAGGGCATCATGGACACGCGGCGGGCCCGCGAGGAGCTGGGTTTCCGGCCGCTCTACCCGTCGTGCTACTCGTCCTTGGACGCGGGCGCGTTCTAGCGCGCGGCCGACGATGATGGCGGGACCGAAGTCGGCGTCCGGGAGGCGGACCGGGCGGGCGGCGGCCTACTGGTGCGGCGCCCGCTTCCCCGTCACGGTGTAGGCGACCGACTCGCCCACGTCCTCGGCGTGGTCCGCTATCCTCTCGAGGTAGCGCAGGACGAGCGTGGTCGAGATGTAGCACTTGATGTCGCCCATCGTCTCCTCCTTGAGGACCCTCCTGATGTACGTTCGGTAGATGTCGTCGACGACGTTGTCCATGGTCTTGAGCTTCCCGGCGGTGAAGACGTCCCTCTCGACGAAGGCCTTGATGCTGAGGTGTATCATCTCCTGGGCCTGCTTGCTGGCGCGCTCGACGTCGGACTTGTCGCAGCCGGCGATGTCCTTGTAGACGGCGAGGATGTCGGAGATGTCGTAGGCGTACCTCCCCAGCCGCGAGAACCCGTAGGAGATCTGCATCGCCGAGGTGATGAAGCGGAGGTCGGAGGCGACGGGCTGGTACCTCGCGATCATCTCGCTGGAGAGGTCGTTCACCTCGTCCTGGAGCGTCTCGAGCTGCTCCGACTTGCCGTAGACCTCCTCCCTCACGTCGAGCCCGTTCGAGTAGGCGTCGATGGCCCTGGCGACCGTGGCCTCGGACAGGGTGGCCATGTCGAGGACCATCTTCGTCAGCCGCTCCAGTCCCATCTCCATCAGGCGCATGTCTCTCTTCTCCCCTCCACCGGTTCCGTCAGAGGCTTCCCCTGATGTACTTCTCGGTGAGGGGGCTCTGCGGGTTCTCGAAGACGTCCGCGGCGGGCCCGAACTCGACCAGGTCGCCCTTGTAGAGGAAGGCGACCGACGTCCCCACCCTGGCGGCCTGCTGCATGTTGTGGGTGACCAGCACGACGGTGTAGTTGTCCTTGAGCTCGACCATAAGCTCCTCGACCTTCGAGGTCGAGCCGGGGTCCAGTGCGGAGGCGGGCTCGTCCATGAGCAGGACCTCGGGGCGGATGGCCAGGGCCCGGGCGATGCAGAGGCGCTGCTGCTGCCCCCCGGAGAGGCCCCAGGCGGACTTGCCCAGGCGGTCCTTGACCTCGTCCCAGAGGGCGGCCTTCTGGAGGGACTCGCTCACGATCGAGTCGAGCTCCGACTTCGATTTGGCCAGCTTGTGGATGCGGGGGCCGAAGGCGACGTTGTCGTAGATGGAGATGGGGAACGGGTTGGGCTTCTGGAAGACCATCCCGACCCGGGTCTTGAGCAGGACCGGGTCGACGCCGGGAGCGTAGATGTCCTCGCCGTCGAGCAGGACCTTGCCGCTGATGCGGAATCCGGGGACCTCGTCGTTCATGCGGTTCAGGGTCCTGACCAGGGTGGACTTGCCGCACCCGGAGGGCCCCATGAAGACCGTGATCTTCTTCTTCTGGATGACGAGGTCGATGTTCTTGAGGACCTCCTGCT
>JBEKTS010000060.1:0-12755 GCA_049515775.1 Nitrososphaerales archaeon | reverse complement strand
GTGGTCTCCTCGATCGCCAAGGGAGGAGAGGCCGTCCTCGTCGGGATGTGCTGGGACCCGCTGCCGGTCCACGTCGTCAACGACCTCCAGGTGCCCGAGGTCAAGATCATGAGCCCTCAGGACCACCTCAAGTCCGAGATCCCGGAGGTCCTCCGGCTTATCGAGACCGGGCGGTTCACATTCGGGGACGCCGTCACCCACAGGTTCCCTCTGAGCTCGGTCAACGAGGCGGTCGGCGTGCTGCAGAACAGGATAGGTAACCCGGGAAGGGTCGTCCTGGAGCCCTAGTCGGCTCCTCCCATTCCTCCGCTCCTCCCGTCGACTCCCCTGTGCGCCATTAGGGGGCCGGCGCGAGGTTGTGCTCGTTACCGTCGGGGTCCCGAACCACCGCGTACCATCCCCACGGGGCCTTCTCCGGCGGATGCGAGAACTCGACGCCCGCCTCCTTCAGCCGCTTGCACCCGGCCATAAAGTCGCCGGGCAGCGCGAGCACGATCCCCGAGGGTCCCGGCTCCAGGGGGATCGGCTTTGGCATGTTCTCCGAGGCCTGGCAAAGGTGGAAGACGGCCCCCTTGCCCGGACCCCCGCCCACCGTGACCCAGTGGTCATCGTCGTCCACCAGGACCATGCCCAGCTTCTCGGTGTACCACCGCTTGGAGGCCTCCCGGTCGGAGACGACGATGGGGACGCTCGCCACCCAGACGGACTCTCGCTTCTTGGTCGTCGACGCGCTCGTCACCCTTCCGCTCTTTGAGGGCGCGGAGATAGATAAGGCTCTCGGAGGCGCGGGCTCTCCCAGGGACGGCTGGACGGGCGCTAGCTCGCGCCCGGACGCTCCACGGTGCCGGAGCGGTCCTCGGATGGGACGGGCGCGCCCTCCGGCGACCCGGTTCTCAGCGCTCGGCCTCGAACTTCTTGGCGACCCGCTCCGCGGCGCCCGTCGCGGCCTCCACCGCGTTGATGACCGAGATCCTGAACGAGCCCTTCTCGAGCTCGTAGATCCCGGCGATGGTCGTGCCGGCCGGCGTCGTGACCGCGTCCCTCAGCTCGGTGATGGACATGCCCGTCTCGCGCAGGAGCTTGGCCGTGCCCACCAGCGTCTGCGCGGCCAGCTTGAACGCCGTGTCCCTGGGCAGCCCCACCTTGAGCCCGGCGGTGACCATGGCGTCGATCAGGATCGCGATGTAGGCGGGACCGCTCCCGCTGAGCGCCGTGACCGCGTCCAGCTGGGACTCCGGGACCTGGACGACCTCTCCCAGCCTCTGCAGGATGAAGTTCACCTGCTGGAGGTCGGCGTCGGTCAGGTTCGCGCCGGGCGAGTAGGCCGTCACGGCCTCCCCGACGACGGCGGCGATGTTCGTCATGGCCCGGACGACCTTGGAGTTCGGCAGGTGTCGCTCGAGCCTCGCCAGCGAGATCGCCGCCATCAGGGAGATGACCACCTTGCCCTTCGCCTCGGCGGAGATGCTCTCGAGGAGGGCCTTGGCGTCGGCGGCCTTGACCGACAGGATGATGACGTCGGCCGCCCTCACCGCCGCGACGTTGTCCGTCGAGGGTTTCATCTTGGCGGGAAGGGGACGCCGCAGGGTCGAGACGTTCCTCTTGGTCACGATGACCTCCGAGACCTTGGGGGACTTGGCCGTGGCCCGCGCCACCGCCTCGCCTATCTTTCCAGCACCCAGCACTGCGACTACTATCATCGCCGTACGCCCGGTGGAGGGCGTTATTATTGGTCGGCCCGCTGCTGGTCTCGGGTCGTCTGACCTTCGCGCCAGCTGTGCTCGGGCTGGTAGCCGAGCATCCGCCTCGCCTTGTCGATCGAGAGCAGGGTCTCGTTCCGGCCCAGGTCCGTCTTCCTGACAGGGACGCCCGGGAAGACCTCGTCGAGCAGCTCCTGGTCTGACCTGCCCATGACCGTCTCCGCGTTGGCTATGACGAAGACCTCCGCCCCGCGGAAGGGAGCCTCGAGCGACCTGCGCATCGCCTGGGCCGCGTCCCGCGCGTCGATGTACCCCCAGAGGTTCCACTTGCGGAGGCGCGCGTCGGCTTCGAACGAGGCGAACCTGGCGTAGTCCTTCGGCTCCATGATGTTTGAGAACCGCAGCCCGACGATCTTCATCGACGGGTCCCAGCGGCAGAACTGCCGGGCCATCTCCTCTCCCAGCAACTTGGAGAGCGAGTAGGAGCTCCCCGGGAGCAGCGGAGATCCCTCGTCGAGCGGAACGTAGGCGGGAGGCCGGTCGAAGGGGAGACCCAGCAGCGACTCGCTCGAGGCCCAGACGACGTCCTTGAGCCCGAGGACGCGGGCGGCCTGGAAGACGTTGTAGGTGCTCACCGTGTTGTTCGCGAACGTCGCGTCGTCGGTGTAGATCCCTGGCGCGGGTATGGCCGCCAGGTGGACCAGCCCGACGACGTCGCGGAGCTCGAGGTCGGGGCTCGAGAGCGCCCCTACCGCCTGGCCGTAGTCCGCGAGGTCCGCCAGGACGAAGGGGCAGAGCTTCTCCTCGGGCGCGACCCTGTCGACGTTCAGGACCTCGTACCCGTGGGCGAGGAGGTCCTTCACGCACGCCCTCCCGGCCTTGCCGCTTCCACCGGTGACGATTGCGGTCTTGGACATGCTCTGATGCTCCCGGTCTTGGTGCGGGGGCGTCCACCGCTAATAGCGTTTTGGTCTTCGAGGACGGGTTCGCGGCCCGATGGACCAGCGGGGCCGTCTCTTCACGAGAGCGTCACCCGGACGGCGTCGACCCTTTCACCCCGCGGGCCGGTCGCGAGCCTCAGCTCGTGTTCCAGTGCCCCGCCGTCCGCGAGGACAAAGTCCTCGTCCAGAGGCTGGCCGGCGCCGGCCGGAGAGCGGCCCGAGGCAGCGGATGGGGTCGCGACCCTGGCGCCCAGCCTCCTGAGAAGCTCCAGCGGGTCTTGCGTGCTCTTCGGGTGGCAGACCCACACCGTGGGAGGAACCTTCGAGACGCGAGGGGCCCAGGTCGCCCGGCCCGTGCCTCGCCCCTTCCTGGCGACGATGAGCTCCTCGCACAGAGGGAGCCCTTCCTCGGCCGTCGACCCGCCCATCAGGGGCTTCCTCCACATGGACAGCCTCGTCTCCGTGGCCGGGCCGCCCCTTCCCTCCGTCGTCGTCAGGATGCACGCGAGGCCGTCGTCCGTCTCCTCGACCTTCGCCGCCGCCTCCACGTCGCCGTGGAGCTCGAGCCGGCGTCTCTCGAGCTTCGGCCGGAGCGGGTCTCCGCCGGGGATGAACGGCACGAGAAGGACGTCCTCCTTGAGCGGGATGGAGACCCTCGCGAACGGGGCGATCAGCTCGCCCTCTCCAGACCTGGCGACCGCCCCGAGCGCTGGGAAGAGGTCGTCGAGCCGGAACCTCACGAGGAGGCCCTTCATCAGAGGAGACTTGCGCCACTCCACCGGATGCTCCTCGAGGGGGCCGACGGCCGCGGCGAGGCCGGTCTTCGGACCATGCGCGCGGTACCGCACTATCCCGATGCCGGCGCTGACACCCGAGACCCTGTGGACGTCGTCGAGCTCTATCGAGAGCATGCAGCCCGAGCTAGTCCTCGCCTGGGCGAGGCGGACCCCCGTGAGGGCGGAGAGGACGCCCATCGTCTCCGGGATCATGCTCCCGTACTTCTTCCACGAGCCCGGTATGAGGTCCGAGGAGGTGAGGGGCGGCGCCGCCATGCGACCGGGGGGGCGATGTGGGGATAGTTATCCATGAGGGCCCGCCGACGGCGGTTGGCCAGGCTCGTAAGTGAGGCAACCCGGCGCGAGGGGATGAGCGGTTGGGAGGAGATGCCCCGAACCTGTGCGCCCCGGGCTCTCCGAGCGGGCTCGCCGCCTGCGGTACCGTTATCTACAGGGCGCTCCTATTTCGCATCATGGAGGCAGAGGCGACGGCGACGACGACGGCGGTAGCGGCGGCTGCGGCGACCGAGGAGGCGGCGGCGCCTCCCCCGGCTCCGCAGGACGCGGACATCGAGAGCGTCAAGGCGCTCACCGCGGACCTGGTCAGCAGGGGTTTGATGTCCGCGGACCACCAGCAGAAGATAGTCCAGGAGGCGACCGCGGCCGCGGCGAAGGTCGACGAGCTCAGGTCGTTCTTGGACGGGCACTTCGTCCAGGCCCGGACCGCGCTATTCGGCGCTCCCCCCCAGCAGCTGCCCGCCAGGCAGCAGCTCATCGACTCTGTCTCGAGCACGGTCCTAAACCTCAACAGAATCCAGACGACCTTCACCCTGCTCACCGACGCCGGTCAGGACGCGGCCCAGAAGGTGATCAGCATCATCCTGGGCAGGCTCATGGCGGTCCTCGACGACTTCAAGAAGCACCTGCAGTACCAGAACTGGAGCGTCTCGTTTGCCGGGAGCGTCCCGCCATCGCTCCAGGTGGCCGTCCAGATCACCTTCCAATAGGGGAGAGACGGCGCGAACCAGCGTCGGTCCAGGATCCTGTGCCGGCCGGCTGACGGCCCAAGACGAGGTCCCGGGGTCGTCCGCGACGGAAGCGGCGTGGGCGGGTGGCGCACCTCTCGCTCTGCCGGGAGGAGAGCGGCGCCGAGCCGGTCGACGGTCCGCCTCGAGCGAGCCGCACCCGCCGCGTCGTGCCTCGGACAGGGACAAACATAATGCCCCACCATTCCATGCCTCGGTGTCCATCCGCCATTGAAACTAGAACAGCTGACAGACTACGAGCAGGACGAGAGCGATGAGTTCGATCGGTACCTCAAGGAGGTCGAACGAGGCGGAACGACGGGGGGGACGGCGGTCGGGGCCTACCCGCGCCCCGAGCGGTTCAGGCGGCTTACCGAACCCGTCGCCAAGCGGGTCGACGCCGAAGTGCCGATCTGGTCCCAGATTCCACTCTACGGCTCGCTCATCGTCCACATCTCTCCGGTGAAGGAGGAGGACTTCTCGAAGGTTCACCACTTCGACCTCTCCGACCTGCCCGGATTGGTCGAGCTCTGCAAGGAGACGGGGCGGGTCCAGTTCACGCTGGCGGCCCGGCCCACGACGTTCGCCGGCCTCGACCATCTGGACGTCGTCCTGGAGGATCTCCGGCCGCCCGTGGTCCGCTCTCTGCCGGTCGCCGCCGTCTTCGACGAGGCCACTCTGAAGCGGGCGGGCACCGAGTTCGACACGCTGGCGTCCGTCACGTTCTGGCTCTGGCTCAAGACGACGCTCAAGAACAGCGGCCTGGACTCGGCGTTCGCCGTCCAGAACTACGAGGTGCTGCGCGGGGTCTACTCCGCCCTGAGCCTTCTGGGATACCGCAAGACCGCCGAGGACGTCGCCGACAGCCTGGTCAGCGACCCCGTCAGGGCCCACAGGGTCCTCTCGTTCTACAACATGTTCGTCCAGGGTCCGCTGCTCGACCCGTGGAGCGAGTCGTACTGCTTCTCCAGGGACTACATCAAGATGATGAAGTCGACGACCGCTTCAAAGTCCGACGCGGCCACCTACCAGTTCCCGTTCGAGGTCGGAGTCTCGCTCCTTGGCTCGTCTACGCTCGCGCCCGATGGGCTCGTGGCGTGCAGAGAGGTAATCGGCCGCTATGAAGGCGTCACGAAGCTCATCAAGGAGCTGGACGAGGCCGTCGCCGGGTCGAAGGTCGAGGCCCTGGGCGCGGCCTCCGATGGCCTGACCACCGCCCTTGGCGAGGCCTGCGAGTCGGCGCGTCGAGAGGGCGTGCGGGGAGTGCAGCACACCGTCGGCCTCGAGTTCGCGGCCGGAGGGTCCTGCGCGGGGCGGGTCCTCTCGGGCACGGGAGGCGAAAGGGGCCTGCTGTCGGGGCTGGGCTTCAAACTGACAAACGTCGGGATGGAGCAGCCCTCGGAGCCGGCCGGAGACAGGGGCGCGGAGCTCCTCTCGAAGAGCTACGCGATGTCGATCTTCAACCTGCAGAAGAAGCGCAAGCTCGTCTGAGCGCCTCCCGTCTTCTGTCGGTCAGCTCACGAACCTCTTCGCGAAAGCCCGGATCGACTCGAGCTGGTCCCGAGCGGACGTCCGACCTTCCGCGCTCGGGACGACGACGGCGTAGGAGACCTCCACCTCCTCGAGACCCGAGATGACCGCGGCGTTCTCGTCCATGTTCCCGGTAAGCCTGAGGCGAGGCTCGCCCTGAGCCCCCGTGTAGATGGCACTCCCGGCGCGCGAGTCGAGTCCGACCCGGACGCAGATCCGCGTCGCGCTGCCCTGCGCGGCCGAGACATTCCGGAACCGGGCCACGAGCGCGCCGAACTCCTCAAGAGGGGAGACGTTAGGATGCCACGCGTCGCCCAGGCGGCAGGCCCTCTTCATCGCCGCGTCGCTGGTCCCGCCCACCCACACCTCGAGGTCCTTCGAGACGGGCCTCGGGTCGAAGACCGCGTCCTCGAACCTCTGTGGGAGCCACCTGCTCTTGAAGGCCGTCTCACCGCTCCAGAGAGACCGGATCAGCCGGATCGACTCGTCCACCCGCTTGCCCCGGTCGTGGAAGTTCGAGCCGACGGACTCGAACTCTGTCCCGTTCCAGCCGGCCCCGATCGCTAGGAGCACCCTCCCGCTGCTGAAGGAGTCGATGGTCGCAAGCTGCTTGGCCACGGCGACGGGATTGCGCATCGCCACTATGAGGGAGGAGACGCCGAGTCTCACCTTCTTGGTCTGGGGCGCGAGGTAGGCGAGGGTCGCGAGGCAATCGAAGACTCTCTCGTAGGGGGTCCCGCTGTTCCTGGGCATCAGGAGGTGGTCGGTGGTCCAGACCGAGTCGTAGCCGAGCGATTCGGCCTCCAAGGCCACCGCGGAGATGGCATCGGCCGAGGACGTGGGCCCGTAGTTTGGGACGCAGACGCCGAACTTCATGGTGGCGTCTCCCCTCGAGCCCGGTTTATGACCTGCGCGCTTGCCGACGCAGTCGCCGCGCACCGTTCGGGGAGACGGATTCTCAGGTTCGCTTCTTCTTGAGAAGCAGGAGAAGAGGCAGGACCATCGAGACGAGCGCTAGGGCGCCGAGACCGCCTGCAAGCGGGAACTGCGGGACACCGGTCGCGGACCTCGTGGAGGTTGTGGTAGTTGAGGTCGAGCTGATCGTGGTGCTCGAAGAAGTGATGGTGGTGGAGGTCGTCGAAGAGGTGGAGGTCGTCGAAGAGGTGGAGGTCGTCGAAGAAGGCAGGATGGTGAGCGTCGTCTGGCCCGCGCTGCGATCGTTGACGCCGGCCTCGCCTGAATACCGAGCCTCGATCCCGACGAGCCCGACGGATGTAGCCTGGATGGAGATGCTGCAGCGGGTCAGCCCATCCGTCGTCGAGAGGGTGCACGTGGTCCCGGGCGGCAGGTCGACCCCTCCCGTGTCGGCAAGGGGCACCCAGTTGATCGTCGCGCCGTCTATCGACCCGGCGAAGGCGAAAATCGTCGCGGTGCAGGTCGTGAAGTCATCCACGACGACCGGGTTGGGCTTGCAGGCCACCACAGTGACCGGGGAGGCGGCGTCGGGCTGGATTCCCTCCGGGCGGATTGCGGAGGCGCGCACAAGCTCGACCCTCGGGGTGGAAGACCACGGCGAGGTGGAGGCGGCCGACGCGCCTAGAGCCACCGAGGATGTCGCCAGCACCAAGAGCAGCAGACTTAGCGCAGCGAGGGCGAAGGGAGAAGAAAAGACGGGTCCCTGGGCGAGGCGACGCGCCCGAATTCGGAGCAAGCTGTGGGAGCGGTGGTTCCCATTCCATTAAAAGGGCCATGAAGCCCGGACCAACTCGTATGAAGCTGGAATCTACCTCTAGGCTGACCGTGTGGCGGTGGGAGGATGTCGCTAGGGGTCGTCCCATCTCCCGCCTGTGGACCTCAGCCGCGCCGGCTCAGCGCTCGAGCAGGGGACCGGCGTAGGAGGCGATCTCCTCGGACAGCCTCTCGTCGGGCATCCACCACTCCGACCCATCGGGCACCTTCCCGGCCCTGATGGCGAAACGGTACCGCCAGCACGCGAAGACGAGCGGGCGGACGTTCATCGCGGCGGCGAGGCGCGCGACCTCGTCCCGATCGAGCCTGACGTGCGAGCGGTACCCGTCGACGACCGCATCGACGCGCCCGCGAGACCACTCCCCATCACCCAGGGCTCCGGCCCAGACCAGGAGCGCGATGGGTTGAAGGCGCGGCCCCCGGCCCGCCCCGGTCCAGTCGATGAGGACGAACGGGCCCCGCGCGTCCCCAGCGGTCGCCAGGAAGTTCTTCGGGACCGGGTCCGGGTGGACGAGCGCCTCCGGCAGTCCTTCCAGGTAGTCGGCCGACTCGACCCGTCGGAGGAGCGAGGCGTGGACGCTCCGTCCCTGGGCGGGGACCTGCGCCTCGACAGACTCGAGCCAAGAACGGGCCGCGTCGATCTCGTTCCGGACCCGGCCCTCCCGTGGGACGTAGTGGTGAAGCGCCCCGGCATCCCTGGCGACCAGGCCGGTCCCCGGCGGAAGCGCGTGCAGACGCCCCAGCGCCTCACCCAGCCTGCGCAGGGTCTCCTCGTCATGCTCCGGGTGCGTGCCCTCCACGAACTCGGTCAAGAGAATGTTCCATCGGCCGGCTGACGAGACGGGGTCTCCCTGACGGACGCACCTCTCGGCGGGGAAACCGCTCTCCTCGAGGAATCGGAGGACCTCGGCGTCTCCCAGGACCCTCTCGAGCGGACGGGCGCTGGTGAAGACGCGGGCGACCCATCTCCCTCCCTCCACTCGGTCGACCCGAAAGACCCCGCGGTCCAGGCGCTCGATGTGCGCGATGCTCGTCTGGTACTTCTTCTCGAGGTACCTTCGGAGCATCTCGATGCGCTCCTCGGGCGACTCGCCGTCCTCGGTCTTCTTGGTGCCCGTGCCGTCGTCGCTTCGGCCGGCTGCAGCCGTCACCGCGCCATCGCCCCTCACGGTCTCGGTCCGGTCGGGGGGCGCGATCTACCGGACCCGAATCGGATGAGGTTGTTGTCCGGGTCCGAGTGGCTCCCCTCGCGCATCCCGTACTCCATGGTGCCGACAGGGCGCGTCTTCCCGTCGATGCCTGGCGCGCTCCACTCCGCCCACAGGGCGTCCGCGTCCGCGACGTGGAGGTACGCCTCGCTGGCGTCCCTGGCGGGGTCGAAATCCTTCTCGGCCGCGAGGTGCAGGCCGACCCCGTCGCGGTCCGCGAAACCATACTCGTCGCCGCCGGCGTAGGCCTTGACGGTGAAGCCGAGTGTCCGGTAGTGCTCGAGCGCCCGCTGCAGGTCCCGAACGGCGAAGATGGGGCTGAACCCGACGAAGCGGGTGCGCGGTGGCCCGGTCGTGGATGGCGGCGACGCCTCACCCTCCGGATGCCCCGCGCCCTCGTCGTGGGCTCCGACCTCCGCCAGCGTGGCCAGGCAGGCCCTGAACGTGACCAGCTCCGCGGGCGGGTGGCGCCTCGCGAGCTCGCGGTCGACGGTCTCGACGCCCGCGCGGGACGCGACCGCCGCGGCGCGGCCCCTCTCGGTGGGCTTCAGAGTCACCCTGCGCCGGTCGTCGGGGTCGGGGACGCGCTCCAGGTAGCCCCTCACGACGAGCACGTCGATGAGCTGGCTCGCAGCCTGCTTCGTGACCCCGAGCTGCCGGACGACCTCGGCCGACGGAAAGCCGAAGTTCACCATGGCGCCCAGCACGAACGGCCCGTTCTTCGGGAGGTCCTCGAAGCCGGCGTCGGCGAGCGCTTTCCTTATCGCGTCGATGTAGGCGGAGCGGGCGGCGCGGAGCAGGGCGGGCGTGACGACCTGTGGAAGAGCGGGACGATCGGAGTCGGATGTAGTCAAGGCACTTGATAGTCAAGAATCTTGACATAATATTAAGCTTGACTGTCCGGGGCGCGATTTGTCGGGCCGGACGACTAGAGAGGGGCGCCGTCGCCCAGGACCGAGCCGATGGTGGGCACCGGAGCGGGAGCGAACCGAAAGCGCATCGACCAACAGCCGGGTCCTCGGCGGGTCCGGGCACCGCCTCCCGGCAGGAAGATTGTTCTCGACGAAACATATGGACAGCTTTTGTACCACCCCCCGTCATTAGGATGTCGTGGTCCTGCTGGAATCGACTCCCACGAACTCCAACGCGGCACCGCTGGTCGGTCGCCGATGAGCGGAAGGTCGAAGAAGAAGATCGTAGTCTCCAAGGACGGTCCCTACATCGTCTCCGCCGGGATCCCGCTCACGATGGAGCTGATCGAGCCCAACGAGGAGGGCCTTTCGTGGGACCTGAAGAGGGCGAAGACCTTCGAGACCAGGGGGGAATACCAGCTCTGCCGCTGCGGGCACTCGAAGACCAAGCCGTTCTGCGACGGCTCTCACGAGAAGGTCCGCTTCGACGGGAGGGAGACGGCCACCAGACAGCCCTACGCCCGGCAGGCCGACGTCTTCGACGGCGCGACGATGACGCTCAGCGACGCGGAGGAGCTCTGCGCCTTCGCCCGGTTCTGCGACCCCGGTGGCAAGATCTGGGGCCTCATGGAACAGACGGACGACCCGGAGGCGCGCAAGCTCGTGGTCCGGGAGGAGAGCCACTGCCTCTCGGGCAGGCTCGTACTGCGCGACAAGAAGACGGGCAAGGAGATCGAGCCCAGGCTCGGGCCGGCGATAGGGGTGGTCGAAGACCCCGCCCTGGGCTGCAGCGGCCCGCTCTACGTCCAGGGAGGCATCAGGGTCGAGTCCGCCGACGGGACGCCCTACGAGACGCGGAACCGGGTGGCCCTTTGCCGCTGCGGCGCGTCGGCGAACAAGCCGTTCTGCAACGGCAGCCACGCGAGCATCCGCTTCAGGGACGGGCTGGTGGAGTTCGTCCGTCTCAAGCCCGGGGAGAGGTAGCGCGATTGCAGGACGACCGGGCGGCGGACCTCATCCTCTTCGACGCACGGATCGCGACTCAGGACGCCAGACGCTCCTTCGCGGGCGCGGTGGCGATCAGGGAGGGCCGGTTCGTCGCGGTCGGGGACGAGGCGCTCGACTACAGGGGCTCGCGGACGAGGATGGTCGACGCCGGGGGGAGGACGGTCGTCCCCGGCCTCAACGACTCGCACACGCACTTCATCCGCGAAGGGCTCAACCACAACATGGAGCTCCGGTGGGAGGGCATCGGGTCCCTCGCCGAGGCGATGCGGAGGGTGCGAGAGCAGGCGCAGAGGACCCCGGCTCCTCAGTGGGTGCGCGTCGTCGGCGGCTGGTCGGAGTTCCAGTTCGAGGAGCACAGGACGCCGACCCTGGAGGAGCTGAACGCCGCCGCGCCGTCGACCCCCGCGTTCCTGCTGCACGTCTACCATGACGCCATGCTCAACCGCGCGGCCCTCGAGGCCGTGGGGTACGGGAAGGACACGCCCGACCCCCCTCAGGCCGAGATCCAGCGCGACGGGGACGGGAACCCGACCGGGCTCCTCGTCGCCCGGCCGAACGCGTCGATCCTCTACTCGACCCTGGCCCTGGCGCCGAAGCTGGCCCGTGCCGACCAGGTGAACTCGACCGTCCAGTACATGCGGGAGCTCAACCGGCTGGGACTGACGAGCGTCATCGACGCCGGGGGCGGGTCCCAGTACTACCCCCGGGACTACTCCGTCGTCGCCGAGCTGGCGCGCAAGGGGGAGCTGACGGTGCGGGTCGCGTACAACCTCTTCACCCAGAGGCCGAAGCACGAGCTGGAGGACTACGAGGCTTGGGGCAAGACGACGAGGCCCGGAGAGGGCGACGACTTTTACCGGATGAACGGGGCCGGGGAGACCCTGGTCTACTCGGCCGGGGACTTTGAGAACTTCATGGAGCCCAGGCCCGAGCTCCCGCCGACCATGGAGCAGGAGTTGAAGGGGGTGACGGGGCTCCTCGTGAGGAACCGGTGGCCGTTCCGGCTGCACGCGACCTATGACGAATCGATCGAGAGGTTCCTCGACGTCTTCGAGGAGGTCAACGACGAGACGCCGTTCGAAGGCTTGAGGTGGTTCTTCGACCACGCCGAGACGATCTCCGAGAGGAACCTGGAGAGGGTCCGCAAGCTGGGGGGCGGCATCGCGGTCCAGCACCGCTTGGCCTTCCAGGGAGAGCACTTCGCGGACCACTACGGGGAGGAGGAGGCCGAGCGGTCGCCCCCCGTCGCCAGGATGCTCGAGAGGGGGATCCCGGTGGCCGGCGGCACCGACGCGACGCGCGTCGCCAGCTACAACCCGTGGATAGCGCTGTACTGGCTGGTGACCGGCAGGACGGTGGGGGGCACGCAGATGTTCTCGCCCGAGAACCTGCTCTCCCGGATGGAGGCACTCAGGCTCCTGACCGCGAGCGGGGCGTGGTTCTCGAACGAGGAGGGGAAGAAGGGCTCGGTCGAGGTGGGGAAGCTCGCCGACCTGGCGGTGCTCTCCGCCGACTACTTCTCGGTCCCGGAGGAGGAGATACGGGGCCTCGAGTCGGTGCTGACGGTCGTGGGCGGGAGGGTGGCGTACGCCGCCGGCGAGTTCGCCGGGCTCTCCCCGGCGCGCACGCCCGCGAGCCCCGCGTGGTCTCCGGTGTGCGCGTACGGAGGATAGGCGAGTGCCGCTCCCGGACGGTCTGGCGGGGCGCCTCGCGCAGGCGACCTGCGGGGCGTGCGACCCATGAGCGCGTTCTTCGCCGACGTGCGAGGGACCCTGTTCCCTCCGCGCGACGGGAAGGACGGCCCGCTGCCCCCGCTGCTGGTCGCCATGACCCTGGTCACGGGGCTGGTCGACTCGTTCAGCTACCTCGTGCTGGGCCACGTCTTCGTGGCGAACATGACGGGCAAC
>JBEKTS010000059.1:0-12757 GCA_049515775.1 Nitrososphaerales archaeon | reverse complement strand
GGAGGGTGATTCGATGCCTCCCGCGATTGCTCGAGAGGTGGCCGAGGCTGGTCTACGTCAACGTGGGCCGCGCCTACGACGCGTCCTATCGCGAGGGCGTCCTCAAGGACGCCGAGAGCCTGGGCGTCTCCGAGAGGGTCCGGTTGTTGACCGACGTGCCCCAGGAGGACCTCGTGGGGCTCATCAACTCGGCGCAGGCCTGCGTCCACGCATCGACCCGGGAGGGTTTCGGCCTCGCCGTCGCCGAGGAGATGGCTTGCGGGAAGGCGGTGGTGGCGTTCGGGATCGACTCGATCCCGGAGATCATCGAGGACGGGGTCGACGGGGTCCTGGTCAGACCGGACGACCCGGACGGCCTTGCCTCGTCGCTCCTTAGCCTCCTGGGTGACCAGGACCGGTGCCGGAGGATCGGCGAGGCCGCCCGGGCGAAGGTGGTCTCCAGGTTCACCTGGGAGCAGACCGCGTCCCGTCTCGAGGAGCTGTACGGCGAAGTGGTCGCCTAGGGCGCCCAGCCTGCCCGGGCCGGGCCGGGACGGGACGGAAGGGCGACCATCGTACACCGTCTTCTCCTCGAAGGCGCGCCCACACGTCCAACGCCGCCGCCGGCGTTCCGAGCGCTGTCCGAGGGTCGACCGAGCCCCGCGGAGACGAACGGCTTGGGCCATTCGACGCGGAATCTTGACAAAACCCGCGAGTTCTCTGCGGTTGTCTCTTATTCACGCATACGCGTCCCATGGATGCCATGGAAGACTCGACAACGCAAGGGACGATGCTGGTTCACTCTTCTCCCTCCTGCCAGGGCGCCGCGACCCGAGGTCCCCCGTTTTGGTTGAGTCTCAAAGGCGAGAAGGGCCTGGGGAGGATGCAAGCGAGTCTGAGCGGCGGCCGCGGTGCCGCTCCGCGCTGCATCGATGGGAGAGCAGATCCGGCTGAGCATGGTTCGAGCTGATTGCAGCCAAGCGCACAGTCTTAACCCTGAGAATTCAGACGTTTCTTAAATAGAGGGACCTTTTCGTCATGAGATATCTAATGTGAACATAGGATGAATCTACCATTAGTCTTAAGCCAGAGGGAGAGCCTGACAAAACTCGCAGTGAGGATGGCCGAGGGTGAGGACCGTGCGGGACACAGCCCGACGCCACGATTCAGGGGCCCACTTTGCCATTCAAAGATATTCGACCGAGCGCTCAACCACCGATCCCATGACGTGCGCGGTGACACGAGCAGACGCGGGTGTCGAGCATGACGGAAGTTGACGCCGCCCGCTCCTCCGAAGGGCGCTCGGAATCTTCCCGTGGCATAAGCAGAAGGGCTTTCCTAGCGAGCGGCGCGATAGTCGGGCTCGGCGCCCTGACCCTCATCGGTGCCGTCAAGTACCCGCGCGGGCTCACGAACGCCCTGGCCGCGTCGACCCCCCTCCGGGCCGTCCCCGCGTACCCGGCCGGGCGGGGAGGCTCGCTCGTCCCGCTCTGGACCTTCACCCCCCAGGACTCGGGGAGCGGGAGGCTCTTCACCCCGACGACCGGCACCTACGGCTTCAAGCAGTCGTTCACGATGCCGTCGCCGGCGACGGCGATCGGCGTGATGCTCTACGCCTCGGTCTCCGGCAGCCCCGGTCCCCTGGTCGTGACGATCAAGGACTCGGGTGGCAACGTGCTGGGCTCGGGGAGCCTGGCTGCCTCGTCTCTCGGTTCCAGCGCGGGCTGGACCCCTCCCGTCCCGGTGACCCTCACCGGGCCCCTCATGGGCGGGTCGGTCTACACCGCATCCCTCTCGGCCCAGTCGAGCAACGCCTCGAACTACTACAACGTCTGGATCAACGACGGGGTCCCCAACTGGTGGGACGTCAACGCCGTCGCCTGCTACAGCATCGTCCAGTACTCGATAGGTAACACGGGCTCGTCTCTGCTCAGGGTCGTCGACCAGACCGGGACGGAGGTCGTCACCCTCCCGCTCACCACCTGGAACACCGGCCCGGGCAAGATGCTCCAGTTCACCGCCGAGAGCGCGTTCTCGTTCCAGACCGTCTCCCCCTGGCTCTCCGACATGCACCAGACGCCCCCCGGCTATCAGGGAAGCTTCGCCGTCACGGACGTCACTACCGGCCAGCAGCTCGCGACGGCGACCGCGACCCAGGCCGGGAACTCCCACGGGATGCAGGGGCTCCTGCCGTTCACCCTCAACCAGGTCGTGACCACCGTCCCGGGACACGAGTACCAGGTGACGCTGAACGAGCCCGGGTACGACTACGGTGTGCTCTTCAGGGGGAACAACGTCAGCCCGTCCTCGCTCGGGTTCCAGGGGCAGGCCACCTCGCTCTGGTACCAGCTCGTCGATACCGCTCTGGTCGTGGGGCACGTCGACTACCCCGGGCCGTTCGGTTCCGGAGGAGCGGACGCGGTCAGCTCCTCGCAGCAGGCGGCGGTCCGGTTCTCGCCGACGCAGAACGGGACGCTCACGGAGGTCCAGTGGGAGGTCTGGTCCAACAGCCCGAGCGGCCAGTACTACCCGTCCGGGCAGCCCCTCACCGTCTCGGTCTACAGCGACAACCCCGCCTACGCGGGCAACGCGCTCGGGTGCGCGCCCGGCTCTGCCCTCGCATCGGTGACGATCGACTCCGGCACCATGCCACAGCAGGGGTACCTCGACGCCAAGGGGTTCGGACTCCCGGTCGCCGCGGGCAGCCACTACTGGGTCGTCCTCTCGACGACCTCGACGAGCCTCAGCGTACCGCTGATGCGGATGGTCAGCCCGTTCAGGTTCCCGTGCCTCAGGCGGAACGGCACTGGCGCGTGGACCTACTGCGCGGAGGGCCCCACCGACTGGGCCTTCAAGGTCTTCACCTCGGCCGAGTCGCTCGGGAACCCGGTGGTGCAGGGGGTCAACCTCCCTGTGAGCACCAAGAGCTTCGTCGCTCAGCCGTTCCTGGCGCCCTCGACCGGGACCGTGAACTGCGTCTGGCTTTGCGGGGTCTCCGAGAGCACGACCGTCTCGATCTACCCGGACAACGGAGCGGGAGCCCCGGCGATGAGCCAGCCCGTCGCCCAGGGGACCTACGGGAGCCCCTACGTCTACCTCTACTCTGCGGAGTACGTCCCCCTCAGCGGCGCGAATCCCGCCCTAGTGGCGGGCACCAAGTATTGGGTCGTCGTCTCGTCCGCGAACGGGAGCGCGGCCAACGTCCCGCTGACCTACTACTGGACCAGGTACGGCGCCCAGGGGACGGACCAGGGGACGCCGGCGGGATTCGACGCGCTCGTCTCTAGCAACGCGGGGGCGTCCTGGACCGCGGCCAACCCGGGGCCCTGCGGGATCATCTTCCAAGTGGGGTACTCGACGGGGACAGCCAACTCGACCTCGACGAGCAGCACCACCACGACGAGCGTGGCCTCCTCGACGACAACCACGGCGGCGACCACCACTAGCCTCACGACCTCCACGTCCACGAGTGCGACCGGCCTCAGCAACGCCGCCCACGACTACAACCGGACCCTCCTCGCCCACGGGGTGACGACCTGCGGCCTGGTCGCCTACGGTGAGCCGTTCGACAGCGGGGTGCTGCCCTTCTCCTCGCTCCAGTCCGCGATAGAGTTCTACTCCTCCGTCGGTGGGTTCAGCATATATCCGTGGCAGAACGGGTCGGACGGGTACACCTCCGACCTCGCCGCCCAGGTCTCGGGGTGGCAGTCGGTCGGAGGAGCGGTCCTCGGACCGCTGGACGGATGGGGCTACAACACCGGCTTCATCTTCGGGGCCGCCTCGCTCTATCCCAACGAGCAGGAGTACTACTTCGCGAACGGGTCGTTCACCGCCGCCACCTCCTACGGCCATAGGGGCGTGGTGATCGACGCCCCGGAGTACCTCCAGCTCTGGGTCCAGCTCTACCAACAGATCGACCAGGAGGTGGGGCTGGAGAACCTCGCCGGGATCGCGGGGTGGCTCGACTCCGACCACGGGGTGAACTACGGCGGCGCCCAGGGTGCCAACGGGGGCCACAACATGAACACCTACGCGAGGTACGTGAACAGCCCCCTCGGCCTCTATCTGGGCGACGTGACCTCGAGCGGGTCCCACTCCGCGGACGGTTCGGGCTGCATCCTGTGGTCGCTGCGAGGCGGCTCCCCGAACTACGCGGGGCAGGTCCCAGTCTCGACCGGCTCCGGCGGGTCTGCCATCTCGGGGACGGGCATCATCCCGACCGCGCAGATGGCGACGGACCTGACGACCTACCACCGCGCCGCGGGCCAGGCGTCGAGCTTCGACGCCTACATGGCCACCGCCAACGCGGGGATCGAGGCGGCGTGCCTCCAGGCGATGCTGCAGAAGACGCCCTACGCGATCGCCAGGACGGCCATCCCCCTCGCGGACGTGGAGAACGTCCCATCCTACTACGGCTCGGTCCTGGAGACGATGTCGTCCTCGCCCGCCGGGGCCTTCGCCGGCCTCCAGTCGAGCGGCGGCACGCAGCTCTGCATCCCCTACTTCAACTTCTGCAACCCGCTCGACAACAGCTCCAACCCCGGCGCCAGCAGCTCGGTATCGGTGGCGACTCCAGCGACCGTCCTGAACTTCTGGAACGGCACCGTCCCCTACTTCTCGACCTATCCGCTGATGGAGGCCGACACGAGCGTCCTGACGGTCCAGGCCCAGACCGCCCTCACGGCGTGGGGCCACTTCGGGACTCTCTACCGGTCGATACCTATCGGCGGCTGGTACGGGTACGTGCAGGACCGGATAAGGCTCCTGACCATCGACCACTTCTACAACAACCCCACCACCTACTCAGCCCTTGGTCTCGTCTGCCACCAGTGGGGCGTCGACGAGCAGCTCCCGCTGCAGTCCCAGGTCGAGGCCCTGACCGGGCTGTCCAACCCGTCGCTCACCAGCTTCGACGTCCTCTACGGGGTACCAGACTCGGCATCGGACCTCAACCTCGTCAGGGCCTACGTGAGGAACGGAGGGAACCTGCTGGTGTACAGCAACACCGGAGCGCCCAGCGACCTGACCGGGGCGGGCACCACCGCTGTCCCCATACCGTTCGGCCACCCGATCACCCTCCCGTACGCCAAGGCCGACCTCGACGCTGCGATGCCCGGAGGCTACGGGACGATAAACCAGTACGGCGCAGGCAAGGTTGTAACCCTGGCCTCCTCCTACTACGGCGACGGGATAGGCTGCGAGAGCGAGAACGGCTCCGGTGGGAGCGACGGGCTCTCCTCGGGACTGGGCTACCTAACCCTCAACGCGATCGTCTGGTTGGGGGGCCTGACGCCTCCCGCGGTCTACCTGCCAAAGTACGTCAAGAGGACCGCCTGGGCCATCCCCCCCAACGGGTCCGGCGAGGGGGGTTGCTCGGGGATCGGGATCCACCTCAACTCGTCGACGGCCAATCCCTCCCAGCTCAGGCTGCTGATCAGCAACGCCACGCCCGCCACGCCGACTATCCAGCTCAACCTA
This sequence comes from Nitrososphaerales archaeon, assembly GCA_049515775.1. Lineage (GTDB taxonomy): Archaea > Thermoproteota > Nitrososphaeria > Nitrososphaerales > Gagatemarchaeaceae > Gagatemarchaeum. The sequence goes on along the minus strand of JBEKTS010000059.1, from coordinate 7,300 downwards.
TCCTCGGCCTTCTACGGCTTCCCATCCAGCTGGTCCATGATGGACTACAATTCGGGCAGCGTCATCAAGGGGACGGGCGACCCGCAGGTGAACCAGGCCATCCCTGCGAACGACTGGGTCGTCTACGTCACGGAGTAGGGCGAAAGGAGCCCGCCGGCCGGCCTCTGCCCCCGCGCCGTCTCGTCCCCCGCTGGCCTCCTTCCTGCGCGGTCTTCGCCCCCCAGCCCACTCCGGGTGCGCCGGCGGGAGGCGCAGGGGCGAACGTCGGATTGAGCGAAAAGGGTCCCGAGTCTCGCCCCAAAAAGCTGCTTATTAACCCGGCATCCTCTGGGCTCGGGTCCGTATGAGAGCCTGGGCTCCAATCCTTGCGCTGGGGATCCTTGCCGTAGCGGCCGGAGGTGCGCTGGTCCTCCTCCACACCCACCACACCGTAGGCCTCGGCGGCATAGGGGTCGGTGCCCTCCTCGTGCTAGTTGGCGTGGGGGCGAAGCTCCTCGGAAGGAAGAACGGCCCGGTCCAGGGGAGCAAGGTGACCCGACCTCCCGTGCAGCGAGGAGCGTATCGGAAGGCGGCGATAGCCGTCATCGTCGTGGTGGTCATCGGGGTCGGCACCTACTATGGGACGAGCTACCTCGCGGGCACCCAGCCGGGCGCCGCCCAGAGTGCTTCTTTGCAGACCCGGACCGGACAGACCACCCTAGAGTCTGGCAACTCCTCGGTGGCTTACAGCTTCACCACGGTATCGACGGACACATACTACACCTACATCCCGTCGACCGTCACCAGCAGTAGCAGCAACACCTTCACGTCGGGGTCCGCGACCTCAAGCAGCGCGACCACGACCAGCGCAGTGACCGGGAGCTTGACCACCGGCAGCACGACATCAATCTCCACCGAGTCGACCGGCTCCCTCTACACAGGTTCGTTCTCCACAGGCTCGGCCTCGACCTCGCTCCAGTCGTCGTCCTCGACGACGACGGAGAGCGCGACGATTCCGACCAGCTGCGTCACCTCCGAGGCACTCGACGGGGAGGCCATGGAGTACACCGCCTCCGGTGACTCCGGGTCGGTCACGCTCACCACGCATGCTTCGCCGGACATCATAGTGGTCTTCACGTCTGCGATAACGACCCCGGAGGGCAGCGGGACCGCGCCGTCGGGCGTCATGGGCATCTCGGACGGCACATCCTCCCTCTCTTTCCACTTGAGGACATCCTACACCACCCATGACCTCGATTCGGGAAAGAACTTCCTCTCCGAGGAGGAGTGGTACGCCGTGTCCAGCGCCCCCCTGAGTGCGGACCCCATCACGGTCACCCTGTCTGGCAGCTCGTACGTCCTCGGGATCATCGCGTTCGCGGTCTCCGGCATCAACCCCACCTCGCCGTTCGATCCCAACGCGAGCGTCCCGGTCGCCGTGACGGGCTCCAATTCCGGGCCGATATTCGCCCCGGTCTCGACCACGTGTCCCGACGACATCATCATCGGCGGCGCGGTCATGATCAGTCCGGACACGACCGTCGGCGGCGGATTCACCCTGATTGGATCTGACGAAGCCCATTCCTTGGCCCAGGATCAGGTCGCAGAGTACCAAGCCGTCTCATCACCGCAGTCGAACCTGGCCGTCGGGTTCAACGCCCAAGCTTCGCCTCCGTCACCGAGGTGGTGGATCGTGATCGGGGATGCCCTGAACTGACCGGGCGAGCCTGCGACTAACAATAGTACGATGCATCAGGTGGTGCGGACCGAGCAGGGGAGCGACCGATCGAGGTCCTACTTCGTCGGTCCTGTAGCCGGAGGGACGACCGGAGAGACCACCGCTGCGGGTCGCGGCATCATGTACCTGTAGGCGAGGCTCCAGAAGATCAGTATCCAGGCAACGAAGAGCGTGTAGCCCGCATAGACGTGTACGTCGTTGCCGAGCGACGCACCGAGGAACTCGAAGGTCAGGAAGACGAGGAGGAGCCTGAGAATGTTGATGAGGAAGACCCCGATGAACCCTATGGCGAGGAAGGGGATGAGCCTCGACCACTTGGCCTTCACGTCGAGCAGGGCCATCGACCCCAGGAGGCCGAACGCCAGGACGCCCTGGATACCCGTACAGTCGCTCTCGACGTCCAGGAGAAGGGGCGAACCAGAGCTCGAGTTCAGGGCAACTATGTGGCCCGACGTCGTCGCCGCGATGCCGAGCGCGTTCATCGCGGACGCCATGATCCCCGCCATCCAGTCCTGGAGCGCGACGTAGTTCGGGATGTCGTTCTCGACCTGGTAGCCGAGCAGGAGGACGACGCCGTACGCCGCGGGGACCCAGAACATCTTCAGGGAGCGGACCCCGAAGAACGCGATCGCCAGAGCGACGAAGATCACGACCATGTCCAGAAGGCCGAGACGCGTCGCAAGCGCTATCTTCTCAGCGTAGACCGCGCCTACGATGCCCACGCCGAGGATGACCTCCCAGAACGCGGACTTGTCCTGGATTGCCTCGAAGGCGTTCCACCGTATCACGAGCCATGCGAAGAAGACGATGATGAAGATGAAGAAGTAGACCTCATCGACGCCGACGTTTGGGAAGCCGAGCGGCAACAGGTACGCCACGAAGAGCGCGACGAGGTATGCATAGGGGCGGGAGATGCGCCGTATGTCGGCCATCGTGGGCGACCGAAGGTCCAAGCTGCATTGCGGGACGCGCCGGCGTAATTAATGGTTGCGACCCGAGCGCGCCAGCGTCGAGGCAAGGCGTGTTCGCTGGTCGTCCTGAGCGCCGCGGCGTGCCGGAGAGCGGGGGTCCACGCTCACCATTATCGGACCAACAGATCGGAGTGTAGAGGTCAATGGGCCCATGGGTTGGTCGACGACGGTCTCCGCCGTATCGGGCTCATATCGTGGCGAATGACCATTTCCACGTGGTTCGGGGGTGTCTCCTCGTCCCGGCCATCTGGGCAGGCCCATCTCGTGCAGCGACAAACATATATTCCGGGGCTGATGTGACGAGCTTTCGTGAGCCGGGTCTCCAGTGGTGCGGAAAGTGCAAATATTTCAGGCCCGGAACCCGAATTTTCACAACCTTCTGGCCTTTTGACCACCTTTATTCCTCCGTTTTTGGGCCAGATGAGCCATGAATCTGAAATTCATATCGGTTGATTAGGGCTTCCCTAGCCTTATATGCTCTATAAGTATCACTTAGGTCATGGAATCACGGAGAGTTGCGCTTGCGGTCTCGGCTGGAGCTATCTTTGCACTCATGCTGCTTCCATCAGCAATGGGTGCAACGTATACCGGGTCCATCGCCTGTCTAACAGGCTGTGGCGCCGGCAATACGATAGGTCTAGCAGGGCCGGGCAGCACAGGAACAGCCACATTCTGGCTACACAACAGCAACGCACCGAGCGGAACGACCTTCAACTACTTTGTGTGTCCAACGGGCACCGGATGCTCGTCAGCGTCGGGTTCGGCAAACGGATGGAAGTGGAGCTTTACCCCCGCTAGCGGCACGGCGGCCGGAGGATCACCATGCGAGGTAGGCGCCGTCTGTGAAGGAAACGGAGTCGGTACACCAGGCACGCTGTCACTGTCACTGACAGCACCAACCATCGTCAACGCATCCAACACGCAGGAGACATTCACCATCTATGCCTGCTCCCAGTCTGGGACAGAGCAGAAGTGTGGTGGCGTATACACTGAGGTAGCCTCCCTGACCGTCACGGCAACTGTCCCACAGTTTGCCTTCGGTGCGGGCGCCGCCTTGGTGCTCGGCCTCGGTGGTCTCCTTGTTCTCAGGAAGAAGGGCCTCCCGCAAGCAGCTCCAAGCACATCAGCAGTGTAGGTAGAACTATACTGTAGGCGTCCGCGTCTCGGGTCCGAAAGGTCCCCGGGACCGGACATTCTCTTTTTTACTATTCCAAAGGCGCGGCTTTTCCATTTCGGGCAATCTGCTCCTGCGGACTTTAGCACAATCGCCGATCGACGATTCTCATGAACCCTGGCTTCATGGTGGAGAAGCCGGGCTTCATCAATTATTGGTCCTGGATTCACCTGATTGGACCCTGGCTTCATCGATTCGTCCGGCAGTTCGGCCCTTCCCGATCCAAAGCAAAGCGGATCTCCGACCGATGGACAGCCCACGGCAGAACCGGCCGCACCAAACCGCGGTCCGCAGGCTCAGGACATTATCTCGACGAGGTGCCGGCTGGTCCGCTCCCAGGTGAACTCGGCCAGGACCCTCGCTCGAGCGTTCTCTCCCAGCCTCCGACCCAGCTCCCTGTCTCCCAGAAGCCTCTCGAGCGCCGCCGCCAGCGCCCGCACGTCGCCCTCCTTCACCAGGATCCCCGTCTCCCCGTCGACAATGGCCTCCGGGATGCCGCCGGAGAAGGTCCCGACCGACGGCTTCGACGCCAGCCCCGCCTCGAGGAAGACCGTCCCGAACCCCTCCACGTCGTCCCGCATCGACCTCGAGGGCATCGCTACAACCTCGCACTCCCGGTACCTGCGGAACAGGGCCTCCCCTCTGAGGCTCCCATAGAACGTCACCCTGTCCCGCAGGCCCAGCCTCGACGCGAGCTCCTCCAGCCCCTGCCTCTCGGGCCCGTCTCCGACGATCTCGAGCCGGGCCGGGGGGAACCGCGGGGCGAGAGCGCCGAACGCCTCGATGAGGTCATCCATCCCCTTCCTCTTCACCAGCCTCCCCACGAAGAGGACCGTGAACCTCTCCCGCGGCCGGTCCTCCCCCGTCGTCGACCTCGGGTCGACGCTCGGATACAGGATCGCCATCTTCGGCCGGAAGAAGGACGGGAGGAGCGACTGGGTGAACCTGGAGTTGGTGACCACCCTGCCCGCGAGCAGCTGCGCGCCGAACAGGAGCACCTTCCCCAGTGTCCTCTTCCGCGCCTGGAGGATGTCCTTCCCGTAGAGGAGCATCGCCGTCCTCTTCCCCCTGAGCCTGCAGTAGAGCAGGAGGAGGTTCCCGAAGACCGTTATGCCGCCGCTCAACAGGAAGACCGAGTCGATGGAGCCCGACGAGATGAGCCTCACCGTACGTGGGAACGACCGCGGGAGCGCCCTCGCCCCGCTGGGGGACTTGGTCAGCCGGACGCCGTCGAAGGCCTCCCGGGAGAACCCGTAGTCCGCCGAGAGCGCCTCGATCTCGACGTACTCCCCCCTCTTCGTGAGCTCCGAGACGTAGCCGCGGACCCTCCCCTCCACGCCTCCGATGTTCTGCGGCGGGTCGAAGGTCACGATAAGGAGCCTCAAGCCATTCTCCCCAAGGGCGAGGTCAGGACGGACACGCGTGCCCCGCGCGTCGTTATAAGACCTCCGGGGCAGGTCGTCCCTGGGCGCGTCCGCGTCGCGACCCTGAGGGTGCGCGTCCGCGCTTCGTCGGCGCGGACCGCCGAGGGGGCTTTGCCCGACCCCTCGTCCTAGGATCCGTCGTTCCCCTGTATCGAGTCCGCTAGGAGGCACCAGATGGCGCTCGTCGCCTGGGTGTACGAGACGGCGAGGTTGGTCTGGACGGACCCTACCGCCTGATACTCGGAGCACGAGACGTCCACCTGGGTGCTGCAGTCTGGGCCGAACGAGGGAGCGATCGCCTGGTAGCCCGTCCCGAAGCTGAACGAGCCGAAGTAGAAGTCAGGGCCACCCACGATCAGATCGTTGGGGTTGCTCGTCGAGACGTCGCAGGACATCACCGTCGAGACCCCGCTGGCGGTGCAGGTGGCGCCCGGGTTGGAGTCGAACGGGTGCAGCTGGTTGATGTTGGCCACGCCGAAGGCGAGGAGCATCATGTACTGCGAGACGCCCAGCCCGCCGGCCACGTGAATCTCGACCTTGTCGTTGGTGAGGGTGGAGTTGGGCCGCGCGTACCACTCCGCGATGTGGAACTGGTAGCACCAGGTGCCCGTGATCACCTGCCCTGAAGTCACCGAGTTCCGCAGGTGCCACGTGAGCCCGGCGGAGTCCGTCACGCTGGTGACGGCCGGAGGGGCGAGCCCGAGGCAGGTGACCGGCTGAGCGGCCTCGGTCTGGGCGAAGACGATCGCGAGGTCCGGAGACGACCTCGTCGTCAGGAACGCGGAGCAGTTGGTGTATCCGACCGTCGTGCAGTCGCCGGTCCCGTTCCAGTAGTAGCCATCGATGCGCGGCGACACGTAGCTCGTAGAAGACGAGGATGACGATGAGGTCGAAGACGAGGCGACGGTGGTAGTTGTCGTCGTCGTGGACGTGCTGGATGTAGTGGTGGAAGACGAGGAGGAGGAGGACGTTCCAGTGCTGGTCGAAGAGGCGCTCGTGGTCGTCGAGCTCGTCGTCGTGACGGTCCCAGACTGGATGGCGTCGGCGATCACCCCAAAGTCGCAGTCTTGGGTCGTTCCGAGCCTCAGGGTCGCTGAAGAGAGCGCGGAGGAGGTCACCTCGTACTGGGCGAAGGCGTTCTGCCCGCTGGTCCCAGCCTGGATGAGCGTGAACCCTGCTCCGGCGGTCTGCTTGATGGAGCCGGTGTCGCCCCCGAACTGGTAGACCAGGTCGGGGCCGCTCGTCGAGACTCCCGTGTTGCAGGGCGTGTCTCCCGGACAGGCGATGTTCGCCTGGGCCCTGGGCAGGGAGGCGCTGGTGTCGAACGGGCTCGCCGTGTTCGCGCCCGAGACCGCGAAGACGACCAACCCGTACCACGTCTCGCCGGAGACGTTGGAGGTGACCGAGACCGCGTCGTTGGTGAGCCTGGTCGGGGCGATGGCGTACCACTCCTGGATGAACTGGCCGCCGCCTATCTGCACCTGACCGGTCCTCGCGTGGAACGTCAGGCCGGAAGCATCGCTCACCGAGAACGAACCCCCGGCCGGGTAGCAGTTGCACCCGACGATGATCACGTCCTGGGCGTGCGCCGTCGTGAGCACCACCGAGCACGAGCTCAGGTAGCCGCAGCCGGTCGAGGCGGTTCCGTCGATCGCCGCGGGGCCGGAGGCGGATGTCGTGGTCGAGGACGTCGCCGTGGTCGTCGTCGGAGAGGATGTGGACGTGGTCGTCGACGTCGTGGACCAGGAGGTCGACGAGCTAGAAGCCACCGAGGTCGTCGTCGAGGACGACGAGACCAGGCTGGTCGTCGTCGTCGTGGACGAGCTGGAACTGGAAGTCTGTGCCGGCACAATGGCGTCCGCTATCACGCCATAGTCGCAGGCCCTTGCCGTCCCAAAGGAGAGGGTCGCGCCCGTCAGGGGGGCCGACGCCAGCTGGTACTGGGCGTAGGCGGACTCGCCAGCGATCCCTGCCTGGATCAGCGTGGACCCGGCGCCGGCGGTCTGCATGACCG